>JBPCNP010000096.1:0-31801 GCA_051001215.1 Acidimicrobiales bacterium
CCTCGGCGGCGCCCGCCTGTACGTGCTGGTCGACCTTCCGGCGCTGTCCAAGGCCATGGCCGTGACCTTCGAGGCCCACGACTTCGTGGCCGACCAGTTCCGCACGGCCAACAACGTCATCGAGGTAACCGTCGACGACCGACCCGTCCGACTGGACCTCAGCTCGCTCGCCGGCAACGAACCTGCCTGACCGATCCGCAGGCCGGGTGCAACTGAAGCTGAGTGCCCCTCATGCCGGCCCCACCGCAACGGGACGATTATAGATCCCGACCCCGCCAGCGGCCTTCCTCCTGAGCCGACCAGCGTGCCGTCCCAAATGCGGATCGGTCTGCGGGCCGGGTTGTCGTCGCTCGATCGGCCCGACACGCGCCATGGTGGGCGAACCCCAACGTCTTCGCCAGCGCCGGCTCTCCTCGGCACCACGAATCGCTACCGGGGTCTCCTACCTACCCGTCGGTAGGGGACGCACCGCCTGCTCGTCGCACAGGCGCCTGCGGCGAATAGGGGACGCGTGACCGCCCCGCGAGGGTCATGCTTCGATGTCGGCAAGGAGCTTCGCGCGGTGCTCCTCAAGCGCAGCGATTTCAGCTCGGAGCTTCTTCAAGTCGCGGTCGACCCCCCTTGCGAGCTGTCTTGTCGCTGAGCGTTGCGCCCCTTCCGGCTCCACTCTTCTTGCACGGGGGCCGTGTCCTTCCATCTCCAGCGAGCTTCACCCGCCGCAAAACGTACGCCTTCTGGCAGATGTCGGCTCGGGCCCACGTCTCGCCCGGTCCCGGCGTTCGGAGGGGGAGCAACCGAATGGTCGTTGTCACCGCTGCCGAACGACGAGCATGCTGGGACGGCGTCAGCAGCGTCGTGGAAGTTGATGTGTTCGGTCATTGTGCACCTGGCGTCGCCCCGGTCCCTCTATGCCCATGTGGAGGGTGTGACCCGTGCCTCGGGCTCGTGGCACGGGTGGAACGTGCACTCCCGAGTGTCCGGGACGGCATGACCGGGAGGGTGAGCAGTAAGACGCTGCGGAAGGTCGAGGAGTTGAGACAGAAAACGGACGTTCCGACGGCTGGACCGTTCCTGGCCTGCGCCCTCGACTTGAACTCTCGCCCCCCCTCCGCCCTCCCCGGACAGATCGTCGCGGGAACCCTCCGGGTCCGACCTCTTCGGTCAGTGCTGCTCCGCCACGTTGCCGTCGCACTGCAGCACAGGATGATCGGCAGCGGTAGGTCCGACCACGCCGGGTTCAGCTACGTCCTAAAGGTGCCCCGGTCGCCAATCACCGTGGATGGTTTTCCCCCGGTCGTGCTGGCCAGCGACCTCCGACTCACCGACCCTGTTGATCTTGCCTTCACCCTCCAGGTGCCCCCGGCGGCGGTGCCGACGCTGCTGACCAACAGGTGCTCGTCGCGATTGTGCGTGATTGCTTTCGCTCGCCAGCCGGGCTCGGCCCGGGACGCAGACCACGTCCTCCAGGAGATCAACGTGTGCACGGGCGAATAGCCGGGGCCGCAGCGCCGTCGGTGATGGGCGCTCTCTCTCCACCTCGTCGGGGCGACGGCGAGGCCAAGTTCATTCGCGCCATGGAAGCTGGTCTTTCGGTCGCAGGCGAGCAGGTGGGAGTCGGGGAATCGCACGTCCAGCAGATCCTGACAACATCTTGACAATGCTGTGACACGGTCGCCTGGGTCAGCGACTGGGCCCTGCACCAAGGCGCTGCCTCGTCGTGCAGGGCCGGCCTCCACAACGGCTCCCTGGTGCGGAGGGTAGGGCGATCAACGAGGGGCCGCGGCGTTGAACAGCTGCTGATCCCCGGGGACTGTCTCGTCGCCCTCCCCGACACCGACGGCGGGTCGCGGAGAATCGGTCAAGCACCTGGTGGCGAGCGCAGCGCGCGTGCGGGCGCTCCTGGAGCTGGAGTGGGACGACGACGTCGACATGGTCTCGGCCCGGCTCGGCCGAGACGTCGGCCACGACGGCGAACGCGTGGTCCCCACCACCGAGGAGTACGCGGCCTATCTGCGGGTGACCGAGCGGATCATGGCCACATGGCACGCCGGCAGCGTGGTGGATCGGAACTCCTGATCCGCGTCCGTGATCTGATTTGCGAAGACTGATGATCGGATCGCTGCGGTGTCGATCGATACGTCCGTACCCAAGCTGCCCGTGTGAGCTGGCGTGATGGCACAGGACGCCCAAACAAGGGGACTGACATACTTGACTCACCAGGCCAGGAGGACTACCCTGCCCTGTGAAGAACCGTCTGGCGTGAGACAATGGGCGGGGTAATTTCTACATCGGTGTAAGTACAGCTATGTCATTTGCTCCCGCAAAGATGTACGTGAGAGGAAGAATGTGGAACGGAAGCGAAAGGTGCCCGGCCCGGACGGCCAGATGCACGACGCTACCGAACTTGGGTATCGCGCAACGGGCGAGTACTGGAACGAATACCTGCTGGACGATGGCACAATCGTCCGGTTAAAGCCCATCGTTGTCCAAGTGCTGAGGATTGACGGCGTTTACGACGAAGAGGGTACCCCCGTGTATGCGGTCAAGGCCAATAACGTCGTAGTGAGTTCTGCTCCTGATGAGTTGATGCGAAAAGAGGGAGAACAATGACCGCCGTTCTGACCCCTGCTAGTACCGCGCTAACCCGCCGTGATGACGACGCTATCGACCGTCCGGCGTCCGAGGTAGAAACGGTGTTCGTCCCAAGCTCTGTGACGCATGACGACGCTCCGTCTGTCGGGAACCCGATGGACAGTCTCATCGACCAATGGGTCGCCCTTGCCGTTCGCCACGCTCGCGTTCGTAGGGTGGACGATCTGTACGTGGCAGACGTTGCCGGTCTTGCCGGGCCATGGGCGGACGGTGACACACTAGGGGGAGCGATCGCCAGTCTCACCGAAGTGCTTGCCGATTGGGTCGTTCTCAAGCTCGAACGGGGCGACACAAACATCCCTCCAATGGAAGGTGTGAAGCTTGTCCTAGACGATGAGCCTTCCTAGGACGACCTCGCGTAGAGACTTGATCAAACGATTCCACGAACTCGGGTGGGAGGGACCGTACAGCGGGAGCAAACACGAGTACATGGTGAAGGGTATGCACGAGGTCCGGGTTCCAAATCCCCATCGCGGAGATATCAGAGTCGGCCTATTGGGGATCATCCTCGAACACGCTGGCATTAGTGACGACGAGTGGAGGCGCACGAAATGAGGGAGCGATTCAGCTTTAGCGGGACAGGCAGGACGATCTGGACGAAGAAGCCCTCTCCAGACGGTGACAGGGTAGTCCCCACGCCGTCCGAGTTTGGTCGGTTTGAGGGATTGACCAGGAAGCTAGTTGCCGTGCCGAAGAATGAACTCGATGACAAACGAAATCGCGGTTAGGTCACTCCCGTCAGAGCGGCATAGGTGAGCCTGCGCCCGGCGATACGGCCGAGCACCACCGTGAATCGGCCTAGGTCAGTCAGGTCACGCTCGTTGAAGGTGAAGACGCGCTCATCCAGGTAGCGGAACAAGTGGAACGGCTCAACACTGACGTAGGTGCCGTGCAGACCACGCTTGAGCAGCGCCCAGAAGTTCTCGATGCCGTTCGTGTGGACCTGGCCGCGGACGTACTGCTCAACGTGGTCGACGGTCTCGTGGGCAAACTCACCGGGACCGGAGTAGGCGTCCAGAGCGTCGGTGTAGACGTTGGCACCGGGAGCCACGTTCTTCCTGACTTCGGCGTGCAGTGTGGCACGCTTGCGGTCGGGAACGACCGACGCACGAACCTCCCCCCCGCGGTTGAGAACGCCGGTCACGACCGTCTTGTCCATACCACCGGTACCGTGAATCTCGCGGGCACGCTCGTCCTTGTGCATGTTCCGAGCCTTGCCGCCGATGAACGTCTCATCGATTTCCACGGTGCCGTCGAACTTCTCGAACGAGCCGGTCTGCATCGCAAGCCGGATGCGGTGAAGCATGAACCAAGCCGACTTCTGCGTGACGCCGAGAGCGCGACCCAACTCGTGCGACGAGATGCCGTTCTTGGAGTTTGCGATGAGCCAAATGGACGGTAGCCACTTGTCCAGTCCGAGGGGCGAATCCTCGAAGATAGTCCCGACTTTGACCGAGAACTGCTTCTTGCACGCCTTGCACTTCCAGAGTCGCCGCGTGGTCAGGTAGGAGTGCTCCGTACCCTCGCAACGCGGGCAGGCAGGCCCGTTCGTCCAGCGCAGACCGGCGACGAACTCAGTGCAGACATCAAGGTCCGTGAAGTAGCGGATTGCCTCAAGAAGCGTGGTGGGGAGGATCTTCGATGTGCTCACAAGGTGAGTCTACGACGTTACCTAGGGTGAGTCAAGTATGTCAGTCCCCAAACAAGCGGTGTCGAGCAATCACCTTGTCGACCACCAAAGCGGCCATGCGGGGGGTAAGCACCCACCGATGGCCAGGATTCGGCTCCATGTGCTGACACGAGGCTAGGGATTCTTGTTTGGTCCGGTGCCTCCGTGCCATGCGGAGACTCCCCTGGACAGGAAGGAAGGGGGTGGGGTGGCACACGTCGAGAAGCGGGGTCCTAGCCGTTGGAGGCCCGGGTACCGCGACCCTTACGGGCGCGAGCGGTCGAAGACGTTCTCCCGGCGCATCGACGCCGAGCGGTGGCTCACCTCCGTCGAGCACGCCAAACTGTCCGGTGGCTACTCGACCCGGCCGCCGGTCGGGTCACGTTCGAGGACTGGGCCATGCAGTGGCTCGACGCGCCCGGCAAGCGCCCGAGTGCCTGGGCACGCGACGAAGCCATCGTTCGGGTGCATCTGCTCGCCACGCTGGGCGGACGAGCGCCTGGCGTATGGGCCCATGGCTTACCTTGGCGCCGTTCTCGGCCTGCGGTGGGGCCGAGTGTGCCGGGCTTCGGGTCGGCTGGACTTCCTCCGCTCGACGCTGAAGGTGGCCGAGCAGCTCACGAGAGGTGTGGGGGGGGGCGATGGTCATGGGGCCGCCCGAGTCTCAGGCCGGCCGGCGCACCCTCGCCGTCCCCGCGGCACTGATGGCCCTTCTCGCCGACCATCTCGCCGTTCGGGATCTCACCGGTGCCGACGCCGACGAGCTCGTCTTCACCGCTCCCCAGGGCGGTCAGATGGACTACTCGCACTTCCGCCGGCGGGTGTGGCGCCCGGCGGTGGCCGCTGCCGGTCTCGATGGCCTGGCCCTCCACGACCTGCGCAGGGCCAACGCCACCGGCATGGTGCTCGACGGGACCGACCTCAAGACCGCTCAGACTCGTCTCGGTCACAGCGATCCGAGGCTCACGTTGGCCGTCCACGCGCAGGCAACGAGCGCTGCGGACGCCGCTGCCGCGGAGCGACTCGGAGGCGCTTCATGGAGTTCCCGCGGCCTGCTCGCGGCCTGGGACCTCGCTGAGCCACCGACTGGTCAGGGCTGCAACGCCCTGACCAGCATGTTTACCCGTCGGGAAGGGGGGATTCGAACCCCCGGCCTCAGCGTCCCGAACGCTGCGCGCTAACCAAGCTGCGCCACTTCCCGGTAGTGCGATGCTACTTCAGCCGCCGGCCGATCCCCCCGGGGCGACGGTGACGGGGCGGTAGGCCTCGTCGTGGAAGGTACCGCCGGCGGCCACCACTCGCACGGCCCGGGCCAGGCGGAGCGGATCGAGGGGCTTGACCACCCAACCCTGGGCGGCCGAGCGCCGGGCCAGGAAGACATCGGCCCGGCGGTCGAGGAGCATGAGTACGGGCACGTGGGGCAGGCGACCGGCGCCCTCCTCGAGGCGGAGCTCCATACAGGTGGCCATGCCGCCCATCTTGCCGATCTGCAGGTCGAGGATGGCCAGATCGGGGGTCTTCTCCTTCACCGCGGCCAGGACCTCGGCGCCGTGGGTGAGCTCCCACACCGTGGTGCCCCGATCGGCGATGGCCGACGTGATCTCGGCGCGCACCGCCGGGGAGTCGCTCACCACCAGGACGTCGGGCACGAGCGCCGAGGGTAGTCGGCCGCCCGTTCGATAGCATGATCGGTGTACCCGGGCGGGACTGTCCAGGAGGCGACGTGCTCAACATCCAACTCGACGAGGGCGACGACTACACCGTGTGTCGTCCTGTCGGAGAGCTCGACGCCTATACCGTCGGCCAGTTCCGCGAAGCTCTGGGTGAGCTTGCCTCCAAGCCCAAGCTGCTCATCGACATGTCCCAGGTCCCCTTCGTCGACTCGGCCGGCCTCGGTGCCCTCATCGGCGGCATCCGCCGGGCCCGTGAGGTGGGCGGCGACGTGGCTGTGTGCTGCAACCGCCCCACCCTCGTCCGCCTGCTCCACACCACCGGCTTCGATCGCATCGTGAGCGTCACCGAGACCATCGAAGAGGCGGCCCGCTCCCTCAACGAAGGCGCCGAGAAGACCCCCTGATCGGCATCCCTGCTCCCCGGCGTCACCCGGGAAACAGGCGGGCGGCGATCTCGGCCAGGCCGTCCAGGTCGTGGACGTCGCCGGCCAGCACGGGCACGCGCAGCGCCGGAGCCGGTGCCACGCGCGCCACCAGGTCGGCCACGTGCACCTCTTCGCCGTCGGCCAACCGGTGGAGGTCGGCCAGGTTGTCGTAGAGCGGACCGAGGGGCGTCCCCGCCAGGGTGCGGGCCCGCTCGCGGTTGACCTCCGACCATTCGTCCCCGTAGCGGGGATGCATGCGGTTGATGACCAGGGCGGCAACCGCGATGCCGGCGTCGCCCAGCTTGGCTTCGAAGAAGTCGGCCTCGGCCACCACGTCGGGGCGGGGGGTGGCCACCACCAGGAAAGCGGTCCCGGCGTCCGACAACAGGGCGTCGACGCGATGGGCCCGCTGGCGAAACCCCTCCTCCATCCCCTCGAAGGCCTGGAAGAAGGTGATGGCGTCGCTGACCACGTCGGCTCCCACCACCCGGGCGATGGGCCGCAGGAGCGTCTGGCCGGCCAGGTTGACGGCCTTGAACGACGCTCGCGTGGGCAACATGAGCAGGCGGAAGACCCGGTTGTCGAGCAGGCGGGTGAGGCGGCGGGCGGCGTCGACGAAATCGAGGGCGTTGCGCGTAGGCGGGGTGTCCACGACGATGAGGTCGAACCGTCCGCCGTCGTGAAGCTCGTGGAGCTTCTCCATGGCCATGTACTCCTGGGTCCCCGACAGGGTGCCGGAGATGTTGCGGTAGAAGCGGTTGGCCAGGATGGCCTCGGCCTGTTCGGGATCGGCCGCATACCTGGTGACCAAGGCGTCGAAGGTGCTCTTGGTGTCGAGCATGAGGGCCGACAGCTCACCCGGCCACGGGCCGGGAATGGCGGTCGGCGTGTCGGACAGCGAGTCCAGGCCCAGGGCATCGGCCAGGCGCCGGGCCGGATCGATGGTGACGACCACGCTGCGCCGGCCGCGACGGGCACCCTCCAGGGCGACGGCCGCGGCGACGGTCGTCTTGCCCACCCCGCCCGGCCCGCAGCACACGACCACCTTCCACTCGTCGGGGAGGCCGGCAGGGCCAGTCACCGCCTCCGGGCCGGCAGGGCCAGTCACCGCCTCCAGGCCGGCAGGGCCGGTCACGGGGTGGCCTCCAGCAACTCGATCTCGGTAGCCAGGGCGTCGGCCAGTTGGTCGATCTGGGGAAGGCCCATGTCCACGTCGAACAGGGCGGGAAGGCGCAGGCGAGGCAGCGGCAGGGCGTCGGCCAGGCGGGCCACCTGGGCGGCCTGGAGGTCCTGGCGCTTCATCCGGAACGCGGCCGCACCCCGGAGGGCCTCGGCTTCGCGGGGACGCAGACCGAAGCCGAGCGGCCCCGCCACCGCCTCCGGATCGACGTCGAGACCTGCGCGCACCGGGTAGAGCCCGTTGACCACCACCGGGCCCAGGTTCGTGCCCACCTTGTCCTCCAGGGCGTAGGCCGTCTCCACCACCTCGTTGACTGGGGTCTCCTCGGGCAGGGTCACGAGCATCACCTGGCAGCGTGCGGGATCGGTGACCAGGTCGAGCACTTCGGTGGCCTGGGACTCGATGGGCCCGGCGTCGACGGTGTCGAGCAGCGCCCGGGGGCTCATCAAGAAGCGCACGGCGTGGCCCGACGCCGGCGCATCGAGGACGATGAGGTCGGCGACGCCGGCTCGCTCGAGCTGTTTGACCTTGCCGAGCACGAGGATGTCCTTGATCCCCGGGGTGGCCGTGGCCACCACGTCGACGGCGCCGCTGCGCACCAGGCGCCGGGACATACGCTTCATCCCATGCTCCTCAAGGTATTCCACCAGCGCCACATCGGCGCTGACGGTGCGGGCCCGCACCTCTCCGCCGGTGTCACTCGAGGCCGCACTGAGGACGCTCTCCTCGTAGCTGAGGTCCTCGGCCCCGAAGGCCGCGGCCAGGCCGCTCTTGCCCTCGACCTCGACGACGAGCACCGACAGCCCGAGGCGGGAGGCCAGGCGCGCCAGGGCCGCGGTGACCGTCGTCTTGCCCACGCCGCCCTTCCCGGCCACGATGACCAGTCGGGACTGGCGACAGAATCCGCGAGGATCCAACCAACCTCCTCGAAGCCCGCCCCTCTGGAGAGCCGATCCGCAGACTAGCCATCGCCTTGGTCGTACTGAGCAGCCTGGTCGTCGCTGCGCCGCCGGGTAGGGCCGCGCCGCCAAGTCGGGCTGTCGACGTGATCGAGGTCAGCGGCCGCATCGACCCCATCGAGGCCGACTTCGTGAAGCGGTCACTGCGTCAGGCCGAGCAGAACGACGACGAGGTGCTGGTGATCCAGCTCGACAGCCCGGGGGCCCTCATCGACCGGACGTCTCTCGACGTCCTCGCCTTCCGACTCAGCCACGCCCGGGTGCCGGTGGCGGTGTGGGTGGGACCCAGTGGCTCGCGGGCCTACGGTGGCGCCAACCGACTGGTTGCCGCCGCCGCCCTGGCCGGGATGGCCCCGGGGACCCACGTGGGCAAAGACCCGGGGGGGCCCCGAGGCAGCCCCCTGTCGGTGTCCGGGGCCCTCGGAGCCGACCAGGCCCGGGCCCGTGGCGCCACGGGCGTGGTCGCCCCCACCCTCGGTGAGTTCATCGTGGGCCTCGACGGCCAGAGCGTGGGCGGACGGGTGCTGTCCACCGCCCGGGTGGTCAACCAGGGCCAGAACCAGCGCCGGGAGGCGTCCGGCAACGTCCGCTTCGCCAAGCTCGGCATCGGCGAGCGCGTCCTCCACGCCGCCGCCAGTCCCCAGGTGGCTTACCTGCTGCTCGTCATCGGCCTCCTCCTCATCGTGTTCGAGTTCTTCACGGCCGGCGTCGGCCTGGCCGGAGCGGTCGGTGCCGGGTCGTTGATCCTCGCCGCCTACGGCCTGGGCGTACTACCCACCAGCCCGCTGGGCCTGGGCCTGGTGGTGCTGGGGGTGGTCGGGCTGGCCGTCGACGTCCAGGCGGGCGCCCCCCGGGCATGGACAGTGATCGGCACCGTGGCCCTCGCCGTCGGGTCATGGCGCCTGTTCGGCGAGGGTGTGAGCGTGTCCTGGATCGCCATCGTGGCCGTCGTGGCCGGGTCGGCGGTGTTGATGGTGGCAGGCATGGCCTCGATGCTGCGGGCCCGCTTCTCCACCCCCACCATCGGGCGCGAGTCGATGGTCGGACGCATGGGCGAGGCCGACACGGGGATCGACCCGGATGGCACGGTCCGGGTGGGCGGGGCGCTGTGGCGGGCTCGCACGAACCGGGCCACCCCGATCGTGTCCGGCGCCCCGGTTCGGGTTGTCGCCATCGACGGGCTCCTCCTCGAAGTCGAGCCCGAGACCGGTGGCGCCCGCGACGCCGGTCATTAGCTCTTCCCGCCGCCGCTTCCTGCAGAAAGCCGTCCTGCGACGGCGCGTCGCCGTCGCTGCTGCGGGTCTCGAAGATCGGCCTTGTCGTCGTGCCGTGTTCGATGGTCGCCGCACTCGGGGCACTGGCGCACTCCGCACCGGGAAGGCGCTGGCGGGCACCGGCCTCTCTACCAGCATGTACGCGCGAAACAGCCCCTTGTCAGGCGAGTAGGGCGGGGGTAGGTTGGCCCCCAGGCAACGAGGGAGCCTCAGTGAGCAGTCAGCGGGTCGAGGAGCTCTGGCAGGACAAAGCAGCCTGTCGAGGTCCGCAGGCGAGGGTGTTCTTCCCACCGGCGCATCTCGAGAGAAAAGATGAGCGGGAGGGTCGGGAGACGCGGGCCAAGTCCATCTGCGCCGTGTGCCCGGTCCGCCGCCCCTGTCTCGAGTACGCCCTCGAGATCCGTGAGCCCCACGGCATCTGGGGCGGCCTCAACGAGCTCGAGCGCAAGACGCTGATCGCCCAACGCGTCGGGGCCTGACCACCGAGCCCTCAGCAGACGGGCAATCGCGGTCCTCCGACACGTAGGTCTCCCCGGCGACGGGTCACGCCCGTCGAGTCGAGGATGGCCAGCAGCGGGAGCACATGCTTGCGGGTGGCCCCCAGGGCGTCGCGGGCCTGGGCCACGGTGAAGCCGTCGGGGTGGCTGACCAGGAGGGCGGCGGCGTGGCGGGCGGCCGCCTCGACGGCTGCCGGCGCGAAGTAGAGGCCGTCGCGCTCGACCACCATCGACCTGCGCACCAGCTCGCGCAGCACCCCCCGGTCGATCCCGTCGGGATCGGGTGGGGAGAACGGCGACGCCTCCAGTGCGGCCACGAAGGGATGGCCGGCCAGGGGATCGACGGCCTCGGCCCGCCGCACCCACCCCCCGGCCACGGTCACGCCGTCGAGATGGGCCAACAGGGCGCGCTGGCGATCGTCGAGCGTTGCCGCATCCAGTCCGAGCGGTCCGGCCGACTCGACCGCTTCTGCCAGCCGGGCCAGATCGGCGGCGGCCGCGGACTCCCCCACGACCCACCGGCCCACCGTGGGTGGGCGCCGCTCACCCGTGAGACGTTCCAGCGTGTCGGCGTCGACCCACCCCCGTTCGGCCACGACCCGCTCGACCGAGCGCGAGGGTCGGGCCTTGGACGCGGTCAGCACGGGTGAGACGTCGAGCACCTCGCCCCCGCCGACGGTTTCGCCCCTGCCGCTCTCCCGCAGGACGTAGCGGTCGCCCGGCATCAACGGGAGGGCCCGGGGCAGGTGGAGGCGGACGAAACCCTCGTCGCCCGGGAACACGACCTCGGAGTCACCCGCCGGTGCCCCGGCGGGCAGGACCCGCAGCAACACCGGGTGCTCGCCCGAGCCCACATAGGCCTGGTAGGCGCCCTTGCGGCTGACTTCGTGGTCCAGGCTGTCGAGCACGCGCAGGGAGGCGTCGAAGGTGCGGGTGACATGCCACTGGTGGGGGCGGACGATGACGCTGCCCCGGGCCAGTTGGCCACGGGAGATACCCGACAGGTTGACGGCCACCCGGCTGCCGGGCCCGACCCGGTCGTGGCGCTCCTGGAGGCTTTGCAAACCCCGGACCCGCACGCGTGTGGTGCCGGGCAGCACGACCAGCTCGTCGTCGGTCGCCAAGCTGCCCCCGGCGAGGGTGCCGGTGACCACCGTCCCCGAGCCCTTGGCCGCGAACACCCGGTCGACCCAGAGCCGGGGACGGCCGATGTCACCCACCTCGGTCACCGTGGCGAGGAGCCGGTCGAGGACGTTGCGCAGCTCTTCGAGGCCGATGCCGGCGGGGACGTCGACCTCGGCCACCTCGGCGTCGGCCAGGAAGGTGCCGGCCAGGTGCTCGGCCAGATCGAGGCGAGCCAGCTCCCGGGTCTCGTCGTCGACCAGCCCCACCTTGGTGAGGGCGACGGCGCCGCGGTCGACCCCCAGGAGCTCGAGAATGCGCAGATGCTCCTCGGACTGGGGCTTCCAGCCTTCGGTGGCGGCCACGACGAACAGGCAGGCGGCCACCGCTCCCACGCCGGCGAGCATGTTCTTGATGAAGCGCACGTGCCCGGGGACGTCGACGAAGGCCAGCTCCCGGCCCGAGGCGAGCGTGGTCCAGGCGAAGCCGAGGTCGATGGTGAGACCCCGCTCCTTCTCCTCGGCGAAGCGGTCGGGATCGGTGCCGGTGAGGGCTCGGACGAGGGTGGACTTGCCGTGGTCGACGTGGCCGGCCGTGGCCACCACGTACATGCTCGGCTCCGTGCCCGAACGGGGTGCCGGCTCCGTGCCCGAACGGGGTGCCGGCTCGCTCACCGGTGGGCGCCAGCGGTGCCGGCCCGCTTCAGGGCGACAGCCAGCAAGCCGTCATCGGACGGATCGACGGTGCGCAGGTCGCAGACCGTCGCCCCCTCGTGGACCCGGGCCACGACCGGGGGGTCACCCGCCCGCAGGGCGGCGGTGAGGTCGCCGGGAACCGACACGGCCACGGAAGGCATCTCCTGTCCCGGCACCGAGCCCCCGCCGGCCACGGCAGTCGTCTCGACAACCTGCCCGACCCCGAGAGCCGCAGCCCGGGCCCGCAGGACCTCCACCGGGACGGAGGCCATGCGCCAGAAGGGGATGGCGCCCCCGTCGCGTCGCAGGTAGGCCAGCGCCGTGTCCTGGAGGGCGGCCAGCACCATGCCGCCGGGGCGGAAGGCCCGGTTGAGCGGATGGCGGGCGCAGGCCGCCACCAGATCGGCCCTCCCGGCGATGATCCCGGCCTGGGGACCCCCCATGAGCTTGTCGCCCGAGAAGGTGACCAGGCCCGCCCCTTCGCTCAGGGTCTGACGGGCTGCGGGCTCGGCCGCCAGCCACGCGGGAGGCGGCCCGGCCAGCCAGGGCGTGGTGGCGTCGAGGAGGCCCGAGCCCACGTCGGCCACGACCGGCACGCCGAGTCCCGACAGCGCCTGCACGCCGACCTCCTCGGTGAAACCGACGATCCGGTAGTTCGACTGGTGGACCTTGAGGACCAGAGCGGTGTCGTCGTCGAGCGCGGAGCGGTAGTCGCCCAGGCGGGTGCGGTTCGTGGTGCCCACCTCCACCAGTCGGCAACCCGACTGGGCCATCACCTCGGGGATCCGAAACCCTCCCCCGATCTCGACCAGCTCACCCCGGGAGACCAGCACCGACCGACCTCGGGCCAGGGCGGCCAGCACGAGCAGCACGGCGGCGGCGTTGTTGTTGACGACCAGGGCGGCCTCGGCCCCCACCAACCGGGCCAGCAACGATGCCGCATGGGTGGAGCGCGAGCCCCGCCGACCTTCGGCCAGGTCGAACTCGAGGTTGGTGAACCGAGCACCACCACTGTCGGGCCCGGCACCCCGCTCAGAGGGCCGCTCGGGCCCGGCACCCCGATCAGAACCTGCAGGCCGGGGGGCGCGGCCCAGGTTGGTGTGCAGGAGAACGCCGGTGGCGTTGACCACCGGGCGCAACAGGGCGGTGGCCACCTCCTCGGCGCGTCGGCGGGCCGAGCCCGGGTCACCGGCGGCGATGGCGGCCCTGGCCGCGTCGACGAGCAGGGGATGAGGCAAATCGACGTCACCCAGCTCCCGGGCGATGGCGTCGACGGAGGGCGGCCGCATGAACCGAGGATACGGTCCCCCGACACGCTGCTCGGATACGGCGCCTGGCAGTGCGGCCTGCCGGCCTGAGGCAGTGGCGGCCTGCCGGCCTGAGGCAGTGGCGGCCGCCCGCAGCCCTGGAACCGACAGTGCCATGCTTGACGACTCATGTCGTTCTCGACCAAGCAGGTCGCCCAGGCCGTGACCTTGTTCCTCGTCGCCGCCGTCGTCGCTCCGATCGTCACCGTCGGCAGCGCCCTGGGCTCGCTGTTGTTCCTCCCCCTCCCCACCCCGCCCCTTCCTGCGCCCAAGTCGGCCGCCGGATCGCAGGTCACCCACATCTACGACGCCAAGGGCACGGAGATCGGCATTCTCCGCAAGTTCGACACGAACATCCCCGTGAAGATCACCGACATCCCCGAGGCGCTCAAGCAGGCGGTCGTGGCCCAGGAGGACAAGCGCTTCTATGCCCACGGAGGCGTCGATGTGAAGGCCGGCTTCCGGGCCATGTGGGCCAACCTCACCGGTGGCAAGACCGTGCAGGGCGGCTCCACCATCACCCAGCAGTACGTCAAGAACGCCTTCACCGGCGGCGAGCGCACCTTTGCCCGCAAGCTCCGGGAGGCGGTCCTGGCCACCCGTCTCGACAAGAAGCTCACCAAGGACGAGATCCTCTACCGCTACCTCCAGAACGTCTACCTGGGGGGCGGCGCCTACGGCGTGGGGGCGGCGGCGGAGTCGTACTTCAAGAAGCCGGTGCAGGAGCTGACCCTGTCCGAGGCCGCCCTGCTGGCCGGTCTCATCCGGTCGCCGTCCACCGACGAGCCCCGCAGCGCCACCGCTCGGGCCGAGGCCGACCGCGAGGAGGTGCTCACCAAGATGCACGACCAGCACCGCATCTCCGACGCCCAGTTCACCGACGCCATGGCCCAGCGGGTCGTGGCCATCGGTACCGGTCGGCCCGCTCCGGGCGGTCCGGCCACCGTGATCCATCCCCCCGAGTACCAGTCACCGACAGAGCCCTTCTACGTTGATTACGTGCGCCGGTACCTGGTGGCCCGCTACGGCGACGATCTCGTCTACCGCGGCGGCCTGCGGGTGGAGACGGCCCTCGACCCAACGCTCCAGGCCAAAGCCGAAGCCTCGGTCTCCGAAGCCCTCGGCGGCACGAAACCGCCGTTGGAGATGGCCCTGGTGACCGTCGAGCCTGCCACCGGACTGGTGAAGGCCATGGTCGGGGGGCGCGACTTCTCCGCCTCCCAGGTCAACCTGGCCCTGGGCGACTGCCCGCCCACGGCCACTGCCCCGCCCCCCGATGCCCCGATCTGCATCGCCGGCGGGGGCACCGGCCGCCAGGCCGGCTCCGCCTTCAAGCCCTTCACCCTGGCCAAGGCCTTCGAGGAGGGCATCGGGCCCGGTCGGGTGTACTCGGGACCGTCGAGCTACACCTACCCGCACTGCGCCGGCGACGGCTGCACCGTCCACAACGCCGAGACCGGCGGGTTCGGGGCCATCACCCTACGCCAGGCCACCGCAGAATCGGTCAACACTGTCTTCGCCCAGCTCATCGGCGACGTGGGCATCCAGAAGACGGCGGAGATGGCCAGCCGCCTCGGGATCACCACGGTCAACCCCAACGGCAAGCAGACCAACGGCGAGCCCTACGGAGCCAGCCTCACCCTGGGGGCCTACGAGGTCTCCCCACTCGACATGGCCGCGGCCTCGTCGGTCTTCGCTAACCGGGGCGTGCGGCAGGTGGCCACACCGTTGGTGCGGGTGCTCGATGCCAGCGGCCACGTGCTGGAGGACAACGCCACGCACAAGGGCAAGCGGGTCCTCGACCAGGCCGTGGCCGACAACGTCAACGACGTCCTCGAGGGAGTCGTCACCGGCGGGACGGGAACGGCGGCCGGCATCGGGCGCCCCGGGGCCACCGCCGGCAAGACCGGCACCACCGAGAGCTTCGGCGACGCCTGGTTCGTGGGCTTCACCCAGGCCCTGTCGACCTCGGTGTGGATGGGCTACGCCGACAGCAGGCGCCCCCTCGAGGGCATCAAGGGAGTACCGAGGGTCTACGGCGGCACCATCCCGGCCCAGACCTGGCACAACTTCATGATCAAGGCCCTCGAGAACGTCGACACACCCGATTTCCCGCCGCCCGGTCCCTTGCCCACCAACCCTGAAGGTGGCCTCGCGCCCGGTGCCCAACGCGTGCCCCCCGACCCTGTCACCGGCCCGTTCATGGTGGTCGGACCGCCGATCACGCCGGCACCCACCACCACGACGACAACGGTGCCGGGCCTCACCATCCCCACCCTCCTTCCGCCGATCACCCTGCCCAGCTTCTCGACGACCACGACGCCAACCTCGATCAAGCCCCACCGGTGAGTGTTCCCGGCGGCGTGCACCCGCCAGCCGTCAGGGTGTGGTCGTGGAGGTCTGGGTGGACGAGGGAGCGGGACCGGCCTCGGTGGCCGGGGCGCCGAACGCACCGCTGCAACTGAGGACCGCAGCGCAGGTGAGCCGGACGGGTACGCCGAAGAAGGCCGCGTCGGTGGGCTCACTTCCGGCGGTATAAGCGGCCGACGACACGGCGATCACCTCACCCTTGAGGTTCACGACGGCCCCGCCCCGCAGCCCGTCGTCGACGAACACGTTGTGCTCCACGGCCTGGTCGGACACCCCGGTGATGACCCCGGGCTTCAGTTTGACGTCGCCGCCGACCACGAACACCTTGGATCCGACCTTGACGCTGGCCGGGTCGCTGGTCCACAGAAGCGCAGGTTTGGCCGTCCCGCCCACCACCAACAGGGCCAGGTCGTGGGCAGCGTCCCAGGTCCAAAGCTGGGCCTTCTGGTCGGTACCGCCACCTGAAACCACGATGTCGGGTGCAGGCTGATGGGTGGACGCTTCGACGACGGCCAGCGCTGTGAGGAGCAGGCCCTGGCCTCCCGAAGAGCGGGTCAGCCAGGCCGAGCCCTGTACGGGCCGGCCGGCGCTGTCGAAGGTGTGGACGCTCCACACCGACGGGCCCACCTTCGCCGCAAGGGCGTCGGCCGACAGGTCGGGCTTGGTGGTCGTGGTCACCTCGGTGTCCGCAGAGGTCTCGGCCCGCCGCAGGGTCACCGGCGGCACAGGCGTCGACCGGATGTTCCGGGCGTCGTTCCCGGCCCAGATGAACGCACCGAAGAACCCGGTGCCCAGGGCGATGGCGAGCACGACGACCACCAGGCCGAGCGTCCCCGGCACCCGGACGTGACGGGTCAGGAACGAGCCCTCGGCCCGGGGCCGCCGCCGCACGCGCTTGGGTCTCGGCGGCGGTGCGGGTGCCGGTGCCGGAGTGGGCCGGGATGGCGAGGCGAGAGGTTCGACGACGGTCGTGGCACCGACCGGTTCGAAGCCGGCATCCGTCGGCGACACCGGGGCGCCCCCGGACCCTGGCGTCGCCCGGGGCGGACGTGGGGCCGGACGGCCCTCGCCGCCGGCGCCCCGCCGGCCAACCGCGTTCCGGCCGGCGGGGAGCTTCCGGCCGGTCGTGGCGGCGGCCCGCCCGTCGACGAGGACGACGACCTCGACGGGGGCGTCGTCGCCCGGGTTCGCAGTGGTCGGCATCGCCAACGAGGGTACGCCGGTATCCTGGGCGGGGTGTTGGCAGTGCTTTTCGTGCTCTTCCTGGTCGTGCCGGTGGTGGAGCTGGCCGTCATCATCCAGGTGGGCCATGTCATCGGCACGTGGAACACCATCGCCCTGTTGCTCCTCGTCAGTCTCTGCGGGGCGTGGCTGGTCAAGCGTGAGGGCCTCGGCGTGCTCCGTCGCTTCCGCCAGCAGATGGACGTCGGGCACGTCCCCGGTCGGGAGCTGGCCGACGGGGTCCTCATCCTGTTCGCCGGAGCGCTCCTGCTCACACCCGGTTTCGTGACCGACATGTTCGGCCTGCTTCTCCTCATCCCCCCTGTTCGCTCCGCCGTCCGGGCCGGAGCCATGCACCGCGTCGTGGCGCGCAGCCAGCGGCGACTCCGCTGATCGTCAGGCTTCGCTGATCGTCAGGCTTCGCTGAAGATCAGGCTTTGGCGCCCAAGGCGGCTTCCACGGCCGTGAGCACCCTCGCCGTGCAGCCGGTCATGTCGATGGGGGGGAACAGCTCGTTGGCGATCCGCTCGGCGGCGGCCGCGAACGCGGCGCCAGCCCCACTGTGGGGTGCGGCCACCGACAACGGCCGTCCTGCGTCGTTGGCTGCGCTGACGGCCGGCTCCAGCGGAATGCTGGCAAGAAGAGGGACGTCGAGATCGGCGGCCAGGGCGGCACCCCCGCCCGACCCGAACAAGGCGTACTCCTCGCCGTGGTCGCACGTGAACACGCTCATGTTCTCGACCACGCCCAGCACCTTGAGGTACGAGCGCCGGGCCATGTCGGCGACGCGCGCCGCGACCTTCTGCGCGGCCTGGGTCGGCGTGGTCACCACCAGCATCTCGGTACGAGGCAGGATGCGGCCCAGGGCCATCTGGATGTCGCCGGTGCCGGGGGGCATGTCGAGCAACAGGTAGTCGAGGGTGCCCCACGCCACCTTCACGAGGAACTCCTCGAGGGCCTTGGCCAGCATCAGACCCCGCCACATGATGGCCGTGTCCTCGTCGTCGACCAGCAGCCCCATGCTGACGACCTTGAGCAGGCCAGGTCCCACCGGGATCTCGTGCGGCCGGATGAGACGGTCGTCGGCTGCTCCGAGACGGCCGGCGATCCCGAGCATGCGCGGCACGCTGAAACCCCAGATGTCGGCGTCGAGCACGCCCACGGTGAAGCCCTGCGCGGCCAGGGCCGAAGCCAGGTTCACCGTGACGCTGCTCTTGCCCACCCCCCCCTTGCCGCTGGCCACGGCGATCACCCGGGCGTTCAGGGGGACCTCGGTCTCCGGGGAGTTGTCGGCCGCGGAACGCCGGGCCCGCTGCATGACCTGGCTGCGTTGGGCCTGGTTCATCTCCCCGAAGTGCACGGTGACGTCGGTGGCACCGGGCAGGGCGCGGACTTTCGACTTGACGTCGTCGCGAATCTGCACGCGGAGCGGGCATCCGGAGACGGTGAGGGCGACGGTGACGGTGACGTGACCGTCGTCGGCCACCGACACACCCTCCACCATGCCGAGGTCGACGATGTCCGAACCGAGCTCGGGATCGACGACGCCCCGGAGCATGGCCATCACATCGGACTCGGACGGCAGCGACGGGGCAGTGGACATCTTCTGATTTTACCGGGTACCCGACCATCGGGTTTCGAACACGACGTCGGTGCGGAGCCGGTGGGCCCGCGGGCTCAACCGTCCCTGAAGATCATGATCGATCCCGTGTAGCAGGCGACCCATACCGTGCGTGAGACCGGCTCATAGGTGATCCCGATGGGTTTCGCGTTGGTGGGCAGCGTCTGCAGGACAACCATGTCGGACGCGCGGAGCTTCGTCACGGTGTTGGAGTCGTAGTTGACCACGTAGAGGGACTGCCCGTCGGGAGCGATCGTCATGCTCCTCGGAGCCTTGCCCGTGGCCCGTCGAGCAACGACCTTGTCGGTCCGCAGGTCGACCTTGGCCACCTTGTCGCCGCCGTTGAGGGTGACATAGAGCGACGTCCCGGCCGGATCCATCACCAGGTGGCGCGGACCGGCTCCGACCCCCCGGATCCAGGTCGTCGAGAAGTCGGAGAGCTGGACCTTGGCCACGTCGGTCGTCCCCATCACCGCCACGTACGCCGTGGTCGAGGTCGGGTCGACAACGATCCCCCGTGGATAGGGCCCGACCTTGATGCGCTTGACGGTCGCGCCCGTCGCGGTGTCGAGCACGATCAGGTCGTAGGAGCACCAGTCGGTCACCAGCACGTACCGGTTGTCGGGGGTCACGGCCACGAACTTCGGCACCGAGCCCACCGGGTACACGTTGTCGATGGCCAGGGTGGCCACATCGACCCGGTACAGGTAGCTGTTGTCGAACTTGCCCGGCGAGCACACGTCGTCGCCCGGTTTGGCGAAGCCCGGACCGAACATCGAGTAGTTGGAGACATAGGCGAAGCGTCGGTCCGGGGAGAAGGCCACTTCGACCGGCGCACCCTGCACCACGCCGGGATGGCTGGGGAGCCCGGCCTCCGAGAGGTCGACGGTGTCGGGAATGGTCTTCTTCAGCTCGCCACCGACGTCGTAGACCGTGATGGTGTGGGAGTACATCATGTTCTGGGCAAAGACCTGGCCGTCGCCCGAGGCGACCACCGACTTGGGGGTGATGGCGCCGCGGATCACCCGGGCCTGGGACATACGGGTCGACGCCGATGGCAGCCCCGAGGGTGGGGCTGCGCTGCCGAGAGGGGCGGTGAGGGCCGCTCCAGGGGCGACCGTGGCCTCGGCATCGCCCGATCCTGCGGTCTCCGTAGGGGGCCGCCGGGCCGACGCGCCTAC
Source organism: Acidimicrobiales bacterium (assembly GCA_051001215.1). Taxonomy (GTDB): domain Bacteria; phylum Actinomycetota; class Acidimicrobiia; order Acidimicrobiales; family AC-14; genus DATAQC01. Next base: position 19,847 of record JBPCNP010000096.1, read on the forward strand.
GGCGAAGATGGCGGCGACCACGACGAGCGCACAGGCCCCCGTCCCCGCCTGAACCCGACGAGCCCGCACCGCGTTCGACGTCACAACCCCACGATCCTGGCCCCCCGCCGATGCCCGCTCGACGATCCCCGACCCGTTTGGGTTGGATCCCGCCGGCGCGCTCTGTAGTGTTCGGGTGCTCAGTGACCCGACCCTTCTCGATGGTCGCGCCTTTCCTGACATGCCCGAGCCGACTCTACGCCCGATAGCGCGCCACTTCGCGACATCTCGCGGACCAATGGCGCGCGCCCTGATGGCCGTCATGGTGGCTGTCCTCACCCTGGTACCCGGCGTGGCCGGTGCAGCCTCCAATGACGATCCCGCCGCCCGCCGTGATCAGGTCCGCAAGGATCGAGCGGCGGTGGCGGCCAAGGTCGACGTGTTGCGGGCCTCCGATGCCGAGGTGCAGAAAGCCCTCGCCGACCTCGACGCCAACCTCGGGGCCCAGCAGGCCGTGGTCGCCACCGCCCAGCAGGCCGCGGCGGTGGCCGACCAGCAACTGGCGGAGGCGCTCGACGCCGAACGCCGCAAGGCCGACGAGCTGGCCGCCATAAAAGCCAAGATGGCCGGGATCGCCGTCGAGTCCTACATGAGCCCGCTCAAGGGCTCATTCGTCACCATGTTGAAGTCGGAGTCGCTGAACGACGCCTCGATGAGGCACGAGTTCCTCGACATCAGCGCCAACCACGGCGCCGAGGTGACTCGACAGCTCAAGACGGCGAAGGCCGACCTCGAGGACCAGCGCAAGGCGGCCCAGGCCGCCCAGCGGGCAGCCGGCGCGCGGCGCTCCGAGGTGGAGCAGCGTCTCGCTAGCCTCGGCCAGGCCGCCGGCCAGCAGCGCCAGGTGGCCACCCAGGTGGAGGGTCGCATCGAATCGGGACTGGCCGAGTCGGCGGCGCTGTCGGCCGTCGACACCCAGCTGTCTGACCAGATCGCCGCCCGCCAGGCCGCCCTGGCCGCCCAGCTCAAGGCGGCCTCGGCTGCCGCCGCCCAGGCCAGGGTCGTGACCCGGGCGCCCGATGCCCCCGCCGCCGCCGACCCGGTGGCCGTGCCGAGCGGCAGGGTCGGGCTCACCACGGTGGGCGGGATCACCGTCGCCTCCTCCATCGCCGCCCAGCTCGGCTCGCTCCTCGCTGCCGCCCAGGCCGACGGCATCTCGCTCGGGGGGTCGGGCTACCGAGACTCTTCGTCGCAGGTGGCGCTGCGCCAGGCCAACGGGTGCCCCGACGTCTACACCGCCCCGGCGAGCTCCTGCCGGGTGCCCACCGCCCGTCCCGGCTCGTCGATGCACGAGCAGGGCCTGGCCATCGACTTTTCCTCCGGCGGGGGCCTCCTCACCCGCGGCAGCCCGGCCTTTCAATGGCTGTCGGCAAATGCCGCCCGGTTCGGCTTCTTCAACTACCCGCCGGAGCCGTGGCACTGGAGTACCACTGGAAACTAACTTGAGTTAGTTGGCTGTAGCCCGTAGAGTGCTGCTTGACGAAGTCGCAGTACTTCAAGGGTAGGGGGTGGGTGTCCCCGAGTGGTGGATCTCGATCGGTTGGACGAGACAGTGGCCGAGCTGCTGAGGGCAGCGGCGGACGTAACGCCGGCCACGAGGGCGTCCTACGAGCGGCGGTGGCGGATGTGGCAGGCCTTCGCCGATCACTACGGTGTGCCGACACTGCCCGCTGATCCGGCGAACGTGGCGGCGTTCGTGGTGGCCCGCCACGCGGCGGGCGTGAGCCGGGAGGGGGTGGCAGCGAACCTGTCGGCCATCTCGTGGTTCCACGCCAAGTTCGAGCCCGGGGCCGACGATGTGGCGGCGGGGGCGAGAACGGTGTTGCGGGCGATGAGCCGAGACGGAGGGGCGTCGCCAAGGCGGCCGGCGCCGGTGCTGTCGGTGGGGGCGCTGATGGCCATGGCCGGTGCGCTCCCGGCCATGGGCCTCAAGTTCGCGGCGAAGGTGGTCCGCTCGAGTCTGCCGGCTGTGCGCCCACGGCAGCTGGGGACGGTCACGGCCTCGGACGTCTCGTGGGGCCCGGCGGGGGCGTGGGTAGAGCTGGCGTTGCCGGCCATGCCATTGGTTGGCAAGCATCCGGCGTTGGCACCGGCGACGGTCCGTCTGGTCGCCGATCCGGGATGGGTGGCGTGCCCGGTGCGGGCGCTCCGTCAGCTGGCCGCGGTCGCCGGCGAAGGACCACTGCTGAACTTGCGGCAGCTGAACCAGGCGCACCTGGCATCGTTCAACCCGTCGACTGCCCCGGATGGCGTCGGGGCCCGGCTCCAGGTCCGTGACGCGGCGATCGTGTGTGTGGGTTACGCCGGCGCGTTGCGGGTCGAGGAGCTGGCCTGGGCCCGTCTCGAGCACATCGACGTGATCGACGAGGGCTACCGCCTGCGGATCCCCGGGGCCAAGACATCGCGCTCGATGCCGGACCAGGCGGTGATCCTGGACGGCCGCGACGACATGCTCGACCCCGTGGCCGCGTTGGATCGGTGGCTGGCCGTGCGGGGCGACGACGACGGCCCGCTGTTCACCGCACTTCATCACCGGGCGCCGGGCCGATTGGCCGAGGGTGCGCATATGCCGGCCGGAGACCTTCGCGAGGTGATCCACGACCTGGCGGTGCGGGTGGGCCTGCCGGAAACGGTGTCGGGTTATTCGTTGCGCCGCTCGTGGGCCACCCATCGCTACCTGGCCGACCCAAACGACCTGGGCCCCGTCTCCTTGCAATTGCGGCACGCCTCGATCGACATGACGGTCCGCTACGTGGAGGACCTTCGCACCCACCACCTCGACGGCAACGACATGTTGTCCCCGGATCGGGCGATGGCCGGCCCGGGCGGCCAGCCGACGGGCCGGAAGGATCTCGGGTTCGGCGACACACCGCTCGTGGAGCTGGTCGACCAGGCGCGGCTGCTGCAAGCTCCCCGGGCCGCCAAGGCACCCTCGACTCGCAGGATCGAGGACTCGCACTGGAATACCTGGAGGGCGTTCGCCAACGCCCAGGGCTGGCCGGCCGAGCCGACCAGCCCCGAAGCGTTGGCGCTCTACTTCGCCTCCCGGGCCGACAAGGGCCTGAAGGCCAGCTCACTGCGGGCCCAGCTGGCCACCATCGTCGGTCGCCACGCCGAGGCCGGCCACCCCACCAGCGGCTTGGGTGAGATGGCCGAGGAGATCCTCGACGCCTACTCCCGGTCGTCGACGCGCACAACGCGCAAGGCGCCGATCCTCGGCCTGGCCGGCCTGGCTGCCATGGTCGAAGTGACTGGTTGGGCGCTACCAGAAGGCCTGCGGGACCGGGTCATCGTGTGCGTCGGCTACGGCGGGGCCATGCGGGCCGACGACTTGAGCCGGGCCCGCCTCGAGGACATCGAGGTCACGCCGTGGGGCTGTGTGCTGCGGCTGCGCACTGCCAAGGACGACCCGACGGGCCAAACCGGAGAGACCGTCGTGTTGCTCCGCCGTCGAGACAGCCTCGATCCGGTGGCCGCCATCGACGACCTCATTGGCGCGGTTGGCGCCCCCGTGGGGCCCCTCGTCCCCGTCCATGTCGGCGCCGACCGGGCGATGAGCGCCGAAGGGATCGGCGACCGAGTTCGGTGCCTGGCCAAAGCGGCTGGGCTGCGGACAGTTCCAACCGGTCACTCGCTGCGCCGCTCGTGGTCGACCCACGCCTACGAGGCGGGCGTGGACCTCGTCAGCATCCAACGCCACCTCCGGCACAGCTCGCCGACCACGACCAAGGGCTACGTCGAGTCGCTGTCGGCGTGGGTCGACAACCCCGCCGCCACCCTCGCCGACCGGCTGCTGGCGCCGGCCATGCCAACAACCATGCCCGCTTCGAGGAAGCAGGAACAGCGTTGACCGACACCACCACTCCGACGGCACCGGTGTTCTGCACAGGGACCAACCGTTTTGGCCGACCGTGCACCAACCGGGTAGCCACCGCCGGCGGTCGATGCGGAAAATGCCAGGGGGCCTCCCCCGTCGACCAGCCGAGCGTCACGGGGCCGTCGCCCTTGCCGGACGGGCCCCCGGCTGAGGCGGCCGCCCTGCTCAGCCTGCCCGCCCCGGATGAGTCGTGGACCCCGGCGAGTGAGATCCGGCGACGGCTGGCCGCGGTCGCCGGCGACAATCCGGAGCTACAGCGCCTCGTCGAGGTCAGTGCCCGCCTGGCCGCCAACAGTCGTGCTCGCAACACCAAGGCCTCCTATCAGCAGCACTGGGCCACCTTCGAACGGTTCTGCGATGCCGTCGGCCTTCAGGCCACCCCCCCGGTCAGCGCCGAGGTGGTCAGCCTGTTCGTGGCGTTCCTCACGGTCTATCGCCGCGTCGACCGGAACACCGGGGAACGAATCGAGACGGGGAGGCCCCTCACCCACGGCTACCTGCGCCAGGCCGTCGCCGCCATCGGTTACCGCCACACCGTCGCTGGCCAACCCGACCCCACCGGCGACCCGACCATCGCCGTGCTCCTCGAAGGCTATGGCAAGACCTACGGCACGGCCACCAATGGCAAGGATCCCCTTCGAGGCATCCAGCTCGGCACCATCTGCCTCACCCTCAGCCAACCGGCCGCCACTGCTACCCGGGACCTCGCCCTGAGCCTGCTGGGCACCGATGGCGACCTTGGTCTTGGACCCGGACAGCTGGCCAGCCTCGACCGGGCCAAGGTGCAACCGCCCGCCGGGCCCCTCGACCCGCTGGTCCTTCTCCTCACACGACGCGGGGGCCCCGCCCTGCACCCCATCGAGGTCTGGCCAAACGGCCTCGCTGACATCTGCCCGGTCACCGCCACCACCGCTCTCCGCGCAACCATCGCGCCGGACGCCCCAATGTTCACCGGCGACTCCGGCCGCCTCACCCTCGAGGGCGTCGTGTGGATCGTCACCTCCCTCACCCGACGGGCCGGGATCCAACCGACAACCGTCGACCGTCGCCTCCCCCGCCTCGACGCCACCGAACGGCTCACGGTCGCCGTCGCCCTGGGTCAACCATCCGACGACGACGTCCGGGACCGGGCGATCCTGACTGCGCTCTACTGGGGCTGCTTCCGCGGCGAAGAGCTCGCCTCCACCCGCCGCCACCAGCTCCGCTTCGTCGACCAGGGCATCGAGTGGACCCTCCCCCGGGCCAAGAACGACCAGCACGGCCAAGGCCACATGAGGGGCGTGCCCCGCAGTCCCGACCCCTGGATCTGTCCCGTCTCCGCCATCACCGACTGGATCGGTCGGCTCGAACGACTCCGAGGCCGAATTCTGCGACCCGACGACCCGGTGTTCCCCGCCCTCAACCGGAAGGGCGCTTACACGACGCCGATCAGCCGAGAGTCGGTCAGCGACATCGTCAAGAACGCCGCTACCCGAGCCGGCCTCGCCGGCGACTACGGATCCCACAGCCCGAGGGCCGGTTTCGCCACCGACGCCCTCGACGACGGCGCAACCCGCGAGCAGGTCCAGACCTACGGTGGCTGGCGCAACCACAAGAGCCTCGACTCCTACTACCGCCGCACCAACACCTGGGGCTCTACCAATCCCGCCAGTCGCCTCACCCGCCTCGAAGACTGAGCTGCCTTGACTCGGGCGATGGTACGCCGGTAGGCCGGTTTTCAGAATGATATTTGGTTGAGTCCTTGAATCAAGAAGAAAATGATGCCTGCTGCGATTAGGAGCGTGACCACGATCACGACGAGCGCTATGTCCCTCTGGCTCATTTGTTTTCCCTATCGGTTGAGTTTCGCTGCGAGGTCTTCCGCCATACGTCGGTAGCCAGCGGCGGTAGGATGGAAGGAGTTGGTGAACTCGCTCACTACGACGGCGTTGGCGTACGGAGTTTCGGCACAGATGTCGTGGCCATCGAGGCATGAAGTTCATCTAGGATCGAGAGGCGGGCGGAGCCCCCGTCGGATACTGCCTGACCTATGACAGCCGCCAAGTCGGCGTTCCTTGCACGTATCCACCGTCGCTCGACGCTGTCAAGGCTCAAGCAAATCCCGCAATCGCCGTTATCCGTATCTGAAAACATTTGAGGATACGTAAGGATGACTACATTGGCAGCTGGAGCACGATCCAGCACTCGTCGGTACAAGTCAGCGAGTGGGCCACGGATATCGCGGATTCGCTATGCTGCGTCCGGGAATTGGCCTGCAGGCTGTAGCCCAGGTAGTGCAGCATCCGTCCCACCAGGCCGGAACCGGCCTGGTGTCTGAGGCGGGTGAGCTCGCCCGCCAGGGTGCGGGTGGACTTGATCGTCCAGCGCAACGGCGACATCGGGTCACCCCGGCTTTCGGGCTCCACCAGCGAGTCGAGGACCACGAGCATTTCGGGATCGAGCCACTTCTTGCGCCCGGCCCGGGCGTCGTACCCGCTCCGAGCGGATGGCACCACTGGCCAGCTCCTGAGCCCCGGCCATCAAGGTATTGCGGCTCATCTCGGTCGCCCGAGCCACCAACGCCTGGCCACCCGGCCGCACCTCTCCACCACTGCCGCCGCCATCAACCGCCGCTCCCGCTCGTAGAGCGGCATGGTCTGGGAGAAGAACCGCTTCAGGTTCTCTTCGCCGACCTCCACGACGACATCGTAGCCCGCGCGATTAACTTAGGCGCGGGTCGGCCCCGAGTCGGCATCCGGCGAACCGGCGGCGTGGCCGATCGGACTATTGACGCCGGTGCTAAGCCAAGGCTGACGGACCTACGCCAATCGGCAGAGGCAGAATGGAGGACGAGTCAGTGATGAAATCTCGGTTGCGGGCGGTCCGGGCGCGGCCGTCCTGATGCTACTAGCGGTGTCGTTGACGGCATCTCAAGCCGTCGCAGCCAAATCAACCGACCCAACCCCGGTGAAGGCGCCGGGGCCGGCTTCAAGGCCCGATCCGAAGTTGCAGTCCTTCGGAGTGGACCGGCTCGACACGTCTGACGCTGATGGCAAGAACGTGACGGCCCATCAGGTTACGGAGATCAGCGTCATGCACGACGATGGGACTCGCACGGTTACCGACAAGACGCTTGACCCCAGCACCGGGGCGGTGACGAAGACCAAAACCTCCTCCATTCGGGGATCGGGCTTGACGGGCGGCGAGAGTGCGCCCGTCACGACAACCACGACGGCTCCCGGTAGCGTCACTTCGGCAGCCTCGGGATCTGGTGGCTGTTGCTCGGCCGAAGGCTGGCGGTGGGTCCGCACCTGGACGAACTTCTACTCCACTCTAGGCTCGCTGGTGTTCACGTGGAACGTCCAGATTCAGTGGGCCTGGGGAGGTGGAATTCCCGGTGTCCAATGGGGTCATGTGTACAATCAGTGGCACCCCCGGCCCTGGTTTTCCAACGTCTCGGGCTGCTGCTACGTCGTCCAGGGTGAGCCGAGCTGGGAGACCGAGTTCTTCTACGGCTGGGATGCGATGAACTATTCGTGGAACACTGGCTGGAGCTACCAGGCCAAGGGTCAGATCCAGAACTGCGTCTTCAAGTATGGTTGTGGGTACACCACCTACCCGAGGATCAACATGTACGCCCACGCCAACGGTTCTTACTACTGGTCCACCACGGGATGATGGCTATCCTAAGGGGAATAGTTGTTTTCGTCATCCTGATGGCACTTGGCCTGGTATTCGGCCTCGTTGGGCCGGTAGAGGTTGCCGTAATATTCAGCCTCGCGCTGGGTGCCGGGATCGGGCTTGGGCGCTTAGCTCGAACAACCGGGCATTTGGTCAGATTCCTTCGGCGGGGTCCACGGCCCGCTGAGAACTGACAACCTCTTTGCGGAGGGCACCGGGCAGCCGGTGTCCTCCGTGCTTGGCCCAGGACCGGAGTAGAGCGTCGATCCACCGATCCGTGTCTGAGGCCGGTAGCGCTGATGATACGCAGTACCAGCCGGTCCCGATGCCGTTCGAAGCAAGCTAGCAAGACAATGAGTTCCAGTGGAGTAGTGGGATTTGGGGCGGCGCAAGGGTCCACCCGCAGTTGGGGCCATCGCGTGATCTTTAGCGTGTTCTTTGCCCGGACCACGAAGGAGAAGCCACGGTGGACCTCGACCACTCTGCCCTCACCGACCTCCCGTAGGTACCACCGGACTAGCCCGGTGTTGCGGCGGACCTAGCTCGGATGCGCCACACGTCAGCATTCGTCCGCAACGGTCCTCGGCTGGGCCCTGCCCCTGTGGGATTCTTCGACCATCCCGCCTACTCGACAAGCCAAGCCCCGTCTTCGGCCCTGGTGCAAGGCGAGCCCCCGCAGGTTGGTCGACAACGGGCGGTCGACGCTGGACTACCAGTCATCCGGCCACAGGCGCCATACGCTGGAGGGCGGGCACGCCTATGTAGATCCCCGTCGTCCGACGCCAGTGGGAGGCGCCCGCAAGAGCGGCGGCGGCGACCCAGCGGTCGGCCTCGTCATCCTTCGCGCCGAGGCCGTGGCCGGAGCGGACGCACCATGATGGAGATCAACGTACGCGTCGATCACCTCTTCGATGGGAAGGACCACGCCGGCTCGGCTCACGAGCCGATCGAGCACGGTCCTGCGTCGCGCTCCCCAGCCAGCGACCTCGGCGCCGAAGCGCATCCCGGCCACTACGACGAACGGAAGCACCCAGGTGACATCCCGCAAGACCGGGCCCCACTGTGCGTAGCGGCGCGATTGCTTCGCACCAAGCCAGGCGCTGGCGATCATCGTGTCGACCACGACAGCGGCCGCCACGGAGACTCAGGCCTCGTCGAGAACCCGGTAGAACGTGTCTTCGTCCTCGGAGGTCAGATCGTCGATCAGGAACTGGCCGAGGTCGCCCATGGGCTCCACGCCTTCGATCGGCCTCGCGACCGTTCCGAGTGGGTGGGCTGCCCGGTACGGGCCATCCGGCAGGTACTGGCGAAGAGCGTTGACGGCCGGCTGCTCACCGAACGATTGCTGTTCCAGGACGGCCTCGATTCGTTCGACCCGGTCACCTCGTCGGACGGCATGCCGGCGCGACTTCAGGTCCGGGACGCCGCCATCGTCTGCGTCGGTTACTGCGGCGCGTTGCGGATGGAGGAGTTGTCTCGGGCCCGGGTCGAGCACATCGAGCCCGTGGGCGGGCTCTACCGGCTGCGGCTGCCGGTGGCCAAGACGACCAGGACGATGCCGGACCAGGCGGTGTTGCTCGATCGGCGCGACGACGCCTTGGACCCGATCGCCGCCCTGGACCGATGGCTGGCCGTGCGAGGAGACGACGACGGCCCGCTGTTCGTGAACCTGCACCATCGGGCGCCGGGCCGCAAGGCGGCGGGAAATCATCTTCCGGCGGGGGACATTCGGGGGATCATCCAGGATCTCGCCACCCGCGAGGGATTGCCGCCACGAGTATCGGGCTACTCGCTGCGCCGCTACCTGGCCGATCCCAACGATCTGGCCAGCGTCTCTATGCAGCTGCGTCACGCGTCGATCGACATGACCGTTCGCTACGTCGAGGACCTGAGACTGGGCGACTTGGCCGCCGAGGACATCCTGTCGCCCACCCGGGTGCTTGCCGGAGCCGGGGGCCAGCCCGTGCAGCGCAATGACGTCGGCTTCGATCCGACATCCCTGAGCGACCTCGTCGAGCTGGCAGGACCGTTGAGCGGGGCTCGGGCGACGAGGTCACCCGCGACGAGAGCAATCCACGACAGCCACTGGGCGACCCGGGCATCGTGGGCGGACGAGCAGGGATGGGATCCCTTGCCCGCCACCGCCGAGAGGCTGGCCCTGTTCGTGGCGGCCAGGGCCGACCAGGGACTCAAGCCAAACTCGCTTCGAGCCCAGCTCCACCACCTGGTGGAACGCCAAGGTGCTGCCGGTTACGCGACGAGTGGACTGTCGGCGCTGGCCACCGAGGTGCTCGACGCCTACAGCCGCACCGAGACGACCGCAACTCGAAGGGCTCCTGTGTTGCCGGTCGACGCGCTGGCGACGATGGCCATGACAGCAGGCGGATCCTCCTCGGCGATCGGGTTGCGGGACCGGCTCCTCGTGTGCGTCGGCTACTGCGGGGCGATGCGGCCTGACGACCTGGCCAGGGCCCGGCTCGAAGATGTCGAGACCACGCCGTGGGGCGCCGTGCTTCGCCTTCGGGGATCAAAGGACAACCCGTTCGGGACGGCGACCGAAACCGTCGTGCTGATCCGGCGCGACGACGCGCTCGACCCGATCAGTGCCATCGACGATCTGGCGTGAGTGCTCCGGAGGTTTTCGTACACCCGTTCCGGTCGAATCCGTACAGCGATTCCGGTGTTTTCGTACACCCGTCGGGCAAGAGGCCATGTAGCGCCGCCGTGAGGTGAGGACACCGGCGTCTTGACTTGAACCGTCCACCAAGACCGTTCAAGGAGACGCCGATGCCCCGGCCCCATATCAGCATGCGCAAGATCCGAGATGCACTCCGGTTGACCCTGCACGAGGGCCTCAGCCTGCGCCAAGCCGCGGCGTCGCTGCAGATGCCCTTCACCACCGTTGCCGACCACCTGCGGCGAGCCAACGCGGCAGGGCTCACATGGCCGCTGCCCGAGGGCCTCGACGACGACGCCCTCGAAGCGCTCCTGTTCACCACCGAGGCGCCGCCGCCGGTGGCCCGTCCCCTGCCGGAGTGGGCCAAGGTGCACGTGGAGCTGAAACGGCCCCACGTCACCCTCATGCTGCTGTGGCTCGAGCACAAGGAGGCATTCCCAGACGGCCACGCCTACAGCCAGTTCTGCGAGCTCTACCGTCGGTGGCGGCGGGGCGTCGACGTCGTCATGCTCCAGGAGCACAAGGCGGGCGAGAAGCTCTTCGTCGACTTCCCGGGCCATCGCATCCCGATCTACGACGAGCGCACCGGCGAACTGGCCTTCGAGGCCGAGCTGTTCGTGGCCGTGCTCGGGGCCAGCAGCTTCCTCTACGCCGAGGCGGTCCGGTCCCAGGAGCTGCTGCACTGGGTCACCGCCCACGTGCGCACTTTCGAAGCGCTGGGGGGCTGCCCGGCCATCGTGGTGTGCGACAACCTGCGGTCGGGGGTGACCCGCCCGCACCGCTACGAGCCCGACGTCAACGCCACCTACCAGGACATGGCCGCCCACTACCGCGTGGCGGTCATCCCGGCCCGGTCCTACAAGCCCCGGGACAAGGCCAAGGTGGAGGCCGGGGTGCTGCTGGCCGAGCGCTGGATCATGGCCCGGGTCCGCAACGAGCGATTCACCAGCCTGGCCGAGGCCAACGTCGAGATCGCCCGCCTGGCCGAATGGATGAACGCCCGGCCGTTCAAGAAGTTGGCCGGGAGCCGGGCCAGCCTGTTCGCCGAGCTCGACCGCCCGGCCCTGCGGCCGCTGCCGGTGACTCGCTATGAGTTCGCCACCTGGCGCCGGACCAAGGTCAACATCGATTACCACATCGAGCTCCGCGCCGACCGCCACTTCTACTCGGTGCCCTACGCCCTGGCGGGCGAGGCGGTGGACGTGCGGGTGTCCGCCGCGGTCGTCGAGGTCTTCCACCGCCACCGCCGGGCCGCCTCCCACCTGCGCCGCTTCGCCCCCGGCTACTCCACCGACCCGGCCCACATGCCCGAGTCCCACCGCCGCCACGCGGCGTGGACGCCGGGGCGCATCATCTCCTGGGCGGCCAAGACCGGGCCGGCCACCGCCACCCTCGCCAAGGCCATCCTGGCGGCGCGGCGCCATCCCGAGCAGGGGTTCCGCTCCTGCCTGGGCATCGTCCGCCTGGGAGAGCGCTACGGGGCCGAGCGCCTGGAGGCGGCCTGCAGGCGGGCCCTGGCCGTCCGGGCCCACAGCTACCGCTCGGTCGAGTCGATCCTGCGCACCGGCCTGGACCGCCAACCCCTGCCGGCGGAAGCAGCACCGGTGTCCGCCCATCCCGACCACGACAACCTCCGCGGCCCGGGCTACTACCAGTGAAAGGAACCCACGTGCTCAACCACCAGACCATCGAGGGCCTCTAC
>JBPCNP010000097.1:0-7524 GCA_051001215.1 Acidimicrobiales bacterium
CCTGCCCGCTGGGAGCATTGGCGTCGGCCGGGTTGTCGACCTCGGCGGCCAGAGCGGGGTCGGTGATGTCCTCGGCCGGCGGGGACGCCGGCTCGTCCCGGTGCTCCTCGGGCCCCGGCTCAGTCGACGACAATGGGATCACCTCGCCAGCGCTCGGCCATGTCCTCGCCTCGGATGCGCTGCTGGAGCAACACGATGCCCTCGAGGAGGGCCTCGGGGCGGGGAGGGCAGCCGGGGACATAGACGTCGACGGGAATGATCTGGTCGACGCCCTTGGTGACCGAGTACGAATCCCAGTAGGGGCCGCCGCAGTTGGCGCACGATCCCATTGAGATGACGTACTTGGGGTCGGGCATCTGCTCCCAGAGGCGGCGGATGGCCGGGGCCATCTTGTCTGTGACGGTGCCGGAGATCACGACCAGATCGGCCTGGCGGGGGCCGGCGGGGAAGGGGATGACCCCGAGGCGCATGACGTCGTAGCGCGGCGACCCGAAGGCCGCCCCCATCTCGATGGCGCAGCACGCCAGGCCCCACTGGTACACCCAGAGGGAGTACTTGCGGCTGTAGTTGAGGAGCCAGGTGAGGGGCTTGAAGGCCTTGCCCGACAGGCCCCCGCGCTCGACTACACCCACCGCAGCACTCCCTTGCGCCAGGCGTAGACCAGGCCCAGCGCGAGGATGAAGATGAACACGACCATCTCGACCAGGCCGAACACCGACAGCGCCTCGAGGCGGACGGCCCAGGGGAAGATGAAGGCCGCCTCCACGTCGAACATCACGAAGAGCAGGGCGAACACGTAGTAGCGGATCTGGCTCTGCGACCAGCCCACACCCACCGGATCGACCCCACACTCGTAGTTGATGTACTTCTGGGCCTGGGGCCGGGTGGGGCGGATCAGCTTGCCCAGGCTGAGCATGCCGCCCACCATCAAGAAGGCGGCGCCGCAGAAGACGGCGACGGTCAGGTACTGGCGCAGGAAATCCGACACGCGGCCGAGCGTACTGAAGCCAGCGCCCGACCGCCAAGACGTGCATCCTCCCCCCTCGTTCTGGTCGACAGTGGCGGCTAGGGCCGAGGCGGTTGGGCCCCGTGCCCGCCGGTCATGCGGGCCGTTACGGCCTGGTAGCGGGCGGTGCCCCGGATGGGGGCCAGGTCGGGGTCGTCGCCGGCCAGGGCGGCGTCGGAGAAGCCGGCCTCGACGGCCCGCTCCAGCCAGTCGAGGGCCTCGTCAGGCCGGCCCGCCCGGGCCCAGCTGCAGGCCACGTCGTAGGCCACGTGGGCGGGATCCTCGACGCCTGCAGCCATGGCCCGCTGCCCGGCCACGGCCGCTTCGGCGAACCGGCCGGTGACGAACAGGTGGGACTGCAGCGCCACGACGGCGATGGCACCGGCGCCGGGGGTGGTCAACAGGCGGTCGACCAGTTCGTCCACCACGCCGGCCCGACCGACGGCGGCGGCCACGATCACGCTCCACGGACCCGAGTTGGTACGGGCGAAGGCGTCGGCCAAGGCGCCGAGGGCGTCGCCCGTCCGACCCTCGTCCAGCGCCATCGTGCCGATCAGAAAGCCGTTGACGGCCACCCCGCGGGGCATGGCCTCCAGAATCTCCCTCGCCGCGGACACCCCCCCGGTGCCCAACCGGGCCCAGGCCTTCAGCTCGACGGCCGCCGCGACCACGTCGGGGGCGGGCGCCGGGGCCATGGACAACACCCGGTCGGCGGCCGCCATGGCGGCGTCGACGTCGTTGGCGATGAGGGCCTGGTAACCCGCCACCAGGGGTTCGCGCTGGCGGGTCAGCCGCTCGTCGCGCAGTGCCGAGTAGTTCTGGGCGATGAAGAACAGGGCGAACAGCGACCCGAACACGTAGTTCAGCTGGTAGGCGAGCAGGGCGGCGACCGCAGCCACGGCGATCGACACCTTGTGGGCCAGTCGCTGGCCGTCCTCGCCCCTGAAGCGACGCAACAACGACGCCGCCACCTGTCCCCCGTCGAGGGGCAGCACGGGCAGGAGGTTGACGCCCGACCAGGCGACGTTCACGAACACCAGCTCCCGCAGTACCAGATCCCAGGTCGACGAGGACCCAGCCGGGTCGCCGAGCAGGAAGGCGGGGACGCCCAGCAGGATCAGCCCGGTGAGGGGGCCGGCCAGGCTCACGACGATGTCGGCGCCCCCGGCCAGGGGCCCTGACCCCGAGGTCAGCCCGCCCATGCCCTGCAACACGATGCGGGGATGCTGGCCGTACAGGCGGAAGGCCACGGCGTGGGCCAGCTCGTGCAGCAGCACCGACACGAACACCACCGCCACCCAGCTGACAATGAAGACGAGCGTGCCACCCCCGAACCCGAGCAGGGCTGCGATCAGGAAGAACGAGGCATCGACGTGCACCGGGATGCCGAAGATGCGAAAGCGCAGACCAGCGGCCACTCGAGCCACCGTAGGGGACGGCCCGTCGCCGGCCCGATCACCTCACCCGTCCAGCTCGCGCCGGCCTTCCAGGGCACGACCCAGGGTCAGCTCGTCGGCGTACTCGAGGTCACCGCCGACGGGCAGGCCGCTGGCGATGCGGGTGACGCGAAGGCCGAGGGGTTTCAGCAGCCGGGCCAGGTACATGGCCGTCGCCTCGCCTTCGATGTTGGGGTTGGTGCACAGGATGATCTCGGTGATCTCCTCGATCCGGATGCGAGCGAGGAGCTCCTTGACCCGCAGCTGGTCGGGGCCGATGCCCTCGAGGGGGCTGATGGCGCCCTGGAGCACGTGGTAGCGACCCTTGAACTCCTGGGTCTTCTCCACCGCCACCACGTCGCGCGGCTCTTCGACCACGCACACGACGGTCGTGTCGCGACGGGTGTCGAGGCAGATGCCGCACTCCTCGCCCTCGCACACGTTGAAGCAGCGCGTGCAGAACGAGACCCGCTCCTTGGCCTCGGTGATGCTGCGGGCCAGGCGCAGGGCGTCGTCGAGCGGCAGCTTCAGCAGGTGAAACGCGATTCGCTGCGCCGACTTCGGGCCGACCCCGGGGAGGCGGCCCAACTCGTCGATGAGGCTCTGGACAGGGGCGGCGTACAGGTGTGGGTGCTCCGGGCGCTCAGCCCAGCAGGCCCCCGCCGAGGCCCCCCAGATCGAAACCGCCCATGGCCGCATCGTTGATCTTGGCCGCCTGAGCCATGCCGTCGTGAATGGCGGCCAGGATCAGGTCCTCGAGCATGCCCACGTCGTCGGGATCGACGGCCGAGGGGTCGATCGAGACACTGCGGAACTCCATCCCGCCCGTGACCCGCATCTTGACGACGCCGCCACCGGCCTGGCCCTCGACCTCCTTCTCGGCCGCCTCGTCGCGGGCCGACAGGAGCTGTTCCTGCATCTTCTGGGCCTGCTTCAGCAGCTCGCTCATGTCGGGCTGTTGGGGTACTCCTGGCTTTGCCACCGCTACTCCTCCACCACCTGGGCGCCCTCGAAGGCTCGCATGACGTGATCTAGGGGTGAGGCTAGCTCGCCGGGAGGAGCGTCCCGGAGGTCGTTCGTGTCGACCTCGTCGTCGGGCGGCGGCGCAGCGTCGGCGCCCGTCGGAGCCGGCGCGTTGCCCTCCGTGCCCAGCCGTAGGGGGATGGGCCGGCCGAAGTGGGCGGACAGGGCCTCCTCGGCGACCCCGCGCACCTCCTCACAGCGGTCTCGGTGCACGGCGTTGGGCAGGGCGAACACCGCCACCCCGTCGGCCGCGGACACGAAGCGCCCGACCTGGAAGCGCACCGCCGCCCTCCTGGGCAGCGCCCCCAGGACGTGGTCGCCCCAGGCCAGGGTAAGGGCATCGCGAGACGGGAACTTGGCCGTCTCGGAGGCGGGAGCGGCCTGGGCCGCAGTCGCAGGCGCAGACTCGAGGGGGCTGGCAGGCGGGGGGCTGGCCGGCGGGGGGCTGGCCGGCGGGGCCGGCGGGTCGGGAGGGGACACAGCTCCGGCGGCGGAGGCCGGGGCACCGGTGCCCGGCTCGGGTGGAGCAGGCCGGCGTGAGGGATCGGAGGGGGGCGGGGAGGGGGGCGGTGGCGGCCGGCGCCCACCCGCCCCGCCCGACGCCCCGGGCCGCCGGCTCGCGCCCAGGGTTTGGCGGACGGCCGACGCCGGTCCCGCCCGGGCGCCGCCCTCGGCTGAGGCCGCGGGAGGGGCGGCGGGAACCTGTGCCGGTGGGGCAGGTGCCGGCGGGGCGTCGTCGCCGTTCGGCGTCGGCTCCGCCCCCTCGGATGCCTCGACAGCGGTGGGGGCGGCAGCGGCGGGGGGGGCGGGGGGCGGGGGTTGGGGGGCGGGCGGGGCGGCCATCGGTTGTAGCCGGGGTTGGGCGGCCGAGGGATGGGCCGCCGCCGCTCCCGTGCCGAGGGCCGACACCAACCGTTCGAGGCGTTCGAGGCGTTCGAGGATGGCTGCCGGCGACACGTCGACCTCGGGCCGGCACAGCCGGACCAGGGCGACGTCGAGCAGCACCCGGGGATCGGGCGCGTCACGCATGGCGATCAGCGTGTCGCCCAGCACCTCCATGGCCCGCACCGCGGCAGCAGGCCCGAGACGGCGACCCTGGGCCTCCACCCGCGCCAGGTCGTCGTCGGGCAGACCCACCAGGCCCCGGCTCATGGTGACCAGGAAGGCCTGGCGGAGATGCTCGAACACCTGGCGGGTGAGCTGTCGGGAATCGTGGCCGGCACCACAGCGCTCGGCCACGAACAGAAGGGCTTGGCCGGCGTCGCGCTCGACCAGCGCCTCGATGAGCTCGTCGGTGCCGGGCGGCTCGTGGTCGATACCGCCGGCGGCGGCCACCTGGTCGAGCACCGACAGGGCGTCGCGAGCTGACCCGTTGCCTCGCCGGGCCACCATGTCGATGGCCTCCGGGGCGACGTCGAGGCCGGCGTCAGCGGCTACCTCCTGCAACAGCTCGACCAGCAGGGCAGCCGGGAACAAGCGGAACTCGAAGTGCTGGGTGCGGCTCTGGATGGTGAGGAGCACCTTCTGGGACTCGGTGGTGGCCAGCACGAACACCACGTGGGCCGGTGGCTCCTCGAGCGTCTTCAGGAGGGTGTTGGCCGCCTCGGTGGTGAGCATGTGGACCTCGTCGACGATGTAGACCTTCCACCGTCCCGGGGTGCCCAGCGATACGCGGGCGACCAGCTCGCGCATGGCGTCGATACCCCGGTTTGATGCCGCGTCGAGCTCGATGACGTCGAGGGAACGGCCGTTGGTGATCTCGGTGCAGGACGCGCACCGCCCGCAGGGCTCACCGTCTTCGGGGGCGGTGCAGTTGAGAGCCTTGGCCAGGATGCGGGCCGTGGAGGTCTTGCCCGTGCCCCGGGGCCCGCTGAACAGGTAGGCGTGGGCCACGCTGTCGGTGCGCACCGCGTTGCGGAGGGTGTGAGTGACGTGGTCCTGGCCGCGGACCTCGGCGAAGCGCTGCGGCCGGTACCGCCGGTACAGCGACTGGAACGCAGACACGGCCGAGAGGCTATTCCACGGCTGCGACAGCCACGAGATCGATCCGGTCCCTCAGCGCCATCATCGAGCGCCGATGTTGCAAATCTGGTCCGGGGTAGAATGACCTCCAACGCGCTGGTCGATTCACGGGTAGGGCATTGCTTGGAGGGACGTGCCGGAGCAACGGGCGGCGGATGCGGGGACGGGTACCCAATGGCCCGTGGCGGCCGGGTCCTCGCCTGCTGCCGTCTCGTCCATGCCCGATCTCGGCGGTCGAGCGCCGCGCGTGCTGATGGTCTGTACGGGGAACATTTGCCGCTCGCCGGTGGCCGAACGCTTCCTCCGCCATCACCTGGAAGCCCTCGGGTCAGACGTGGTCGTCCGCTCCGCAGGTCTGCGTCCCGGCGGGCGTCGCTTCGATCCAGCCGTCGTCAAACTTCTCCACGGGCGCGGCTTTCGTACCCGCCGGGCACGGGGCACGACGCTGACGCCCGAACTGTTGTCGGATGCCGACCTGGTGGTGGGTATGGCCAGCGACCACGCACAAGGCGTCGCCCTCATCGCACCCGAGACATGGCCCCGCGTGTTCACCCTCAAGGAACTGATCCGGCGAAGTGAAGCTGTGGGCGGTCGCGCGCCGGACGAGACCTTCGACGACTGGGTGGCTCGGCTGCACTCGGACCGAACCCTCAGTGGTCTGACGGCGTCGTCGCCACGAGACGACATTTGCGATCCGATCGGCGGGTCGATGACCGAGTACGAGGCCATGGCCGACGAAGTCGAGGATCTGACGAGGAGGTTCGCCGACCTGATCGCCGGGGCCCCGAGTGCACCAGCTGGCCGATCCTATCCCGGTGAGAGCGACATCGGTGAGAGCGACATCGGTGAGAGCGACGTCGGTGAGAGCGACGGCGGGGAGGACATGACGGTGGAGAAATCGATGCAGGCCCAGGATCTCAACGCCCACGAGTCGCGCGCCACTCCGGACCTGTCGGCTCTGGCCGCCGCGCTGGTTGACGAACTGTGCACCGCCCGCGACGCGCTGCAGGAGGCCCAGCAGTCGGCGAGGGACGCGACACAGGAGCTGGCCGAGGTGCTCAGGTTCGCCACTGATGCTCGACCAACCGGACCGGCCGACGCCTACACCCAACTCGGCGACGAGGTGGCGGCAGTGATGCGGACCGCTGCCGCCCAGGCCTCGGTCGTGCGCGAGGAAGCGGAGCGCTGCGCCCACCACGTCCGCGCCGAGGCCGAAGCAGAGGCGCTGGCCCTGCGGGAGAAGGTCGAGGGCGAGGCGTCCGAGACACTCCGCACGGCCGCGAATGAGAGTGCCGAACTCCGACGCGAGGCCGAAGCGGCGGCGAACACGCTCACGACCAAGGCCGCCCAGCAGGCCCAGCTGACGGTCAGCGAAGCCAACGACGAGGCCAGGGCCCTCGTCGCAGAAGCAACCGCCGAGTGGGACCGGGCGAGCTCGGAGGCCACCGCCCTCCGGCAGACGGTGATCGCCGAGACGGCGGAGCTGCGCGACGAGGCGGACCACTACGCCACGAGCACCCGTCGACAGGCCGACGAGGACGCCAGGCACATCCGCGACGAGGCGGACCGCAGTGCTGCCGATCTGCTGGGCGAGGCGCGCTCCCGATATTCCAAGCTGCTCGTCGCCGAGGAGAACCTCCGCAGCCGTCTCGAAGGAGCAGCCGGCGCGCTCGCCGCCGCGTTGGAGGGGTCGGAGCACACCTCGGCGCCGCCCCTCGCCCTGCCGGCGTCCGAGTTCGAGGAACGCGAGTAGCCACGTGCCGGTGGCGGCCGAGGCCCGTCAGCGCGGTGGTCCCTCCCTTCTCGGCGCTGGACGGGTTTCTCTGCCACCGATCGCCGAAGCCAAGCTTCACGTTGCGCCATGTGAACACGACGAGGAGGACCACCCCGTCGTTGTCGTCAACGACGGGTCCGCCGCTCGGTGCAGCGGCCAGGCTGGACTGCGGCACACGAAAGGCTCCGCTGAGAGCTGCTGCCTCCCGGCCCTGACTCGGTTCACGGACTTCCGTTGCGCAGGACCCAGCCGCTGCACGAAGC
>JBPCNP010000098.1:0-5611 GCA_051001215.1 Acidimicrobiales bacterium
GCGGGGACCTGGGCCCGAGCGGCCCCCTGAGCGGGGACCTGGGCCCGAGCGGCCCCCTGAGCGGGGACCTGGGCCCGAGCGGCCCCCTGAGCGGGGACCTGGGCCCGAGCGGCCCCCTCAGTGGAAGGCACCGGCGCGGCGGCGGGCAGGGTCACCCGGAAGCAGGCGCCGGCTCCGGGGGCGGCCTCGACGGTGGCCCGGCCGCCGTGAGCCTCGGCGATGGCGGCCACGATCGACAACCCCAGCCCACTGCCACCGCCGGCCCGGGCCCGCGACGGGTCGGCCCGGTAGAAGCGCTCGAACACCTTCTGGGCGGCTTCGGCGTCGAGGCCCGGTCCGCCGTCGACCACTTCGAGGACAGCCCCGCCGGCGCCCCGGGCCACCCGCACGACCACGGGTGCTTCGACGGGGGTGTGTTGGCAGGCGTTGGCCACCAGGTTGGCCGCTACCTGGCGCAAGCGGAGCTCGTCGCCTTCGATGACGACGCCCGCTGGGGCGTCCAGGCTGATGGCCCGCTCCGGCGCCGCAGCACGGGCGTCGTCGACGGCGTCGGCGGCCACCCGCACCAGGTCGACGGGCGAACGCTCGAGAGGCCGGCCCTGGTCGAGGCGGGCCAGGAGCAGCAGGTCGTCGACCAGCAGGCCCATGCGGGCCGACTCCTCCTCGATGCGGCGCATGGCCTTCTCCAGATCGGCGGGACGTTCGGCCGCGCCTCTCCGGAACAGCTCGGCGTAGCCACGGATGGAGGTGAGGGGTGTCCGCAGCTCGTGGGACGCGTCGGCCACGAATCGCCGGAGACGCGCTTCGGATGCCTGGCGGGCCTCGAAGGCCGCCTGGATCTGGCCCAGCATGGCGTTGAGCGACAAGCCCAGGCGCCCGACCTCGGTGCGGCCCTCGGCCCTGGGCACCCGCTGGCTCAGGTCGCCCTCGGCGATGGCCCCGGCCACGTCGCCGATGTCCTCGAGTGGGCGGAGACCGGCGCGGACGAGCACCAGTGCCGCCCCCCCCACCAGCATCACGATTAGCCCGCTGGCCAATGCCTCGATGAACAGGAGGCGGTGCAGCGTCTGGGTGACCTCCCGGAGGGGGATGGCGATGAGGAGGTGGTCGCCGTTGGTCGTGAGGGGGGTGATCAGGACCCGGTACTTCCATGATTGCCGGGTGCCGTCCACGGTGAAGCTGGCATTGCGCGCCAGATTGCTGTTCTTGAGGTTGGGCAGCACCGACACGGAAAGGTCTCGCCTGGCTTCCACGATGGTCCCGTTGACGTCGACGATGGCCGCGTAGGACCCCGAAGGGATGAGCGCGTCGGCGCTCTCGGGCTGACCGCGACGGGTTCCGGTGAAGGCGGCCACCACGGGGTCGCGTGCCGCTACCAGTTGCTGGTCGACGCGGTCGACGAGGAACGAACGCAGGGCCCGGAAAGTGACGAAGTCGGTCGCGGCCAGTCCGACGGCGACCAGGCCGAGGACGACGAGCAGCAGGCGGCTGCGCAGCGACAAGGGCTTACCCCGTCTGGAGCCGAAGGGTGTACCCGACACCCCGAACGGTGTGGATCAGCCGAGGCTCGGCCTGGTCGATCTTCTTGCGCAGGTAGCTGATGTAGGTCTCGACCACGTTGGCGTCGCCGTCGAAGTCGTACTCCCAGACGTGATCGAGGATCTGGGCCTTCGAGAGGACCCGCCGGGCGTTGAGCAGCAGGTACCGCAGCAGCTTGAACTCGGTAGCGGTGAGCTCGACCCGGGTCTCCCCCCGCCAGACCTCACGGGTGTCCTCGTCCATCTCCAGGTCGGCGAACGACAGCCGGGCCGACCCCCCGATCTCGTCGCCGCGGGTCCGGCGCAGCACGGCGCGGATGCGTGCCACCAACTCCTCGATGCTGAAGGGCTTGGTGACGTAGTCGTCGCCACCCAGGGTGAGGCCGTTCACCTTGTCCTCGGTGGCATCGCGCGCGGTGAGGAAGACGACCGAGAGGGGAAGGCGTTCGTTGCGCAGGCGGCGGACGACGTCGAAGCCGTCGAGGTCGGGGAGCATCACGTCGAGCACCATGAGCTCGGGTCGGAAGGTCTGGCCCTTGGCCAACGCCGAACGGCCGTCCGAGGCCACCTCCACGTCGAAGCCCTCGTAACGCAGCGCCGTGCCCACCAGGTCGGTGATGTTGGGTTCGTCGTCCACCACGAGGATGCGGGTCTTCTGCATGGCCGTCACCGTCCCATGGTGGGCCCTCCGCCTGTGAGTTCGCTGAGAGGCGCCCGAGGGTAGATGTGCAGAGACATTATTGCCGGGATCCCTGACCGGCGGTACTGGTCGTCGTCGCGATGGTGGCCGGTGGGGTGGGCGCAGTGGTCTCCGCCACCCCGGCGGCTGCCGCTCCGGGCGACATCACCACAATCGCCGGGGGCAACCCCGGTCCTCCGAGCGGCAACGGCGGGCTGGCCACGGCCGCCTCCCTCCCCGACCCGTGGGGCCTGAAAGGCGTGGGCAGCACGCTCTATGTCTCCGAGGAGCACCCCGACCTGGTTCGCAAGGTCGACAACGGCGTCATCACCGGCTTCGCCGGGGGCGGAACCGCACCCCTCGGTGACGGCCTCCAGGCCAGGGACGCCACCTTCAACGGTCCCCAGGGCCTGACCTTCGACGCGGCCGGGAACATGTACGTGGCCGATTCCGCCAACAACCGGGTTCGGCGCATCGATGCCGTGACCAGGGTGATCACGACGGTGGCGGGGACAGGTACCGCCGGCTTCGCCGGCGACGGCGGGCCAGCCACGTCGGCCGAGCTGGACCACCCGCTTCGCTTGGCGGTGGACGCCTTCGCCAATGTGTTCATCAGCGATGACAGCAACCGGATCCGTCGCGTCGACGCCGTCACCCACTTCATCACTACGGTCGTCGGCACCGGGTCCTCCTCCTCGTCGGGCGACGGCGGCCCGGCCACCTCGGCCGGGATCAACCCCCGCGGCATCGCCTTCGACCTCGCCGGCAACTTCTACATCGCCGACGTGGGCGCAGCCAGCGTTCGCAGGGTCACACCGGGGCCCGACGGTGTGATCAACGGCGGCCCCGGAGAGATCATCACCACCTATGTCGGCGGGGGCACGCTGCTGCTCGAGCCGGCCAACGAGGGAAAGCCCGCCCTGCACTTCTCCCTCCTCGACTCGCAGGCGTTCCCCGAAGGGCTCGCCTTCGACACGGCCGGCAACCTGTTCGTGTCGCTCGTCGCCAGCCCAAGGGTGATCGAGGTGGCCGCCGCCGGTGACCACGCCCTCATGACCGTCGCCGGTGACGGTGTGCCGGCCGACCTCGGCCCGACGGGCGCCGGCGGGCCGGCGACCGCCGGACACCTGGACTTCCCGTTCGGCGTCACCGTCGACCCCGCCGGCAACGTGTACATCGCCGACCTCGGCTCCAGCAACTCGCGGGTACGGCGTGTCGATGCCGTCACCCATGTCATCACCACCGTCAGCGGTCTCGGCCAGACCGCGACCTTCGGCGCTTTCGGTAGTTACGGCGACGGCGGCCCGGCTGTCGACGCGCCCGTCGCGGCGCCCGCCGACGTGGCCTTCTTCGGGGGCTACCTCTTCTTCGTCGATCGC
The DNA here is from genome assembly GCA_051001215.1 of Acidimicrobiales bacterium. Lineage (GTDB taxonomy): Bacteria > Actinomycetota > Acidimicrobiia > Acidimicrobiales > AC-14 > DATAQC01. The sequence goes on from JBPCNP010000098.1 coordinate 3,597, forward strand.
GAGACCGATCGCGTCCGGCGCGTCGACGCCAACGGGATCATCACCACCTACGCGGGCGGAGGCGTGAACGACGGCCCGGCGTCGACGGCGGTGCTCGATCATCCGCGCGGGCTCGACGCCGACGCGGCCGGGAACGTCTATATCGCCGATTGCGGCGACGGTCGGGTGCGCAAGGTCACTCCCGGGGGAACGGTCTCGACCGTCGCCGGCGGGGGCGAGAACATCGACTTCGGGAAGGCCACCAACGCGGCCCTGGGCTGCCCGTCTGACGTCTCCGTGGTGCGGTCGGGCCCCGACGCCGGCACCATCTTCATCGCCGACACGGCCGACAGAAGATCCGCAGGGTGACCCCGTCGGGCAGCATCTCCGTCGTGGCGGGCACCGGGGTGCCCGGCTTCGGGGGCGACGGTGGCAAGGCCAAGACGGCCCAGCTCAACGGTCCCGAGGGCGTGAACCTGGCACCCAACGGCGACCTGCTCATCGCCGATACCGCCAACAACCGGGTGCGGCGTGTCGACCATCTCACCGGCAAGATCACCACCATCGCCGGCAATGGCGCCTTCGGGCCCGTCGGGCCGACCGGCGTGGCCGCCACCTCCACGCCGGTGGTCGGGCCGACCGATGTGATCGCCGACGGCGCCGGCAACCTGTTCATCGCCGAGTCCGGCTTCAACCGCATCCGTGAGGTCAAACCCCGCCGGCATCATCACCACCGTGGCGGGCAACGGCATCCCCGGCTTCGGTGGCGATGGTGGACCTGCCCGAAACGCCACCCTGAGCGCGCCCACCCAGCTCGACTTCGACGCCCAGGGCGCGCTGCTGTTCACCGACCGGGGCAACGGCCGGGTGCGGCGCATCGCACCGGGAGACTCGCCGCCGCCGGCGGCCAGGGGATGTGGCGCAGTGCTCACCAAGGACACCACCCTTCACGCCGACGTGGGCCCCTGCCCGGCCGACGGGCTGATCGTCGGGGCCGACGACATCACGCTCAACCTCAACGGGCACACGGTGTCGGGCACCGGCCCGGGCGACGGCAGCCACGCCGGCATCCTCATCACCAACCACACCGGAGTCATCGTCAACGGCCGCCAGGGAACGGTGACCGAGTTCGCCGAGGGGGTGGCCGTCGTCGGCGGATCGCACAACACGGTGAAGTTCCTCACCGTCCGCGACAACGTGGGACCGCCGACCACCGACGCGGTGTTCGGTGACGGCATCGGCGTCTTCTTCTCCGCCGCCAACACCATCGCCAACAACACCGTCACTCACAACGGCATCTACACCGGGGTGGCCATCCTCGGTCCTGACTCCAATGACAACGTCATACAGAACAACGTGATCAGCGACACCGTCGACACGACCCCGGGGACGTTCAACATGAACGGTGCCGGCATCGTCATCAACGCCTTCCTGAACACCGACTTCCCCCGCATGGTGTCGATCTCGGGGAACAAGGTGATCGCCAACGTGGTGGAGAACAACGACAACTCCGGCATCTCCAACATCAGCAACGTGAACGGAATAGTGGCCGGGAACACCGTGCGTGGCAACGGACGCAGCGCCACCGAGAGCCCTCGCAACGGCATCGGCATCTCCCACCTCGACCGCGCCCAGTTCGACACGCACATGCTCGTCGAGAAGAACCGGGTGTTCGACAAACCACGGCGGGGATGGCATCCAGGTCGCCGCTGAACAGAACACGGTGCGCAACAACGAGGTTCACGGCAACGACAGCGGCATCGTCGTCACCCAGCAGGGCCACCTCAACCGGATCCTCCACAACGACGCGGCCGACAACGCGCCCGACCCGTTCTCCAAGGCCGACCTGGAGGACGACAACTTCACCTTCCAGCCGTTCTTCAGCTTCGACTGCGACCAGAACACCTGGAACGGCAACATCTGGGGCAGCGGCGGGTTCTTCCCCGACTGCGTGACCATCGGTGGCCATCCGGCGCCGGGTGGGCCGCCGCCACCGGGCGGGGCACCGGCGGCGCCGTCAGCGGCCGCCGCCTCCC
>JBPCNP010000099.1:0-5559 GCA_051001215.1 Acidimicrobiales bacterium
GGCGGCCACGACATCGGCGGCCTGTGTCTGGGCCTCGGTTAGGGCGGCGGCGGCCTGTTGACGGTCGGAGTCAGCGGCGGATCGGGCCGCCGCCAGGCCCACCCTGGCCTGCTCGCGGTCGTCGTCGGTGGCTTGGCGGATGCGCGTGGCATCGGCCTCGGCGGACGCCCGGAGCTCCGAAGCCTGCTGTTGTGCATCGGCCAGGGCCGCGGCGGTCGCAGAGCCCTCGCCACTCCCATTGACCCCACTGATGCTCGACGTCTCAGACGCCCGAAGACCGTCGGCGTCGTTGGTTCGGACGGCCGGGGCCACGTTCTGTCCGACCTCGACGGGTGCTGTCGCCGGTTGCACTCGAGGTTGGATGGTCGTCCTCGAGGGCCCACGAGGACGAGCGGCCTTCTCACCGGCACGGGCCGATTGCGACACCACGCTCGTCGTCACCGCCGCGCACTTCTCGCAGAAACGGGGCTGCCCGCACAACTCCAGGTCGGCGGCGTTGCGCACCTGCACCTCGATGAGGTCCTTCTTGCAACGTGCGCACGGAGCGATCAGTGAGAATCCCCCACCACGGGACCGCGTGAGCTGTACCGAGCCGACGGCGAACAGTGGTCGGCCGGAAGGGTCCTCGCCCACGCGCTGCACCGGCCGGTGAAATGACCGGAGAGCCGACAACTGTGCTCGAAGCTCCACTTGTTGCGACCTCCCCCAACACGGACGCTTGCATTTGAGTCTGCCACTCTGCGGGGGTCGGGACTCAGCGCCCTTCGGTGGACTCGACCTTGTTGTGCCCGGGGACCACCCGATAGGCGTCGTAGACAGAGTCGATGCGCCGGAGCATGCCGAGAAGCGACTCGAGGTGGGAGGCGTCGCTGAGCTCGAAGTCGAATCGCAGGCGCGCGACCCGATCGGTGCCGGTTCGGGTGAACGACGAGACGATGTTCAGGTGATGGTCGGCGAGCACAGTGGTGACGTCACGGAGCAGCCGGGACCGGTCCAGGGCCTCGACCTCCACGGTGGCGACGAACGATCCCGTGTGCTCCCGGTCCCACTCCACCTCGATGGCCCGCTCCCCCATCGTGGTCGACAAGGCTACGGCATTGGAGCAGTCGGCCCTGTGCACCGACACCCCCCGGCCGGTGGTCACATAGCCGACGATCTCGTCGCCGGGCACAGGGTGACAACATCGGCTCAGACGCACGAGCATGTCGTCGAGACCCTCGACGTGGATGCCCGGCCCGCTACTCCGGCTGGGCTGGAGGGGCCGTCCGATTGCCGAGGGAAGCTGCTCCTCGCGTTCGCCACCGCGTAGCTCCCTGGCCACACGCTGGGCCACCGACTGGGCCGAGACGTGGTTCTCGCCGATGGCGATGTGCAGCGCCTCGACATCGGCGTAGTGGAGGCTCTTGGCCACCTCGATCAGCAGCGGCGAGTTGGCCAGCTTCTGCACCGGCAGGCTCTCCCGCCGCATTGCCTTCACCAGCTCGTCGTGGCCGTTGGCGATGGCCTCGTCGCGACGGGAGCGACTGAACCACTGGCGGATCTTGTTGCGGGCTCGAGGGGTGACGGCCACGTTCAGCCAATCGCGTGACGGCCCCGCCCCCTCGACCTTGGAGGTGAAGACCTCCACCGTGTCACCCGACGTGAGCGGGGAGTCGAGTGGGACCAGGCGGCCGTTGACCCTGGCCCCGATGCAGCGGTGACCGACCTCGGTGTGGATGCTGTAGGCAAAGTCGATCGGCGTGGCCCCGACGGGCAGGGTGATGACCTTCCCCTTCGGGGAGAACACGAAGACCTCGTCCTGGTCGAGGTCGACCTTCAGCGTCTCCATGAACTCCTGGGGGTCGTGCGTGTCCTCCTGCCACTCGACGATGCGGCGCAACCAGGGCACCTCGGCCTGCGGACCGCCCTCCTTGTAGGCGAAATGGGCGGCGATGCCGAACTCGGCTCGGTGGTGCATCTCGCGGGTGCGGATCTGCACCTCGACCGACTTGCCCTCGAGATCGACCACGGTGGTGTGCAGCGACTGGTAGAGGTTGAACTTCGGTTGGGCGATGTAATCCTTGAAGCGGCCCTGCACCGGCTTCCAGATGGCGTGCAAGGTGCCGAGCGCGGCGTAGCAGTCCTTTACGCTTCCGACCACGACGCGGATGCCCATGAGGTCGTAGATCTCGTCGAACTCGCGACCCTTCACCACCATCTTCTCGTAGATGCTCCAGCTGTGTTTGGGCCTACCCGTGACGTGGGCGTCGATGCGCAGCTCGGCCAGGCGGCTCAAGACCATCTCGACCACCTTCTTCAGGTAGACATCGCGCTCGGGGGCGCGCACCGAGACCATCTGCTCGATCTCGGCGAACCGCTTCGGGTAGAGGGTGGCGAAGGCCAGGTCTTCGAGCTGCCATTTGATCCCGGCCACGCCCAGACGATGAGCCAGGGGGGCGTAGACGTCGAGGGTCTCCTGGGCGATCCGTTGCTGCTTCTCCTGGGGAAGGGCGGCCAGGGTACGCATGTTGTGGAGGCGGTCGGCCAGCTTGATGAGCAGGACACGGATGTCCTTGGCCATGGCCACGAGCATCTTGCGCATGCTCGCCGCCTGCTGGGCTTCTCTGTTCTCGAACCGCACCCGGTCGAGCTTGGTCATGCCGTCGACCATGACAGCCACCTCGGCGCCGAAGTCGGCCTCGACCTGTTCGAGGGTGACGGCGGTGTCCTCGACGGCATCGTGGAGCAGCGCGGCGGCGATGGTGGCGTCGTCGAGGCCGAGGTCGGCGAGGATGGAGGCCACGGCCACGGGGTGGACGATGTAGGGATCGCCCGACATCCGGACCTGGCCCTCGTGGGCCTCGGCCGCCACCTCGTAGGCCCTGCGGATCAGGGCCGTCGACGCCCGCGGGTGGCGCACGCGGTAGGACCTGACCACCTCGGCCAACTCCTCGGTGACCGGGGGCGCACCACTGCGCCGCCACGGCAGGACCCGATCGACGGCAGGCACCTTCCGCGTCCCGAGGCTAGGAGGCGTAGTGGAGGAGAGAGTGGGCGTCGTGGCCCGGGAGGCGGCCCCGGCCCTCGAGGGCATCGAGCTCGATGACGAAGACCAGGCCGAGCACCGAGGCACCCAGCTTCTCGACCAGGGCCACGGTGGCCGCTGCCGTCCCGCCTGTGGCCAGCACGTCGTCGACGATCAGCACCGACTCGCCCGGGGCGAGGGCATCGGCATGGATCTCCAGGCAGTCGCTGCCGTACTCGAGCGAGTACTCCTCACGTTCCACCTGCCGGGGGAGCTTGCCGGCCTTGCGGACGGGGACGAACCCGGCCCCGAGGCGGTAGGCAAGAGGAGCGGCGACGATGAAGCCCCTCGCTTCGATGGCCACCACCTTGTCGACCCGGCGATCGCCCACGTGGTCGACCAGGGCGTCGACCACCGTTCGGAACACCATGGGCTCGGCCAGCAGCGGGGTGATGTCGCGGAACACGATGCCGGGCCGGGGGAAATCGGCAACGGCTCGGATGTGGTCGGCCAGCGAACCCGCGTCTCCCATCCCCATCCAGGTTACAGCTCAGCCCGGAGGGCGGTTTTAGCGCTTCTTGCCCTTCTTGCGGGGCCTGGGGGCTCCCTGGCGACTGCTGGACCCTGTGCGCGTGGCGGCACGGGGAGCCGTACCGCTCGTGCGCTCGGTGGCGGGGACGAGCGCCTCGTCGCCGTCGCGGTCGGACGCCGAGCCGTTGCCCCGGCCCGATTTGGCCACGCCCCGTCCCCCGGACTGGGCGGCGGTGGCCGCAGGGGTGAGCAAGCCGGAACCCGCCCCCCTCGACAGCACCTTCTGGCGTATGACCATGTACCGCGGCTCGCGCTCTTTGAGGATGGCCAGGATGGGCGAGGCCACGAAGATCGACGAGTAGGCCCCGCTGATGAGACCGATGAGCAGGGCCAGTCCGAAGTCCTTGAGGGCGAGGGCGCCGAGCACCCCGGCGCCGATGAACAACACCGAGATGACGGGCATGATGGCAACGAGCGAGGTGTTGATGGAGCGCATGAGCACCTGGTTCATCGACAGGTTGACCACGTCGGTGTAGGTCATGCGAGCCGACGTCGACATGGCCTTGGTGTTCTCCTGGACCTTGTCGAACACCACGACGGTGTCGTAGAGCGAGTACCCCAGGATGGTGAGGAAGGCCACGACCGTGCCGGGCGTCACCTCGAAGCGCGAGAGCGCGTAGATGCCCACGGTGACCAGGATGTCGTGGACGACGGCGAGAATGGCGGCCAGGGCCATCTTCCACTCGAACCGCAACGAGATGTAGATCGTGATCAACACGAAGAACACGATCAGGGCGTTACGGGCCTTGTTGGTGACGTCTTTGCCCCAGGACGGCCCGACGTCGTTGACGCTGACCTGGCCGCGGTCGACCTTGGCCAGCGAGGACAGCTTGTCGGCCACCTTGGCCTGGTCCTCGGGCGTCTCGTGCTTGCCCTCGACCCGCACCGTGTCGCCGCCGGCGATCTGGATCTTCGCGCTCCCCAAGCCGAGCGGAGCGATGGCATCCCGGGCCTCGGCCACCGAGACGCCGGGGGCCTTCACCTCCCAGGACGTGCCGCCCTTGAAGTCGATGCCGTAGTTGAGGCCCTCGGTGAGCAGCGCCACCACGCCGACGAGGATGATCAGGCCGGAGAAGGCGAACCACCACCACTTGTGGCCCACGAAGTCGTAGGAGGTCTCGCCGTTGTAGAGCCGGTGGGCCAGTCCGGCCTTCTCCGGCCCGGCGTCGGGGTTCGACGTCTTGGTGCTCATACCGGGACCTTGACCGGAGGGCTGGCCTGGGGAGAGGCCAGGCCGCGGGCCACGCCCACCCAGCGGGCCTCGGTGAACAAGCGGTTCCGACCCAGCAGCACGACCATTGGCCGCGTGTAGAAGTAGGCGATGAACACGTCGAGCAGGGTCGACAGGCCGAGGAAGAACGCGAAGCCCCGCACGGAGCCCACCGACAGCAGGTAGAGCACGACGGCACCGATGAACGAGGCGGCATCGGCGGCGAGGATGGTGCGGTACGCCCTGGCAAACCCCCGGTCGACCGACGACCGGACGGTCTTGCCCGAGCGGATCTCGTCTTTCAGGCGCTCGAAGTACACGACGTAGGAGTCGACGGTGACACCGACGGACACGATGATGCCCACGGCTCCCGACAGGCTGAGGGCCAGGCCGTAGTGCGAGCCGAGGTAGGTGATGATGGCGTACATGTAGGCCCCGGACAGAGCCAGGCCGAACCACACGACCAGGCCGAGGGCCCGGTAGTACAACAGCATGTAGAGCGCCACCAACCCGAGGCCCACGATGCCGGCCACAAGACCGGCGTGCAGTGAGTCCTTGCCCAGGCTGGCCGACACGGTCTGCACCGTCTGGGGTACGAGCTGGACGGGCAGTGAACCGTAGCTCAGCACCAGGGCCAGGTCCTTGGCCTCGCCCTCGGTGAAGTTCCCGGTGATGGTGCCGCTGCCCTGGAAGTTGGTGGTCTGCAGGGCGGGCGCCGACTTCACCACGCCGTCGAGGTCGATGGCGATCTGGC
>JBPCNP010000100.1:0-4510 GCA_051001215.1 Acidimicrobiales bacterium
GAGATCTCCTCGCGCTGGTTCATGTTCAAAGACGGGCCTGCCATGCTGTTGCCTCCACCGGTCGGGGTGCTCGGTCGCAACGGGCATCATGCCCGCCACGCGTGCACCGACCGGTGGAACTCGCCCACCCGTCTGCGGCTTCACGGGAGCCGGTAGGTCCTTCTCGTCCGAACACACGAGCCTCGTCATCTCGCGAGCAATGAATCGATCAAGCGAAAGCTTCGCCATCGGGCGTGCCTCATGGCATGCGGCAGGCGCGCCCCCCATCAGGCTCGTACCTGATCACAAGCTCTCGCGTAGCCACGCAGCAAGTCGGACGCGCGTTCGCTGCCGAGCTACTTGCTCCCGCCGCAGGTATCCGAGAGTTATTCGGCGACCAGACGGCCGCTGCACCACCGGAGGACATGGCACTCCTGGCTGATCATTTCGGTGCCTCGGAAATGGTCGTCGCTCGTCAAATTGAGAACCAGCTCCTGGGCGGCCGAGATGTCCTGTGACGCCGTAGTAGAACTACATGGCACCCCGCAATTGCCTGCCATCGCAGGGAACAGTGGACCTGCGGGGACTTGAACCCCGGACTTCCTGCATGCCATGCAGGCGCTCTACCAGGCTGAGCTACAGGCCCGCGGCGCTCACCCTATCAGTCGACACCGCTGCCGCAGGTCCCTCGGGGCGGCCGGGACAACGCACGCGGGTGACCCGGGCGACCACCGATACGATCGATCCGTGGACGACGCCTACGACCCCCAGGACATCGAGCCCAGGTGGCAGGCCCGCTGGCGTGACGAGGGCACCTACCAGGTCGACAACGACGATCCCCGCCCGCCGTTCTACAGCCTGTGCATGTACCCGTACCCGAGCGGGGCCGCCCATCAGGGACACGTCCGCAACTACACGTTCGGCGACCTGATCGTGCGTCACAAGACCATGACCGGTCACGGCGTGCTGTCGCCCATGGGCTTCGACTCGTTCGGCCTGCCGGCAGAGAACGCGGCCATCAAGACCGGCTTGCACCCCCGGCCGTTCACCGACGACCGCATCGCCCAGCTCAAGGCGTCGATCGAGCGGCTGGGCGCCGTCTACGACTGGCGGCGGGAGCTGCACAGCCACGACCCGTCCTACATGCGCTGGACCCAGTGGATCTTCCTGCGCCTGTTGGAGGCGGGGCTGGCCTACCGCCGGCGGGCGCCGGTCAACTGGTGCCCGGGCTGCCAGACGGCGCTGGCCAACGAGCAGGTCCTGGCCGACGGCACCTGCGAGCGCTCCGGCGACGTCGTCACCAAGCGCGACCTGGAGCAGTGGTTCTTCCGCATCACCTCCTACGCCGACCAGCTCCTCGACGACCTCGACGGCCTCGACTGGCCCGAGCGGGTCAAGACCATGCAACGCAACTGGATCGGCCGGTCCGAGGGCGCCGAGTTCGACCTGGCCGTCGACGGTCGGCCCGACGTGACCGTGCGGGTGTTCACGACCCGCCCCGACACCACCTTCGGGATGACCTATGCCGTGCTCGCCCCCGAGCACCCGCTGGTGGGCGAGCTCACCACCGCCGAGCAGGCCGAGGCGGTGGAGGCCTTCGTGGCCCGGGTGCAGACCGAGACCGAGGTCGAACGCCAGACCACCGAAGGCCCGGCCGAGAAGCGGGGCGTGTTCACCGGCTCCCACGTGGTCAACCCGTTCAACGGCACGGCCGTCCCCGTCTACCTGGCCGACTACGTGCTCATGGGCTACGGCACCGGGGCCATCATGGCCGTGCCCGGCGAGGACCAGCGCGACTGGGACTTCGCCGTCGCCTACGGCCTCCCGATCGTCCGCACGGTGGCCCCCCCCGAGGGGTGGGAGGGCGAGGCCTACACGGGCGACGGCCCGGCCATCAACAGCGAGTGGCTCGACGGGCTGGCCAAGGCCGAGGCCGTGGCCGTCGCCATCGACTGGCTCGAGGAGCGCGGCATCGGGCAGCGCACGGTGAACTACCGCTTGCGCGACTGGCTGGTGTCACGCCAGCGGTTCTGGGGTTGCCCGATCCCGGTGGTGTACTGCCCCGACCACGGCGTCGTGGCCGTGCCCGACGACCAGCTCCCCGTCGAGGCTCCCGACGACGTCGAGTTCCGGCCCACCGGCGATTCGCCCCTCGAGTCCCACGAGGGGTTCCTGGCGACGACATGTCCCACCTGCGGGGGCCCGGCCAGGCGTGAGACCGACACCATGGACACCTTCGTCGACTCGTCGTGGTACTACCTGCGCTTCACCGACGCCGCCAACGACCAGGCGCCCTTCGATCCCGCCATAGCGGCGCGCTGGTTGCCCGTCGACCAGTACATCGGGGGCATCGAGCACGCCATCCTCCACCTGATGTACGCCCGGTTCTTCACCAAGGCCCTGGCCGACCTGGGCGTGGCCCCGAAGGACCTGCGGGAACCGTTCGCCCGCCTGTTCACCCAGGGCATGATCCGCATGGGCGGCTCCAAGATGTCGAAGTCGAAGGGCAACCTGGTCGACCCCTCGGGCTACTTCGACACCGTCGGGGCCGACGCCCTGCGCCTATTCCACCTGTTCGTTGGGCCGCCGGCCGACGACTTCGACTGGACCGAGCAGACCGACGAGATCGTCAATGGCTGCGCCCGCTTCCTGTCACGGGTGTGGCGGCTGGCCACCGGCCAGGCGGCGCCTACCGCGGAAGCTGCGGAACAGCCGGGCGACGACCTCCTCCACGCCACCCACCGGCTCATCGCCCGGGTGAGCGACGACTACGAGCGGTGGTCGTACAACACCGCGGTGGCCGCCTGCATGGAGTTCACCAACCTCGTGTACCGCCACGCGCAGGCCGGGGCCTCGGGCTCCGAGGTGGGCGCAGCGGTCGACATCCTGCTGTTGCTGATGGCCCCCATGACACCGCACATCACCGCCGAGCTGTGGGAACGCCGTCGGGGCGGCGGGGCTCGCATCCACGCCGAGCCATGGCCCCAAGCCGATCCCGCCCTGGCTGTGGTCGTCCGCGAGACGATGGTCGTGCAGATCAACGGCAAGGTGCGTGACCGGGTCGAGGTGGCCGTCGACGTCGACGAGGCCGAGATGCAGCGACTGGCCCTGGCCTCGCCCCGGGTGCAGGCCGCGCTCGAAGGACGCACGCCGGTCCGGGTCGTGTCCCGTCCGCCCAAGCTGGTGAACCTGGTCGTGGCGTGACCGACCTTCGAGGCCCGGACGCCTCGCCCATGCCCCTGTGGGAGCAGCGATTCCGGGCGCCCACGATCAGCTTGCCCTCATGGGCCCGTGACGCCCCCGACCGGCTGACCTTCGCCTCCAACGAGAGCGGCGTCTGGCAGATCTACGCCTGGGACCGGGCCGCGGGGACGCGTCGCCAGGTCACCGATGACCCCATCGGCGTGCCCGGTGGCGCCTGCACGCCCGACGGCGAGGCCATCGTCTGGTTCAACGACACCACCGGCGACGAGGTCGGCCACTGGCTGGTCGAGCCCTTCGCAGGCGACGAGACCGGCCGGCGCCCGCTCGTGCCCGGCTTGGCCGACGCCTGGAGTGCGGGGCTGGCGATGGGCGACGGGCTGATGGTGGTGGGCACGTCGGACGAGGAGGGCTTTGCGGTACACGTGGCGGAGGACGGCGCCGAGGCCCGCGCGATCCACCGCCATCCCGAGGTCGTCGAGGTCATCGGGCTGTCACGCGACTCGTCGTTGCTGTGCCTCCAGCACGCCGAGCACGGAGACAACATCCACCTGGCCGTAAGGGTGGTCGACCCCCTGACGGCGGCGACCGTCGGCGAGCAGTGGGCCGGACCCGGCCTGGGCCTGGCGGTCGCCGGTTGGTCACGCGTCCCCGGCGACCAGCGGCTGGCCCTCGTCCACGAGCGCGCTGGCCGCGATCGTCCTGCGGTCTGGGACCTGCTGAGCGGCGAACGCCGCGACCTGGCCGTCGACCTGCCCGGCGACGTCGGCGTGACCGACTGGTGGCCCGACGGCAGCGCCCTGCTCGTGTTGCACGAGCACGAGGGCCGTTCCCAGCTCTTCCGGATCGACCTCGGCACCGAGGAGCTGTCGCCGGTGGAGCACCCGGCCGGCACCGTCTCCGGTGCACGCGTGCGCCCCGACGGCGACGTGTGGTTCCGGGTGGGCAGTGGTGCCACGCCGGCGACCGTCCGCTCGGTGACCGGCGACGAGGTCGTGAGGCCGGTTGGAGAGCGGGCACCTTCAGGCCAGCCGTACCGGTCGTGGTCGTTCGAGAACCCCGAGGGCCAGCGCGTCCACGGGTTCGTGGCCAGTCCGCCCGGCCCCGGCCCCCACCCGGTCGTGATGCTGGTGCACGGGGGGCCGACGTGGGCGTACAGCGACTCGTTCATGCCCGACGTGCAGGCGTGGGTCGATCACGGAATCGCGGTCGGGATGGTGAACTACCGCGGTTCGACGGGCTACGGCGTGAGTTTCCGCGATGCGATCATCGGCGACCCCGGCTTCCCCGAGGTCACCGACGTCGTCGCCGGCCTCGACGCCCTCGTGGC
>JBPCNP010000101.1:0-3692 GCA_051001215.1 Acidimicrobiales bacterium
TATCTAGGTAATCACCATCTGGCAACAGATCGCGAGCCTTTGACCAGCACAAACGCGCTGGTCAGAGGCTTGTTTTGAAGAAAGTTTCCAGCGGCCCAGTGATCAGCTCAAACGGATAGCCAGGAAAGTCCCGCTAGGTCCACGACGGTTCCGCCACCGAGGTGATGAGCCCGCGGACGAAATCCGAGAAGGTGGTCGTGGCCGAGCCGCTCGGGTGCTACGGTAGCGGCAGAGAAGTTTGAGGCGCAAACTTAGTTGCTGCCATGGGAGCGTGATCGTGGCCAGAGTTGATGCAGCCGATGACGGAGCCCGCGGCGACGAGGGCCAGCTCACAGCCCGGGAGTCCCTGGCCGTCATCGAGGCGCAGAACGAGGCGGCTCGGAGCTTGACCGGTGACGTGGTGCCGATCCTGGGGATGTGGGGCTTCGCGTGGGCTGGGGGTTTCGGCGCGTTCTATCTGGCTTCACCCGTCGGCCCGGGCCCGTTCCTGGCCACCTGGGCCGCCGGGGTCGTCCTTGGCGTGCTGTTCACCGCCGCGGTGGCGGTGTCGGTGAGCCAGGGGATCTGGCGCGGCCGGGGCGTCCAGGGAGCGTCACGCAAGATCGGAGCCATGTACGGATGGAGCTGGCTGCTGGCCTTCGCCGGGCTGTACGGGGTCAACATCGGCCTCATCCACCAGGGCCTGCCGTCAGGCCTGCAGCCGTTGCTCTGGTCGGGCAGCTCGCTGTTGGTCGTCGGGTTGTTGTACCTGGCCGGCGGCATGATCTGGACCGATCGCGTGCAGTACGGCCTCGGGGCGTGGACCCTGGTCACCGGGGCGGCCAGCGTGTCGGCCGGCGTGCCCGCCAACTTCGCCGTGCTGTCGCTGGCCGGTGGGGGAGGGTTTCTGGTTGCTGCTGCACTGGCGCACGCCCGAGCCCGCACCAAGTGCGCGCCGGCCGGGCCGTGACCACCGAGAGGCTCCTGCCGACCCTGGATCCCGTCATCCATGCCCAGCCCCGGCTGCGTGTGACGGTAGCCCTGGCGGCGCTCGACGCCGGGGACCGGATCACCTTCCCGCGGTTGCAGCAGCTGATGGGTATGACGGCGGGCAACCTGTCCACCCATTTGCGCAAGCTCGAGGACGCCGGCTACGTGGCGGTCACCAAGACTCACCGTCGCCGCACCCCGGTCACCTACATCGCCCTGACCCGACCCGGACGTCGAGCCTTGGAGGACTACACCGCCGCACTCCACGCCTTGCTCGCCACCGGGCCCCAACCACAACAGGACGTCTCACCATGACCAACGCGACGACCATCGTCACCCGGCGACCCATCGAAGCGACCCGACCCGACGGCATGGGCGGCGATGAGTTTCGAGGCCGCTCCACAGGTGTCATCGTCGGCGCCGTCATGGGCGTCGTGTGGGCGGGCTCGACCCTTGGGGCGCTGGACCTCGCCGTGACCGTGCCCGTGCTGGTAGCCGGCGCCGCCGTCTGCGCGGCCCTGATGGCCGGAGCCCGACGAATGCGTAGGGCCGCCGCCGCCCTTCCCGCGACTCTGTCAGCGGCAGTCGATCTGGGTCGGGTGCGAAGCCGCTTCGGCCTGGTGGTTGCCGGCGAGTTCGCCGCCATCGCCGTTGCCGTCAACGTCCTCGGTCGTTCAGGCCACCCCCGGTGGATCCCCGCGGTGATCTGCGCGGTGGTCGGCTTGCACTTCGTTCCTCTGGCCCGCCTCTTCAAGGTGCGGGTGTACGACGCCACTGCCGTTGCGTTGTGCGGAGTGGCCGCCGCCACCATGATCATGGGGGTCGCCGGCGCCCCGGTGGCGCTCTGGCGGCTGCTGCCCGGGTTCGGGGCCGCGCTGGCCTTGTGGGCCACCAGCGCGAGGATGCTGTTCACCGCCAGGACCGAAGCGTCATGAGGGCGCAGGTGGAGCTCGTTGCCGCCGCCGGAGTTCTTGCGATCGGTGGGTGTGGCGACGATGGCGGAAAGCAGACATGCGCGGCCGACTCCGGAGCGCGGGCCTGCCTGGTTCCCAGTACCTCCGGGCCCGGGCGTCAGTTCAAGGCGACCGGCCTCCGGCCGAACTCCGATGTGCAGGTGACCCGGGAAGGTGCCGCGAACCCCGAGGTGACCGGGCCTGGCGGGCAACCAGGAGGCTCCACCCCGCCGCGGTCGATCCAACTCCATATCGGCGCCGACGGCACGGCGTCGAGCACGGGAGGAGTACTTGGCATCATTGGGTCGAGGGGACCGGTCACGTTCACTCTGTCCGGAGAGGCTGGCACGGGGAGAGACGTCGTTCTCTCACTCGTGTTGGACAGCTAGCCAAGATGAGAGGCCGCTCACGTCATTTCATGAGCGTGTTCGGACCGGTCAGCTCGATCTTCGACTTCATCCGCGCGCCACGCAACTGTCCGCACCCAGGTCCGCACCACTCGCAAGGGACGCCGACCGTTGAGGCACGGCGGAGCTGAGCGATGCGACCCCGGACGGCCATGCTCGCCGGCTTCGCCGGAGTCGCGACCACGGCCGGCTTTGAGTACCAACGTGCCCGTCGCTCCGCGGGTGCATGGCAGCGGCCCGCCGGGGAGCACGGCCACGCCGGAGCGCTGGCGGTGCGCACGTTGGGTGACACCGGATCACCCGTCCTGCTGCTCCACGGGCTCGTGGCGTCCGGCATCTTCTGGGGCGGGGCCTATGACCGCCTTGTCGAACGCCACCGCCTCGTCGTCCCCGATCTCCTGGGTTTCGGTGGTTCCGACCGCCCCGACGGCCGCTATGGCCCCGATGACCACGTTCAGGCGGTCGTCGAGTGCCTCGACGTCCTCGGCGTCCATGAGCCGGTCACGATCGGCGCTCACTCCCTGGGCTGTGTGGTAGGCCTGCGCATGGCTGCCACCCACCCGGAGCGGGTCGCCGGGCTGGTGGGGTTCGGGCCGCCCATCTACGCGAACCGAACCGATGCCAGGGCACGCATCGGCTCGTCGGGCCCCATGGCCCGGCTCTTCGCGCTACCGGGCCCAGTGGGCGAGCTCTCCTGCAAGTGGGTGTGCGACCACCGCGCCGTGGCCGCTCGCCTCGCGGCGTTCTCCCACCCGCGCCTGCCCGGGCCCATCGCCGCTGCCGCTGTCGAGCACGACTGGGCCTCCTATTCCCGGACCCTGACCCGGGTCATCCTCGATGCGGAGGCAGCGGACTGGCTGCCGATGATCGAGGCCCCCGTCCAGCTCGTGGCGGGTAACCGCGACCCGGTCGTTGACCGCGAATTTCTCAGCGACCTCGGCTCGACACCGGGAATCGCCCTACAGATATGGTCCGGCCGCCACGACCTTCCGCTCGTTGAAGCGAAGCGGTGTGCGACAGCGATTGTCGACGCTCTGGACAGGAGAGGGCCGTCTCGAGGGTGAGCCCCGCCGTCTGGGGTGGTGGGCATTGGTCAGCACGGCGACGTACGACCACGGTTGGCCACGACGAGGCCAGCGTCCCACCCGGGGCGCGGCCACCGGGCGGTCGGATGGAGTGCGAGGCAAACGGGACTTGGGTTGCCGAGGTGTCAGACGAAGTCGCAGACAAGCGCGACGGGTTGAGTCCCGATGGGTGGTGTACGAGGCTGTCGGTTCCGACGGTTCTCGCATCAACCTGAGCCGATCAATGTAGATGATCGGCGTGTTCTGCATAGTATCAAAGCGAAGCTGCGGCGTAAAGG
>JBPCNP010000102.1:0-4692 GCA_051001215.1 Acidimicrobiales bacterium
CTGGGAGGGTGACCGAGGGGACTCGAACCCCCGACTTCCAGGACCACAACCTGGCGCTCTAACCACCTGAGCTACGGCCACCATGGAGTCCCAGCATGGCACACCACGATGACGCTCCCAGCCGCCGGCAACGACCCGGCGAGCAGGGCCACGTCCGGCGCCGGGCCCGGATCGACCGGGCGGCGACGGCCTCCAACTGGCGCCAGGTGCTGCTCGTCGACTCGCTCCTCGGCCTGATCGTTCTCCTGGCCGGGGTCGTCGTGGCTGCCCTGGTGTGGCCACCCGCCGGGGGCGTTCTCGTCGTGCTCGGTGGCGCCTATCTCGGCGTCGGGACGGCACGCTGGCGCCGGTGGATCCGCCTGCGGGCCGAAGCTGGGCTCGATCAGGCCGGTGACGATCCGGGCAACGGCGTTCCCCCGGACGGGTGACGGGCACGAAGGCCACCACCCGACGCGACCGTCACGCCGGTCCCGAATCGACCAGAGAGTAGGCCCACGGCCGCCCCGGCCGAGCGGCATGGCATGTGAGAAGCCGAGCTTCGGCAGTGGCCGTACGCCCGACCCGGGCGTGGAGGCGGCCCCCACCGGCGGTACCGAACACCACGTCGACGGTGTCGGTCCCCTCGGACCGATGACCGAGGTGGCGGAGACCATCGACGGCGGTCAGCCCGTGGCGCCGGCGGACGAGGAGGTCGGCCGCCTGCACCACGAACGGGTCCCCTGCCCGTCCCCGGAAGTGGGCGAGGTCGATCTCACCTCGCTCGTAGGCCGCAGCGATCCGTGGCCCGTCATCAGGTCCGACACGGCCGAAGTACAGGCCATGGGGGAGGCAGACGAGGTTGGCGGCAAAGCGTTCACCCCCGATGTGCGAGCACTCCCACACCGAGCCCCCCACGGCCTGGGCCAGGGCGCGAGCGGTCGGGCGCCCCAGGCGGCCGCAACAGGGATCGTGGCGGCTGTTGGTGCACACCAGGTAGACGGGGCCTGGGGACGGCTGCCCGAAGCCCGGCCGCCGCCCGGCCGCCACCGTCGCCATGTCGAGCCCGAGCACGTCGACGGCGGCCGACAGACGGCGCTGTTCCATCCACGGCTCGTCCGGTCCGGAGTGGGCGACGAAGCACTCCCGCCCTCCGTCGTCGACTTCCCCGCACGCCAACCCCTGCCCGTCGTCGTCGTCGATCGCCGATCCTGGCTCCCGTACTGGCGGGCGCCGGAGCAGGACGACGCGCACGTCGTGGGTGGTCGAGCGGTCGTGGAGGACGTCGGCGACGTGGTCGGGAAGTTCGCTCTGGCGGAGGGCATCGGCGCCCCACGGTCCGGGCTGTTCGACCAGCAGCCAGCTACGCACCACCGACGCTGTCGCCAACAACGGCTCGTCGTGGGACAGCGACACCGAGGCACACGACGACGGAGCTTCAGCCAACGTCGACAACCTCGACGACCTCGAGGAGCCCCTCGCGCACCAGGCGGCGGACGAGGACGACCCGGCTCGGCTGGTCGAGCTCATCCGCCAACGCCCCCACCTCGATCTCATCGGGTGCGTCGGTGAGCCGGCGGACCACCCGTTCCAGCCGGGCGGGCATGTGCAGCTCCCGGTCGCCCAGCAGGACGTGGACGCGCTCACCGTCGGCGTCGAGGTGGACCCGGCAGATCGTGCCCGGCCGGCGCCGCACCCGAGAGCCGTCGTGGATCTCGTCGAGCAGCGAGAGCTGGTGGAGCTGGCCGGCCAACATCGGCGTGCGCCCCGACCAGAAGCGCCGGGCGGTCCGCTCTGCCACCGCCTCGACGTCGACCTTCTCCAGCCACGTCCGAAGCTGCTCCAGGTGGGCGGCCACCGCCGGCGCCAGGAGGTCGGGCTCGTGGGCGAACCCCACGGGCAGGGCCCGCCGGAAGTCGACCTCGTCGTCGATACCGGTGATCGCGGTGCGGACGACGTCGGCCCACGTGGTGGCGACGACGCCGATGGTCAGGTGGGCCGAGGTGCCTTCCTGGGCCAAGGCGGAGTGGAGGAAGCCACGCGGGACATAGAGCGAGTCGCCCGCGGCCAGGGAGGCGCACAGGATTGCGTCGCCGGCCCGGCCCCGGCTCGACGACCACGGTTGGGAGGCGAGAGGGTCCTCGAGCACGGGAGCGTGGATCGACCACTGCTTGGTGCCGCCGAACTGGAGCACGAATACGTCGTGGGTGTCGTAGTGCACGGCCAGCCCCTGAGCCGCTGGCGGCGTGATGTAGGCGTTGACCTGCACGGGGTGGGTGAGCTCCAGCTCGAGCTCACGGCAGAAGCGGGTGAGCGGTGCCCAGAATCGTTGCAGGCCCTGGAGGACGATGGTCGCGCCCTCGCGGAACCGCTCGTACACCCGGCCTGAGTCGGCGACATCGGCCAGGTCCTTGTTCCCGAGGCGGGCCGACCGGGTGTAGGTGGCGGGGTCGAGCGGCGTGCCGTCCCGAACGAGACGGATGGCGGGGAGTCGGAGGAACGACGACGCGATGAGCTGGTCGACGTCATCGAGCGTGAAGAGGTCGGCGAAGCCGCCGGCGTCGATGCCGGGGAGATGGAGCGGAGCCCGGCCCCAGTGCTCGGCCAGGAACTGGTCGTCGTTCCCGACGCACCGGCCGAGGCTCGTCACCGGTGCGAGGAACGCCTGTCAGGCGTCGGTGGTGTCGCTGTCGCTGTCGCCGGCGTCGGTGCCATCGACGTCGGCGTCGTCGGTGGCATCGGAGGTATCGGAGGTATCGGAGGTATCGGTGCTGTCCGTCGTGTCAGCCGAGTCGGAGGTGTCGGACGTGTCGGACGTGTCGGCCTCATCGCTGGTGTCGGCATCGGCCGACATCCGCGGTGAGCCCTCGACGACACGGCCGGTCGTGGCGATGTCGTCGTCGGTGAGATCAGTGATCATCGTGGCCATGATCGAACTATAGGCCTGTCCCCGACCGCGATCCGAGCGGGGCAGAACGGGTCGGTCCGCCGACGTCGAGCCACCAGCGAGCTGAGCGGGCGCTGAGCGAGGTGGGTGGTCATGGTCGCCCGGCACCGCACTCCCCCGGCCATTCACGGACCGAGTATCGACATCGGGGGGCGCCGCCTGCCTCCCGTTTCACGGGTGGTCCGGTACCGAAACGGGCGGGTCTGCGTCTGACGACGACTGTTGGCGGCCGGGCAAGCCGACACTCACGGCGACGGCAGTGGCGATGGCGAGAGCGGCGGCGGCGAGGAAGACAGCGAACATGCCGTCGACGAACGCGTGACGGGCGGCCAGGGCCAGCCCGGGTTCGCCTCGGGCCACCCCAAGCGCCGATCCCAACGACCGGCGGGCGGCCTCGGCCACCGGGCGGGGCACGCCCCTCAGGTGCGGGTCCAGGTGGTGACGGTACCTGGTGGCCAGGAGGCTCCCCAGGGCGGCGACGCCGAGGCTCCCGCCGACCTCCCTGGTCGTGTCGTTGACAGCCGAGCCAACCCCGGCTTTGCCGAGGGGCATCGACTCCATGATCGCCCCTGTGGCCGGAGCGGTGGCGAGCCCCAGCCCGATGCCGAAGAGGACCAGAGCAACGGCGACGTGCGCGTAGGAGCTGGTGGCCGAAAGTGTGGCCATCACCACCATGCCGCCAGAGATGCACAACAGACCCGCGGCCACAACCCGGTTGCGGCCGCCGCGTTCGGCCAACGACGCGCTGTTGGGCGCGGCGATGAGCATCATGGCCGCCATGGGCAGGAGGGCCAGCCCGGCTCGGAATGGTGTGTACCCCAGGACGAACTGCAGGTACTGGGTGGCGATGAAGAACAGGCCGAACATGGCGAAGAAGGTGAGGGCGATACTGGCGGAACCAGCCGTGAAACGCCGGTCCCCGAACTGCTCGATGGGCAGCATGGGATGGTCGCTGGCCTTCTCCCAGAGGACGAAGGCGCCCAAGGCGACGGCAGCGAAGCAGAACCCGGAGACGATGAGCGGATCGGTCCACCCCCGCTCGGGGGCCTGGATGATGGCGTAGAGCAATGCCCCGAGGCCGACCACGGACAGCAACGCCCCCACCGGGTCGAGGGGCGGTCGGCTGGGGTCGAGAGACGTCGGGAGGAGGACAGCGCCGGCGACGAGCGCCACGGCGATGATGGGCACGTTCACCAGGAAGACCGACCCGAACCAGAAGTGGTCGAGGAGGAAGCCGCTGGCCAGCGGCCCCAGGCTGATCCCGGCGCCGGCGAACCCGGCCCAGATGGCAATGGCCTTGGAGCGCTCGTGGGGCGGGAAGACGTTGGTGACGATCGAGAGCGTCGCCGGCATGATCATGGCCGCGCCTACGCCCATGACCCCCCGCATGGCGATGACGTGCCACGGCTGCGTGGCCAGGCTGGCGGTCAGCGATCCGGCGGCGAAGATGAACAGGCCGCCCTGCAACAGCCCCTTGCGCCCGAACCGGTCGCCCAGGGCCCCCATCGGCAGCACCAGCCCGGCGAACACGAGGGAGTAGGCGTCGACCATCCACTCGAGATCGGAGTTGCTGGCGTGCAGGTCCCGTACGAGCGTGGGCAAGGCCACGTTGAGCGACGAGTTCCCGGCCACGATGATGATCAGGCTGAGGTTGAGCACGGCGAGGATCGCCCACCGCCGGGGGTCGGCCTCCTCCCGATCCTGACGGTCGGTGCGCGCAGGCTCGACGCGCGTCATGGCCGGTCGGCCATCGGCGAGGTCCGATCGAG
>JBPCNP010000103.1:0-4137 GCA_051001215.1 Acidimicrobiales bacterium
AGTGTCGGGCCAATGCTGTTGGAGGGGCTGAACGAGGCCCAGCGAGAGGCTGTCACCACTGAGGCCCAACCCCTGTGCATCCTGGCCGGGGCCGGGTCGGGCAAGACGCGGATCCTCACCCGTCGCATCGCCCACCGCTGCCGCCACGACAGCGCGGATCCTCGCCACGTGCTTGCTCTGACCTTCACGCGCAAGGCGGCGGGCGAACTGGCCCTCCGCGTGCGCCAGCTCGGACTTCGCGACCGGGTCGCCGCGGGCACGTTCCATGCCATCGCCTACGGCCAGCTTCGCAGCCTCTGGGCCGACCGAGGGGTGCGCGCCCCCACCCTGCTCGAGAGCAAGGTCCGCATCCTCGGTCGCCTCGTCCCTCGCAACCCGGCCAAGCCGGAGATGGTGTTCGACGCCGCCTCCGAGATCGAGTGGGCCACGGCCCGCCTGGTCAAGCCGGCCGGTTATGCCGAGGCCGCCGAGCGCGCCGGTCGCCGTCCGCCGGTGTCGCCCGAGGCCATGACCCGCATCTTCGAGCGCTACGAGGAAGAAAAGGCGCGCCGACGTCTCGTCGACTTCGACGACCTCCTGGGGCTCTGCCGCGAGGCGCTCACCAACGACGCCGAGTTCGCCGCGGCGCAGCGCTGGAGGTTCCGCCACCTGTTCGTCGACGAGTTCCAGGACGTCAACCCGGCCCAGCAGCGACTCATCGAGGGTTGGCGAGGGGGGCGGCCCGACCTCTGCGTGGTCGGCGACCCCGACCAGGCCATCTACGCATGGAACGGCGCCGACCCCTCCTACCTCACCCGCTTCGCTGCCCGGCTGGCCGGAGCAACCGTCGTCCACCTCGATCGCAACTACCGCTCCTCGCCGCAGATCCTGGCCGTGGCCAACGCCGTGCTCGACACCAGGCGTGCCCCCGGTGCCCTCGACCTGCAGCCCACCCTGGCCGCCGGAGCCATCCCCGACGTCATCGCCTTCCCCACCGACGCCGATGAGGCTGGAGGCGTCGCCCGTGCCCTGCGTCGCCACCACGGCGCCGGCCGCCCCTGGTCCGAACAGGCAGTCCTGGCCCGTACCCGGGCTCAGCTGGTGAACTTCGAGGAAGCCCTCCGAGCCGCCGGCGTGCCCTGCCGCCTGCGGGGGGCGGCCTCGTTCCTGGCCCGCCCCGAGGTGGCCGAGGCCGTGGCCGACCTTCGGCGCCGCCCGCCCGACAGCCCCCTCGCCGCCGCCGTGGCCGACCTACGGCTGGCCGCCCGGGCCCTCGACCCCGCCGGCACCGGCACCGCCGGAGGTGTCGGGGCGCTCGAAGCGTCTGGGGACGAGCCGGCGAGCGGCGACCCGGCGGCGGAGCGCCGGGCGTCGTTGCAGGAGTTGGTGCGCATGATGGGCGAGCACCTCGCCCTCGACCCGAGAGCCCCCGTCGGCGGCTTCCTCACCTGGCTCACGGCCGCCCTTCGGGGCGACAACCCCGAGGCCGGCGGCGACGCCGTCACCCTGTCCACCTTCCACGCGGCCAAGGGCCTGGAGTGGCCGGTGGTGTTCCTGACCGGGCTCGAACAGGGCCTCGTCCCGGTGGGCCGGGCGGCCACGCCCGAGGCCCGGGCCGAGGAACGCCGCCTGTTCTACGTGGCCATCACCCGGGCCCAACGCCAGCTGCACTGCTCCTGGGCCGAACGACGACGCTTCGGCGCCCACACCATGGCCCGGTCGCCCTCGCCGTGGCTGGCCACCGTCGAAGTGGTCGTGGAATCCCTGGGAGTATCCGGGTCGGCGGTGGCCGGCGGCACCACGGACTGGCGCGAGCACCTCGACCGCAGCCGGGCCCGGGTACGGGGGCCGGCCGGCATCCGCTCCCTCGGGAGTGCCGGCAGCGCCCGAGCCCGGCACCGCGTCGGCGTCGACGTCGGGGAACGGGCCGACCCCGTCATGCTCGCCGCGCTGCGCTCCTGGCGGGCCGGTGCCGCCCGGGCCGCAGGGGTACCGGCGTTCGTCGTCCTGCACGATGCCACCCTGGCCGTGGTGGCCGAGGCCCGGCCCGGTGACCGCAGCGCCCTTCTCGCCCTGCCGGGCGTGGGGCCGGTGAAGGTCGATCGCTACGGCGAGGCGCTCCTGGCCGTGGTGGCCGCTGCCAGCGTGGCCTGACGCCGGGCCTCGGGCCCGAAGAACAGGCGTTGACGCAGCCGACGATCGGCGCGACAACTAGGCATGACCTCTTACCTGTGGCCCAGCGAGGACGGGTGGCCCTACCCCGATGTCGAGGGGGGTGAGGAGGCGTCCGACGACGAGGCGTTCGACGAGGACGCCCTGGTGCTACGCGCCGCCCCCTCCCACCTGTTCGATGAGCTCGAGCCTCTCGAGCGCCGGGTCGTGACCTCCCATTACGGCCTCGAAGGTTCGCCTCCGCGCACCATGAAGCAGCTCCACACCGATCTGGGCATCACCCACGCCGCCGTGCGTGACGCCCTCGCCGGCGGGTTGGCCAAGCTCCGCCTGCAGCTCCTGGTGGAGTAGCGCGACGCGTCGTCCGTTCTGGCGCGAGTGAGTCAGGCCGTCGCGTGGTAGGCACACGCTCATGAAACCGGCACCTCATCGAGCCCGACCGGCCAGCGTGGCCGCCGGGCTGCTCACGGTCGTCATGGCGACCACCGCCTGCGGAGGATCGAAGTCCGACGCCGACAGCGTCAAGAGCACCGTCTCCAGCTTCTTCGCCGCCGTCGGCAACGACAAGGCCGATGGCGCCTGCGCCCTGCTCACCGACGCCGGCGTGAAAGAGCTCAGCTCGGCCGCCTTCCTCCTTCGGCCGCCCTCGTCGTGCGCCGACGCCGTCAAGACGTTCAACAAGGTCCTCACGTCCGACGACAAGAAGTCGCTCGAGAGCACCAAGGTGAAACGGGTGACCATCACCGGGAATACGGCCACCGTGGACGACAACGACATCGAGCTCAAAGCGGGTGGGGAGGTCGGCCTGTTCCGCAACTCCAGCCCCAAGCCCCTGACCCTCGAAAAGGTCGGCGGCGACTGGAAGATCTCCTCGCTGGGGTAGTCAGCGCTCCCGATTGTCGAAGTTGGGGTAGTCAGCGCTCCGGATCGTCGAAGTCCGGATCGTCGAAGTCCGGATCGTCGAAGTCACAGAGCAGCGGGGCGTGGTCGGAGGGAAGTTTTCCCTTGCGGGCGAAGCGGTCGATGAGCGCGAACGATGCCCGTTCGGCCATGGGTCGGCTGGCCAGGACGAGGTCGATGCGCAGGCCTCGGCCCTGGTGGAAGTCACCGGCCCGGTAGTCCCACCAGGAGTAGAGCCCGGAGTCGGGGTACCGGCGACGGAACACGTCGACCAGGCCCCACTCCTCCAGGGCGGCTACCGCCTCGCGCTCGGGTGGGCTGACGTGGGTCCCGCCGTGGAGCTTCGTGGGATCCCACACGTCGCGATCATCGGGGGCCACGTTGAAGTCTCCACAGATCACCAGATCGGCATCGGGTCGACACGTCGAGGTCACGTGACGACGCAGGCGGTCGAGCCACTCGAGCTTGGCCGCGTAGTGTTCGCTGCCGACGACCCGCCCGTTGGGCACGTACACGCTGGCCACCCGCACCCCCCCACACGTCGCCCACAGCAGCCGGGCCTCGACGGTCTCGCCCTCGTGCTGGTCCGAGAACCCCGACACCACGTCGTCGAGGCCCACGCGGGAGAGGATGGCCACACCGTTCCATTGGCCCTGGCCGCAGTGGGCGGCGTCGTAGCCGAGGGCGGCGAAGGCCATCGACGGGAACGCCCCGTCGGCCAGCTTGGTCTCCTGCATGCACAGCACGTCAGGGCGGGCGTACCCCAGCCACTCCTCCACGCGTGGGAGCCGGGCCTTGAGCGAGTTGACGTTCCAGGTGGCGATCCGCACGACCGTCGAGCGTAGGCGGCTCGGACTGGGTGCCGAAGGAGCCGAGGAGCCGGGCGCCGTTACAGCTCGATACCTGCGCTGACGCACTTGGCCCGCAGCGCCCGCAGGCACCGCTGGCGGGTGGGGCCAATGGAGCCGATGGGGATGCCCAGGCTGGCGGCCACCTGGTCGTAGGGCACGGGTGGATCGGCCATGAGCATGCCCAGCAACGTCTGGGAGCGCTCGGGCATGGTGGCCACGACCTGGCGGACGGCGG
>JBPCNP010000104.1:0-2926 GCA_051001215.1 Acidimicrobiales bacterium
TCTCCTGCACCGCCGACAGCTCGATCTTGGCCTTCTCGGCTGCCTCCTGGAGGCGCTGGAGGGCCATCTTGTCCTTGCCCAGGTCGACGCCGTGGTCGCCCTTGAAGGACTTGACCAGCCAGTCGACCACCCGCTGGTCCCAGTCGTCGCCGCCCAGGTGGGTGTTACCGCTGGTGGCCTTGACCTCGAAGACGCCCTCGCCGATCTCGAGGATGGACACGTCGAAGGTGCCGCCGCCGAGGTCGAACACGATGATGGTCTGGTCGGCGCCCTCCTTGTCGAGGCCGTAGGCCAGCGCCGCCGAGGTGGGATCGTTGATGATGCGCAGCACCTCGAAGCCGGCGACCGAGCCCGCCTCATTGGTGGCCTGGCGCTGGGCGTCGTCGAAGTAGGCGGGCACCGTGATGACCGCCTGACTGACGGTGTCGCCCAGGTAAGCCTCGGCGTCCCGCTTCAGCTTCTGCAGGATGCGGGCCGAGATCTCCTGTGACTTGTACTTCTTCCCGTCGATGTCGACGGTCCAGTTGGTGCCCATGTGGCGCTTGACCGACCGGATGGTGCGGTCGGGGTTGGTGATGGCCTGACGCTTGGCCACCTCGCCCACGAGGACCTCACCGGACTTGGAGAAGCCGACGACCGAGGGGGTGGTGCGGCCTCCCTCGGCGTTGGGGATGACGGTCGGCTCGCCGCCCTCCAGGACGGAGACGACCGAGTTGGTGGTGCCGAGGTCGATGCCGACGGCCTTGGGCATGGGTGCTTCCTCCAGGGGTTCGAACGGAGACTGTGCTCACTGTGCGGATTGGATAGTACCAAAGTTGAGTGCCTTCGTATCAAGGTCTCTGGTACCGGCGTTATTCCGCAGCCTATCTCCCGACATCGAGGAGGGGGTAGCAGGACCTCAGGCGCCGTACTTGGCCAGTCGGCCGGAGGCGGCGAGCATGATGGTCATGAGGTCGGCGGCCGGCCGGCGCCCCAGCGCCCCACCCAGGCAGGCGTTCTCGCCGAAGGTCTGCACCGGGTCGCGGCCGACCCGGGGGCCCCACATCAGCGCCGGCACGGCGTGCCACGAGTGGGCCGCCATCTGGCTGGGGGTGGCGTGGTCACCGGTGACCACGACCACGTCGGGCTCCAGGGCGATCAGTTCGGGCATCACCGCGTCGAGGGCCTCGATGGCCGTCACCTTGGCGCCGAAGTCGCCATCCTCCCCGGCCGAGTCCGGACCCTTGTGGTGGAAGAAGAAGTAGTCGTGACGAGTCCAGGTGTCGGACACGAGGGTGATCTGGGCGCTCAGGTCGGCGGCCGGGCCCAGCACGTCCATGCCCACCAGGCGGGCCAAGCCCCGGTACATGGGGTAGACGGCCACCGCCGCCGGGTTCAAGCCGTAGCGGTCGGCCATCGAGGGCAGCTCCTGGTGCGAATCGAATCCGCGGAGGAGCAGGCAGTTGGCGCGGGGCTGGCCGGCGAGGGCCTGGCGGCACTGGCGGTCGAGCTCGGCCACCACCTCGGCGGCCCGGTCGGCTTCGGGGACCCGGGCCCGGGCGGCCAGCGGGGCGACGCCGGTGGCCTGGGGATCGGTGTCGGTGAGCTGGGGCGACAGTCCTTCCCCCCGCAGCACCACCAGCACCCGGTGCTGGGCCTCGTGGGCGAAGGTGACCTCGATGCCGTCGAGATGGACGCCCTCGCGCAGCAGGCGCACGGCCTCGGTGGCCTCGGTGTCGGGCGGCCGCCCGGCTCGGCGGTCGGTCACCCGGCCCTGGTCGTCGAGAGTCGCCAGGTTGGCCCGGGCGGCCACGTCGCCCGGCTTCAGCTCCACCTCGAGACCGGCGGCCGACAACGCCCCGCGCCCGAGGACGAACTCGTAGGGGTCGTAGCCGAACAGGCCCAGGTGAGCCGGTCCCGAACCCGGGGTGATGCCGGCGCCCACGGGCTCGAGGAGCCCGGTGCTGCCGGCCGCAGCCAGGCGGTCGAGGTTGGGCGTGGCCGCCTCTTCGAGCTCGGAGCCGCGGTCGGTGTCGGCATAGCCGCCCAGGCCGTCCATGACGACGAGGAGGATCCGGGTGTTGGCCGGTTGGACGAGGGACTTCAGATCGGCAGGCATCACCTCACCCTAGGAGGCGACGGTGAGGGACTGGCCTCTCAGTGCCCGTTCCCGTTCCCACCGTGGTGCCCGTTGCCGTCGCAGGCCGAGCCCACCTCGATCAGATAGCCCCGGGACCGGACGGTGCGCACGGCCAGATGCAGCGGGGCGATGCGCCGGCGAAGGCGCAGCACGTGCACGTCGAGGGCGTTGCGGCCCGGCGACCCATTGGGCCACACCGCCCGGATAAGGGTGTCGCGGCCCACCACTGCCCCGAACCGCTGGAGGAGGGTGTCGGTGAGGCGGGCCTCGAGGGGCGGCAGCGCAACCCACGCACCTTCGAAGCGCAGCACGCCGTCGGCGTCGATGCCGGGAGGCGGATCGTCGTGGGCCTGGCTGCGCACGGAGATGGCGTCGACGCGGGCCCGCACGTCCTCCTCGGGAGCCGGCACCCGGATCCAGTCCTCCAGGCAGTCGACCACCCTGGGCGGGTCGTGATCCTGTTCGACCAGGAGCAGGCGCGCCTCGCGGGCGATCGCCATCCGGTCGCGGGCGGGGGCCTCGGCGGGCCAACGGAGCAGGGTGACGTCCATCTGGCGACAACGCTAGAAGGCGTGTGTTGCAGGCTGGTTTCGGCGGGGTGAACAGGAATCGTCCGTCGTGTTGCCGACCGGTGGTCGGTACACTGAGGTCGCCGCGGGCGTAGTTCAGAGGCAGAACATCAGCTTCCCAAGCTGAGAACGCGAGTTCGATTCTCGTCGCCCGCTCCCGCTAAAACCCCAGTTCAGAGCCGGTTTCTGACCTGCTGAAGCGAAGGTTTCGAGGGGCTGAAACCGGTTTGGGCCACGA
>JBPCNP010000105.1:0-15295 GCA_051001215.1 Acidimicrobiales bacterium
GTTCGTGGCCGAGGAGGTCCGCCAGGGCCTGGCCGCCCTCGGCCTGCGCACCCTCGACGAGGCCATCGGACGGGTCGAGTGTCTCCGCCAGGCAGCCTCGGCCGACGCCCGGGCCGCGTCCATGGACCTGTCGCCCCTCATCACCCCACCCGCCGACCCCGACGCTCCCCGCCGGTTCGTACGCACCGTCGAGATTCAGCGACCGCGCTCCACGCTGGGAGACCGCCTGGTCGACGACGCCCTGCTCGGTGTGTGGGAGGGTGAGGACGTCGAGCTGCGCTACCCCATCACCAACGCCGATCGCACCGTGGGTGCGGCCCTGGGCGGCGCCATCGCCCTCGAGTACGGCCAGGCGCCACCGATGGGGACGGCCGTGGTGCGCTTCGACGGTTCCGCGGGCCAGAGCTTCGGCGCCTTCCTTACGTACGGCATCGAGTTCGAGCTGGTGGGCGAGGCCAACGACTACGTGGGCAAGGCCATGGGTGGCGGGCGCATCGTCGTCCGGCCACCGGCCGACACGCTGATCGCCCCCGGCCACGCAGGCGGCGGCGGACCCGTGCTCGCCGGCAACACCTGCCTCTACGGAGCCACGGCCGGCGAGCTCTACTGCGCCGGTTCGGCGGGCGAGCGCTTCGCCGTGCGCAACTCCGGGGCCACGGCCGTCGTCGAGGGAGTCGGCGACCACGCCTGCGAGTACATGACGGGAGGCACCGTCGTCATCCTCGGCTCCGTGGGGTACAACCTGGGTGCAGGCATGACCGGCGGGCAGGTGTTCGTATGGGACCCCGACGCCCAGTTGGCCACCCGTCTCAACGCCGCCCTCGTCGAGACCGCCCGCCCCGACGCCGAGTTGGTGGAGGAGCTCCGGTGGCTGATCGAGCGCCACCACGAGCTGACCCGGTCCCCCCGGGCCGCCGCCCTGCTGGCCGACTGGGCCACCACCGAGGCCCACGTGTGGCTCGTCGCACCCATCGACCGGGTGCGGCGCATGGAGGCCCAGCGGGCCGGCCAGGTCGAGGCCAGCGCCTGACCCACCGGGCAGGCGCCCTTCGCAGGCGATCACTAGGGTGGGCACCGTGCGGCGAGCGGCGGTTCGGGCCATGGCGGGCGTGCTGACCCTGGCCTTGAACGCTCCCCGCCGGCCCGGAACGACCCCTTCGGGTGGATGTCCGGGCCGTCGGACGCCTCAGCGCTTGGAGTCCTTCACCGAGCCGGTGAGCTGGCCTGTCTTGGCCGAGACGGTGCAGAGGAGTCGCCGGCTGTTCGACTCCCAGGTCGCCTTGACGGGCACGAAGAAGGTCACGCTGAGCTGCGACTGGTCGAAGGGGACACCGACGTAGGACTCGAACTGCGGGGGGCAGGCCACGTTGGCTTCACGGTCCATGAGGTCGCGACCTGGGTACTTGGCGCCCCGGGGGGCCGGGTCGTCGACCAGGGCGAACACCTCGAGGTCGTGCGGCTTGGCGCAGTCCACCCGCTCGGTCGTCTCGAAGTTGGCGCCCGGCTTCTCGAGGCAGTCACCGGGGACCAGGGCGCTGTACTTCACACCCTTGGAGTCGCCACCCCATGCCTTGACGGCGGCGGTCCCGATGCCGGCGACCACGGCGATCACCGCGATCGCCAGCGCCGCGGTCGCCAGCCGCCGTCCCGCCCGCCTGCTCCGCAGGGCGGCGATGACGGCGACGATGGCCAACAAGAAGATCGGGGCGAAGGCCAGGGACAGCACCGAGATCCAGCACACCGCGAGGGCGACGATGGAGAGCAGCAGCGCCCCCTTGGCCAGGGGCGCCTTCGGCCCCGACGCTGGGGCGGGTGGGGCGGCGGTGACGTCGGTCGGCAGGGGTGTCGGCGGGGGTGGAGGCGGGGGTGGAGGCGGGGGTGGAGGCGGGGGTGCCGTGTCGGTTTCGCCGATCTCGGGGGCCGGCGGCGCGTCGGGCGGGGCGACGACTTCAGCCGGGTCCACCGGCGCCTCGCCATCAGGGCCGACGACGCTATCGCCCGTGGGTCCCGGCGTCGGCCGCCGCGTCTCGGCGGCAACGCCGAAGCTCGCCGCCACACCCTTCCTGGTCGCCCCGGCCCTCTTGCCTGGCCCCTTCTTGGCTGCCACGCCCTTCCTGGCCGGCACAGCCTTCTCGGCCGGCACAGCCTTCCTGGCCGCCGCTGCACGCCTGGGCGCCGCCGCCCTCTTGGCAGGCACGCCGGCAACCGCCGTCGGCGTCTTCGTGAGCGTGGCCGTGGCGGTGTCGTCGGGTGGCGCGGCGTCGACGGGGGGCCTGGCCTTGACGGCCCGGGTGGCTTTGACAGGCGGCGTGGCCTTGGCGGTTCGCGTGGCCTTGACAGGCGACGTGGCCTTGGCGGTTCGCGTGGCCTTGACAGGCGACGTGGCCTTGACAGCCGGTGCGGCTTTGCTGGGCGGAGTGGCTCTGACGGCGGGCCTGGCCTTCCTCACCGCAGCCGCCTTCGCCTTTGCCACCGCCGGCGCCGGTGCCGACGAGGCTCGTCGGCCTGCCACCTTCTTCGCCGGCGACGACCCCAGGGGGGCGGTCGTTTTGGTCGCCGCTCTGCGGGCGCGGCCGGTTGGCGCCGTGGGCGGCGGCGATTTCTTCGGCTGGCGGGAGGAGCCCGCGGTCTGGTCGTCCGCCACGTCCCCATCATGGTGCAGAATCGAGAGCCGACCAAACAGGTTCGCTCGACAGTTTTCTTCGTCGGCCGAGCCTCGTTGTCGGCGTAGGCTGATCTTCTCGCTCGATGCCAAGGAGCCTGCGATCTCCGCCTCCGCCGATCACGACGCCACCATCCCGACCGATCTGTACGGCCGGCTGGCCAGTACGGTCGCCACGGGGCGCCGGAGGCTCGGCCGGCCCCTGACCCTGGCCGAGAAGGTGCTGTTCAACCACCTGAGCGACCCCGAGGCGCAGGAGCTCGAGCGGGGACACTCCTACGCCGAGTTCCTCCCCGACCGCGTGGCCATGCAGGACGCCACCGCCCAGATGGCCCTGCTCCAGTTCATGACCGCCGATCTGCCTCGCGTGCAGGTGCCCACTACCATCCACTGCGACCACCTCATCCTCGCCCGCACGGGCGCAGCCGCCGACCTGGTCGCGGCCAACGATGTCAACGCCGAGGTCTACGACTTCCTGCGCACCGCGTCGGCTCGCTACGGCGTCGGCTTCTGGGAGCCCGGCTCGGGCATCATCCACCAGGTCGTGCTCGAGCACTACGCCTTCCCCGGGGGCATGTTGATCGGCACCGACAGCCACACGCCGAACGCCGGCGGGCTGGGGATGGTGGCCATCGGTGTCGGCGGAGCCGAAGCCGTCGACGTCCTGACCGGCGGCACCTTCGGGATCCGCTGGCCGCGCCTCATCGGCGTGCGTCTCGATGGTGCCCTGTCCGGTTGGGCGTCGCCCAAAGACGTCATCCTCAGGGTGGCCCAACTGCTCACGGTGAAGGGTGGGACCGGGGCCATCGTCGAGTACTTCGGACCGGGCACGGCGAAGATCAGTGCCACCGGCAAGGCCACCATCTGCAACATGGGTGCCGAGCTCGGCGCCACGACCTCGGTGTTCCCCTTCGACGACAGGATCGCCGACTACCTCGAAGCCACCGGTCGCCAGGCCCTGGCCGACGCTGCCGTCGGCGTCGGCGCCGACCTCCGGGCCGACGACGAGGTCGAGGCCGACCCGGATCGGTTCTTCGACCAGATCATCCACGTCGACCTGAGCGCACTGGAGCCCTACGTCGTCGGGCCTCACACGCCCGATCTGGCTCGCACGGTGTCCGAGCTCGGGTCCGAGGCTGCGGCCAAGGGCTGGCCCCTGCACCTCTCCCAGGCATGCGTGGGCTCATGCACCAACTCGTCCTACGAGGACATCGGCCGGGCGGCGAGTGTGGCCCGCCAGGCCACGGCCCGAGGCCTGCGAACGCGGACCCCGCTGCTCGTGACCCCGGGTTCGGAGCAGGTCCGCGCCACGGTCGAACGCGACGGCCTGCTGGCCGACCTCGAGGCTGTGGGCGCCACCGTCCTGGCCAACGCCTGTGGGCCCTGCATCGGCCAATGGTCGCGATCCGACATGGCCGACGGCGAGGCCAACTCGATCATCACCTCGTTCAACCGGAATTTCCCCAAGCGCAACGACGGGAACGCCCAGACCCTCGCCTTCATCGCCTCGCCGGAGACGACGGTGGCCTATGCCCTGGCCGGCACCCTCGACTTCAACCCCGTGACCGACACCATCGACGGGGTGCGCCTCACCGAGCCCGAGGGTGAAGAGCTTCCGGAACGAGGCTTCGCCGACTCGGTGAGCGGCTACGTCGCTCCCGCCGCCGGGACCCAACCCGACGTGGTCATCCGGCCCGACAGCACCCGCCTCCAGCGCCTCGAGCCGTTCCCGGCATGGGACGGCTCTGACTTCGTGCGGCTCCCCATTCTGATCAAGGCACGGGGCAAGTGCACCACCGACCACATCTCGGCCGCCGGGAAATGGCTTCGCTACCGGGGTCATCTCACCAACATCACCCGCAACCTGTGGCTCAGCGCCATGAACGAGTTCACCGGCGAGGCCGGGACGACGCGCTGCCCCGTGCACGGGGAGGTGGAGCCCATCCCCGACGCCGCCTTCCACTGCCGGGACGCGGGAGTCACCTGGGTCGCCATCGGCGACGAGAACTACGGCGAGGGCTCGTCACGGGAGCACGCAGCGATGGAGCCGCGATTCGTGGGCGCCCGGGCCGTCATCGTGCGCTCCTTCGCCCGCATCCACGAGACGAACCTCAAAAAGCAGGGCGTGCTCCCCCTGGTGTTCGCCGACCCCGCCACCTACGACGAGATCGTCGAGGGTGATCTGGTCTCCGTGCTCGGCCTGGCCGACCTGGCGCCCGAGCGTCCGGTGAGCTGCGTCCTGCACCACCCCGACGGCACCACCGTGAACTTCTTCTGCACCCACAGCCTGTCGCCCGAGCACATCGAGTGGTTCGCGGCCGGCAGTGCCCTCAACCTCATCCGCCGTCGTTTCTACGCTGACTGACGCAGCCGGCCCCAGTGGCCCAAGATGGTGACATGACCCTGAGCCGACGCAGCCTGCTCCTGGGCGCAGGATCGGCTGCCGTGCTCGCCGCCTGCGCCAAGGCCGCACAGAAGGCAGGGCCGGCCCCGGCGACCACATCCTCGCCGCCGTCATGGCCGTTGACGACTGCGCCCACCACGCCGGCGGCTGCCTCCGTCCCCAAGGGTCCCGCCCGGTTCGTCCGCAGCGGTCCCACCGGCAGCCGCCAGGTGGCCCTGACCTTCCACGGGGCCGGCGACGTGGCCGTGGTCGAGGCCCTGCTCAGCGCCGCCCGTCAGGCCCGGGTCCCCATCACCGTGTTCGCCGTCGGCCAGTGGCTCGACGCCAACCCCTCCATGGCCGACCACCTCAGAGCCGATGGCCACGAGCTGGCCAACCACACGTACACCCATCCCAGCCTGGGCAGGCTCGGGCAACCCGGTGTGGCCAGCGAGATCACCCGGTGCCGTGACGTGCTGAGCCGCCTCACGGGGTCAGGGGGCCGGTGGTTCCGCCCCTCGGGCATCGAGACGCCGACCCAGCTGATGCTCGACGAGGCGGGGGCGGCGGGCTACGCCACCGTGGTGGGCTACGACGTCGACCCGCTCGACTACACCGACCCGGGAGCGGCAGAGGTGATCCGGGCCACCACGGCCGGTCTGCACCCAGGTGCCATCATCAGCCTCCACACCGGCCATACCGGCACCGTCCAGGCCTTCGCTCCCATCGTCGCCGCCATCGCCGCCGCCGACCTGAAACCCGTCCTCGTCTCCGGTCTCCTGAGATGAGCACGTCAGGTCTCCTGAGATGAGCACGGCAGGGGTCACCTATATAGCCGCCTTCGCCGGAGGCCTGGTGTCGTTCCTGTCCCCCTGCGTCCTGCCCATCGTCCCCGGCTACGTGGCCCTGGTCACCGGGCTCGACGTGGCCGAGTTGCGGGACGAGCCCGGGCGCCACGTGGGCCGCATCGTCCGCGACACCGGCCTGTTCATCGCCGGGTTCGCCGCCGTGTTCATCGTGCTCGGATTATCGGCCACGGCACTGGGCCAGGTGGTGTTCCGCAACCACATCCTGTTGACCCGCGTGTCGGGACTGTTCGTCCTGGCCATGGCCCTGTTCCTGGCCGGTTCGGTCGTGCTCCAGGCGCCCTGGCTCTACCAGGAGAAGCGGTTCCACCCCAACCCGTCACGCTTCGGGCCCCTGGCTGCGCCAGTGGCCGGCATGGCCTTCGGCTTCGGGTGGACACCGTGCATCGGGCCGATTCTCGGCTCGGTGCTGGCCGTGGCCGGTTCACAGGGACGGGCGTGGGAGGGTGGCAGCCTCCTGGCCGTCTACTCGCTCGGCCTCGGCGTGCCCTTCCTGGTCACCGGCCTGGCCATGGGCCGCCTGGCCGGGGCCTTCGACTGGGTGCGACGACACTTCACCGGTCTCATCCTGGCATCGTCGTTGTCCCTGGCGTTCTTCGGCATCCTGCTCACCCTCAACCGCCTGACCTGGGTGACCTCCCGGCTCCAGGAAGCCCTGCAGAGCGTGGGTCTCGGACGCCTCGTCAACCTGGGCTGACGGCGGACAGCGTCGACCGCACACACCTGCGCGGCGGGCCGGACGAGACCCGCCGTGCAGGCTGCACGCCGAAGTTCAGTGGCTGGTCAGTGGCCCGCGGCCGGGCCGAACGCGTCTCCCAACTTCTCCTTCATCTTGCCGAGGGCGCCGGTGGCCTCCTCCGACGTCTCGCCGGTCGACTGCACAATCTTGCCGTCGTCGCCGGTGCCGACCACGACCACCGACTCGTTCCCCTGGCCATCGAACACCGAGAACTCGGAGTGATCGGCCCCTTCGGACGCGAGGGGGGCCCGTATGCCCTCGCCCTCACCGGCCCGATTGGAATCCGGGGAGCTGACACCGGTGACCCGGCTGCGGTCGCTGAACTTTGGATCCGTTCCGTCGCCCATCTGTTCCTCCTCGCGTAGCGGACACCTCGTTCCTACCCGACGCCTCGACCGGACAATCGCGGCCTAGAGTTCGACCACGACCAGGAACGCAGGCCCCTCGCTGAGCTCCGGCTCGCCGTCCCGTGAGCTGCCCGGGGGGCGACGGCGCCTCCTGGTGGGTGGGGTGGTCGGTGTGGGCCTGGCCATCGTGGCCATCGTCGCTGTGCTGGCGGTCACCAACGATGGCGGCGGTGGACCGGGGGTCACCACACCGACGGCGTTCGACCTTCCCGCCCTCACCAACTCGGGCCGCGTGCGCCTGGCCGACTTCCGGGGCCGGCCAGTGGTGGTCAACTTCTACGCCTCCTGGTGCTCGGCGTGCGACTTCGAGTTGCCCGGTTTCGCCAAGGTTTCGCGCGAGCTCGAGGGCAAGGTCAGTTTCGTCGGTGTCAACGCCCTGGAGACCGGTGACCCCCTCTCGATGCCCAAGCGCCATGGCATCGAATGGTGGCCGCTGGCCAGCGACATCGGGGGGGCGAACCACAGCGGCCTCCACGATGCCCTCGGCGGCGGGACGGGAATGCCCGTCACCGCGTTCTACGACGCCAATGGCAAGGTCGTCGCCGTCGAACGTCAGGCGCTGCCCGAAAGCTCCCTGCGCTCGGAGCTCCAGCGGCTCTACGGCCTGTAGCTGCCGCCGCCCGTCGCCGCGCCGCCTCCAAGCCCTATCCCCGCCTTCGGTACACTGGCCCGAGTGCGCTCGTCGACAGAGGTGGTGGAGCGATGGCGCTGACCACCCGGGTGCCGCCGTCGGAGCGCCCCCCCGGAGGGTGGGGCCTGGCGAACGAGGGCGCCTCGAACACGTTGTGGTGGGCCACCATTGGCTCGCTGGTGCTCGCCATGATCACGCCGGTGCTGGTCTCCGCCTTCCTCCTGGCCATGCTGTACGACCCGCCGAGTGGCGACCTGCCCACTCCCAAATCGGGCATCGACTCACGCATCACCAAGATCCTCGACAGCTCCGGCAACCAGCTCGGCACCCTGCACCGCTTCGACACCCGCATCCAGGTCGAGCGCAGCGACATCCCCCAGAATCTCAAGGACGCGGTCGTGTCCATCGAGGACAAGCGCTTCTACTCCCACTCCGGCCTCGACTTCCAGGCCCTGGTCCGGGCCCTGTGGGCCGATCTCCAGGGCGGCAGCTACCAACAGGGGGGGTCGACGATCACTCAGCAGTACGTCAAGCGCAACTACACCGGCCCCCAACGGACGTTGTCCCGCAAGATCCGCGAGGCGGCGCTGGCCGGGCGGGTCGAGAACCGGCTCGGCAAGGACGAGATCCTCTACCGCTACCTGTCCGACGTCTACCTGGGCAGTGGCGCCTATGGCGTCGGCGCAGCGGCCGAGAACTACTTCCGCAAGCCCGTCAAGGAGCTGACGTTGTCCGAGGCGGCAACCCTGGCCGGCCTCATCCAGGCGCCGTCGTCCGACGAGCCGCGGAGCAACACCGGCTCGGCCGAGGTGCGTCGCGAGACCGTGCTCAAGGCCATGCTCGACCAGGGCCGCATCACCGATGCTGATTACAGCACTGCCGTGAGCCAGCGGCTCCGGGTGGCCACCGAGACCACCCGCCCGTCGCCGACCACCACCCTCGTCTACCCGCCCGAAGAGGTCCAGTCCCAGTACCCCTATTTCGTGGACTACGTGCGCCGGTACCTCATCACCAAGTACGGCGAGGACCAGGTCTACCAAGGTGGCCTCAAGGTGGAGACCACCATCGACGCCCGTCTCCAGGGGCTGGCCGAGGCATCGGTGGCCAACACCCTCCAGGGAACGTCGCCGCCCCTGGAGATGGCCTTGGTATCCCTCGACCCCAAGACCGGGTTCGTCAAGGCCATGGTCGGAGGACGCGATTTCACCAAGTCGCAGGTGAACCTGGCCCTGGGCAACTGCGCCGGCGCGGCGAAGCCCGACGACGGTGGCCCCATCTGCATCGACGGCGGGGGCTCCGGCCGCCAGCCCGGCTCGTCGTTCAAGCCCTTCACCCTGGCCAAGGCCTTCGAGGAGGGGATCACGCCCGAGAAGGTCTACAGCGCCCCGGCGGCGTTCACCATCCCCAACTGCTACAAGTACAGCAGCGGCGCGGGCTGCACCATCCACAACGCCGAACCGGCGGGCTTCGGATCGCTGTCACTGCGTTCGGCCACCGCCGAGTCGGTGAACACCGTCTTTGCCCAGCTCATCCTCGATGTCGGCATCCCCCAGACGGCGGAGATGGCCCACCGCCTCGGCATCACCATGGTGCGCCCGGACGCCAAGTTGCCCAACAGCAACCAGTCCTACGGGCCCGGCCTCACCCTCGGGGCGGCTGAGGTGTCGCCGCTCGACATGGTGTCGGCCTACAGCGTCTTCGCCAACCGCGGCCAACAGCTCCCGGCCACACCGGTCATCAAGGTCACCGACGCCAAGGGCAAGGTCCTGGAGGACGACACCTCGCGCAAGGGCCGCCGCGTGATTCCAGAGGTCATCGCCGACAACGTCAACGACGTGCTCAAGGGCGTCATCACCGGGGGCACCGGCGTGGCCGCCGACATCGGCCGACCCCAGGGCAGCGCGGGCAAGACGGGCACGGCCGAGAACTTCAGCGACGCCTGGTTCGTGGGCTACACGCAAAAGTTGGCCACGTCGGTGTGGATGGGCTACGCCGACTCCCAGAAGCCGCTCACCGACATCAAGGGCGTGGCGCAGGTCTTCGGCGGCACCTTCCCGGCCATGACCTGGAAGGACTACATGAGCCAGGCCCTGGGCAACGAGCCCGACACGCCCTTCCCGCCCCCGGGCTCGCTCCCGGCGGCGTCGACCACCACGAGCCCGGGATCGAACACCGGCGGCTCGGGTGGCGATGGCGGCTCGGGTGGCGATGGCGGCTCCGGCATCCCGCCCTTCGATCCCAACGCAACCACTCCCGCTCCGGAGGTCACCCAGCCTCCCCGGCCCGCCTTCAGCGTGCCGCCGTACTCGCCGCCGACGACGCTGGCGACCACGCCGCCGTCTACCCGCTCCACCCCGACCACCCGCCTCCCGAACACGACCACACCCGTTCCGTGATCGTCCTCCTCATCATCCTGGTCGTGGCCGCAGTCGGGGGGATGGCCGCCTACGTGATCATGCAGTACTCGGGGCTGGGCTCGACGTCGCCGTCGCCCGGCAGCGCCCCGTACCTGTCGGGTCCGAACAGCCGGCGCAGCAGCGCCTTGTCGGATCGCATCGCCGACGCCTCGCCCGGCTGCCTGATCGCCGTCCTCGTCACCGTCGGCATGTGGCTGACCCTCTGGGCCATCCTGCTGATTCTCGGACTGCGGGTGCTCACGGCCTGACGATCACCACGACGGCGACGTTTCGGAGCGACAGACGTGAATCCCTCCGACCCGCAGACCCCGAGATCGCCAGGATCTCCATCAGGCCCGGTCTCTCGGCTCCTGGGCCCCGTGGGGTCGGATGATCAAATCGATGGCCGACCACAGAGTGCGCGAGAAGGGATAGAACACGATGGGGGCGACGACGGCGAGGGCCAGAGCGACGATCAGCACCGGGATGACGCTCGCCTCCGGGTCCGTGGCCAGGAGGATGATGCAGGGGATGATCCCGCCGACAACGATGAGACCCTCGGTGACCCCCAGGTTCATCACGTAGGCGCCGAGGAAGAAGCCCTCCTCTCTCTCGAAGCGGTACCCGCAGCCGGGGCAGCGCTCTCGCATCCGGAACCACCCGGCGTACAGCCCTCCGCTCCCACACAGTGCACACCGCTTGACCAGGCCACGGGCGATCATGCGCAGCGGCGACGGCCGGGGCCGCGGCGAGATCTGTTCGGGGCTCAGCGCAGGAGCAATTGGCGGGGCCGGCTGGGCGCCACGAGGAGCAGGTCTTCGAGAGGCAGCGGCAGTGCGGCGGCGCCGGCGCCGGCCCGCGGTCGGGGCCGGCGCGGCTCCCGCGGTGAGGATGACCCGCCCCAGCCCCGGTAGACCAACAGCCCGTAGAGGGCGCTGGTCTCGATGTCGAGCGTGGCCACGACCGCGGGGTGGGCCCGGAAGCGCTCCCATGCCTCCTCGTCGGCGAAGGCCAACTCGAGCACGACCCCCCACCGAAGGTGGTGGAAGCGCCAGTCGATGGCCCCGTGCAGCAGCGCCGACTCGATCAGACCGTCGGCGTGAGCCTCGGCCCAGAGGCTGGCGGGGAACTCGCCATCCACCACCTCGATCGACATTTCGTGGCTCACGGGTGCAAAGAGTACGCCTTTGCGACGGCGGCGGCTGACGAGCCCGCATCAGCGGGACGGAACGGGCAGAATGGGCAAAGTCGCTTGCTTGGATTCCCGCCCGCCGGGTAGGAGGCCGTACAACCCTCGGCTACCGCCGCAGGGCCGTTCGATGGAAGGACTTGCAATGACCGCCCTCATCATCTGGTTGCTTGTGATCTTCGTCGTCGCCCTGGTGGCCGGCGTCGGCTGGCGCATCGGTACCCGCGGCCGCCGCTACTGACAGCCCGACACGTCGCCTGGCCACTCCGGTCTGGCGATCGGCGGTCGTCAGCGCCGCAGAAGCAGGACCAAGACGACCACCACGAGGATGAGGACGACGGCACCACCACCGATGTACATGCCCGGCACCCTACTCCTCCTCGGTGAGCACGCGCTGAGCACGCGCTGGGCAACCTTCCGGTCCGGGCGGGCGGGTGGGCCGTACAGGGTTTGAACCTGTGACCTCTTGCGTGTCATGCAAGCGCGCTACCAGACTGCGCCAACGGCCCCTGGGGCGAGCGTAGCCCCTCTACCCGCCGCCTTCGGTGTCCTCGGGCACGACGGGGGCGAAACCCTGGCGGAGGGTGTTCTCGCTCACCGTCCGGGGGTCGACGAACTGGAACAGGTAGTCGGGGCCACCAGCTTTGGAACCCACGCCGGAGAGCCCGTAGCCGCCGAAGGGCTGATGGCCCACGACGGCGCCGGTGATGGCCCGGTTGACATAGACGTTGCCGGCCCGCAGCTCCTCGACGGCGGCCCGGATGTGCGACGGCGATCGCGAGATGATCCCCGCCGTCAGGGCATAGTCGGTGTCGTTGGCCAGAGCCAGGGCGTGGTCGAGCGACTCGGCCCGCTGCACGGCCAGCACCGGGCCGAAGATCTCCTCAGTGGCCAGACGGGCACCGCCGGCCACGTCGCCGACGAT
Source organism: Acidimicrobiales bacterium (assembly GCA_051001215.1). GTDB lineage: Bacteria > Actinomycetota > Acidimicrobiia > Acidimicrobiales > AC-14 > DATAQC01. Next base: position 12,199 of record JBPCNP010000105.1, read on the forward strand.
AGTCGGGCCGATGAAGAAGCCCTCGCCGGGCACCGGGCCGGGAGCCAGCAGCACCTGCCCCTCGGTGGGCGCCAGCTCGGCGTAGGACCGCACGCGCTCGAGAGCGTCGGCGTCGATCAGTGGTCCGATGTCGGTGGCCATGTGGCGCGGGTGGCCGACCTGCAGATCGCGGGTGGCACCCACCAGGCGCTCGACGACCTCGTCGTACACGTCGTCGATCACCACCAGACGCGAGGCCGCCGAGCACTTCTGGCCGGCGTAGCCGAAGGCCGACGCCACGGCGATGGGAACAGCCTGGTCGAGGTCGGCATCGGCGTCGACGATGAGGGCGTTCTTGCCTCCCATCTCGGCAATGACCCGTTTGACCTGGCGCTGCCCCGGGTGGTGCACGGCGGCTGCCTCCACGATGCCCAGGCCCACCTGGCGCGACCCGGTGAAGGTCACGAAGGCGACATCGGGGTGCTCCACCAGATGGGCACCCACCTCCTCGCCCCATCCGGGAAGGAAGCCGAGGACACCGTCGGGCAGGCCGGCGGCGACGAGGGCGTCCACCAGGCGGGCGGCGACGGCCGGCGTCTGCTCGGCCGGCTTGAAGATCACCGCGTTGCCGGTGACCAGGGCGGCCATGACCATGCCCGTGGGAATGGCCAGCGGGAAGTTCCACGGGGCGATCACCACGCCGACGCCGCGCGGCGAGTAGGCCAGCGAGTTGCGTTCACCCGGCGCCGAGGCGACCTCACCGCCGCCGTCGAGGCGCAGCGCCTGGCGTCCGTAGTACTCGCAGAAGTCGATGGCCTCGCACACGTCGGCGTCGGCATCGGCCCATGGCTTGCCCGCCTCGAAGACCTCGAGGGCGGCCAGGTCGCCTCGCCGGGCCCGGAACCACTCGGCCGTCCGGAAGGCCACCGCCGCCCGTTCCCGCGCCGGCGTCCGCCGCCACCCCGGCCAGGCCCGGCGGGCGGCCTCCAGGGCGGCGTCGGCGTGGTCGGGCCCGCACGCCGCCGACACGGCGACAGTCGTCGACGGGACGGCGGGGTCGACCGAGACGATGGTGGTGGCCGTGGACACCTCCCGCCCGCCGATCACGGCCGGCACCCGCCCCCCCAGGGCCTGGTCGCCCGCCCGCCCCACCGCAGCCGAGAACGTGGCCCGAGCCCGGCCCCGGCGCCATTCGGCGAGCGGCTCACGTCGGTACGGTCCGGGGGCGGCTGCGTCGGTGGCGGCCCGCGACGGTGTCTCCAGCACCGGCAGCACGTCGACGGCGGGAGGTTGCAACATCTCGTCGAGCTCACGGCCTTCGACGAAGCGCTGCCGCACGAAGCTCTCGTTGGCCGTGTTCTCCAGCAACCGGCGGACCAGGTAGGCCATCCCCGGCACGAGCTCGCCGACGGGCGCGTACACCCGCAGGCGCAGACCCATACGCTGCACGGCGGCATGGACGGGTTCGGCCATGCCGTGGAGCATCTGGATCTCGAAGCCCCGGTCGTCGATGCCGCGCGAACGGCCGTACTCCACCGCATAGGCCAGCGACCGGAGGTTGTGGCTGCCGAACGCGGCCCGCACCTGGCCGTGGTGGTCGTGGAGGAGCTGGACACAGCGCTCGTAGTTGGCGTCGGTCTCGTCCTTGTGCTGGTAGACGGGCACAGGCCACCCCTGGGCCCGGGCGATCACCGTCTCGGTGTCCCAGTAGGCGCCCTTCACCAACCTGACGGTGATCGGTCGGGCCCGCGATGCCGAGAAGGCGATGAGCTCGTCCAGGTCGTCGTAGGAGTCCTCGAGGTAGGCCTGCACCACCACACCGGCATCCACCTCGGCCAGCTCCGGTTCGCTCAACAGGCTGCGAAACGCCTCGAGGGTGAGGTCCTTGACGTCGTAGTGCTCGGCGTCGAAATGGACGTAGGCCCCCAGATCGCGTGCCTGGCCCAGGATCGCCCGCAACCGGCCGGTGGCCCGGGCCAGTCCGTCGGTCCTGGTGAGCGGCGCGTACCGAGAAGCCAAGGCGGTGGGCTTGACGCTGACGTTCACACGGGGCAGGGGTCCGAGATCGTCGGTTTCGAGGCGATCGTCGTGCGGCCACCCGCTGGTGGCCTCGGACAGGGTGGACAACAAAGCGCTGACCCGAGCCGCGTACCGGTCCGCCTCGGCTTCGGTGATCGTCTTCTCGCCGAGGAGGTCGACGGTGAAGGCCCGCCCCTGCCGCCACAGGCGCTCCAGCCCGCTGACGGCATGGGCCGGGTCCGTGCCGATGATGAACTGCTCGGCCACGCGGGAGATGTTGCGTCGGGCCAGGCCGGCGGCGGCAGCCGAGCCGAAGGGCAGGTGATCGGCGATGCCGAGCCCGAGATCGAGCACCCTGGGGACCTCGGGGCCCTCGAAGTAGTCGTCGAGGTGGGCCAGCACGTCGGCGTCGTCGGTGGTGACCGGGAAGACGTCGACGAAACGGAAGAGCTCGGTGCGAAACGACGGGTGCGACATCGCCCACTCGAGCATGCGCTCGCTCCACCACGACGACTGCACGACCTTGCCCCGCTCACCGGCCAGGCCGGCCAGGCGCCGGGCCAGGGCCGCAATCGCCGTCTCGAGCGCGGCGACGTCGGCTGCGCCGTTCTGGTCAGAACGGGGCGAACCCCCGGGGGGAACCATTGCTCTACCGTACGACGCCGCCGGAACGACCGGTCAGGCGAAGGACCCCCACAGGCCGGCGGACCAGGCTTCGGGCGCGGCCGGCGGGCGGATCGGCTTCACCGCCGCGAGGTGGCCTCGACCGGGCTGAGAACCCGGGTCGGGTGAGGGCCGGTCCGCGTCCCGAGACGGGGACCGCGACGAGGGATGCTGGGCTCGGGCCGACGCCAGCCACTCGAGCCTGGTGGCTGCCTCGGAGACGAGATCGGTGTCGGCGCTCACAGCTCGATACCTGCGCTGATGCACTTGGCCCGCAGCGCCCGCAGGCACCGCTGGCGGGTGGGGCCGATGGAGCCGATGGGGATGCCCAGGCTGGCGGCCACCTGGTCGTAGGGCACGGGTGGATCGGCCATGAGCATGCCCAGCAACGTCTGGGAGCGCTCGGGCATGGTGGCCACGACCTGGCGGACGGCGG
>JBPCNP010000106.1:0-39052 GCA_051001215.1 Acidimicrobiales bacterium
CGCTGGTCGGCTACGCCCTCTCAGCGGCTCAATGCGGCGTTGACCCCCCCGCTCGGTGCGTTCACCCATCTGAGATCACTCCCGGGCCCTCACGACGGTCGGCCGATCCCAATCGGTGGATTCGGGCTTAGCACGGGCGTGCGTCGATACTCGTCTGTAGATGCTACTGACCGCCCTTCTGAATGTATGACCTAACGAAGTCCTCCGCGTTCTCCTCTAGCACTTCGTCTATATCGTCCAAGAGCTCGTCGAGCTCGGCCTTCAATTTGTCACCCTGCTTGGATGCCGGAGGAAGTTCTTCGACGGCCTCCTCGGGCTGACTGGGCGTCTGGCGCCGCTTCTGCTCCCGTTCTGTCATGGGTTCCTCCTACGACGTCGACCCCAGCGCCTCGAGCAGGTCGCCAGGGGTCCTACATCTGTCCAACAACGTATCGACATGGGCGGCGGTTCCTCGTAGGGGTTCCATCATCGGCACCCGCCGCAGCGGGTCGGTGCCGATGTCGAAGACCAGGGAGTCCCAGTTGGCGGCGGCGATCGACGATGCCCAGCGCTGCAGGCACCGGCCCCGGAAGTACGCCCTGGTGGTGGTGGGCGGCTCGGTGATGGCCGTCACCACCGACTCCTCGGTGACGAGGCGCTCCATCGGCATGCGGGCGAACAGCGACCGCCCCGGGCGCACGTCGTGATACTGCAGGTCGAGGGCGGCCAGCTTGGGATCGGACCGAACCAGGCCGTGGCGGTCGCGGTAGGCCTCGACCAGCTGGTACTTGGCCACCCAGTCGAGCTGGTTGGCCAGGCTCATGAAGTCGTCCTCCAAGGCGGTGAGGGTGGACTCCCAGCGACGGAGGATCTCGGCACCGACGTCCTCACCGACGGCCTCGAGGCCGCGCTCGTTGGCGTACTTGCGAGCCAGGTCGAGCAGTTCCCACTGCAGCTCCAGGGGGGTGATCGACGAGCCGTCCGTCCGGGTGAGCGGCGCCCGCAGGGTGAGGTCGTGCGACACCGACCGGATTGCGGCAACAGGGGCCCGCAACGACAGATCGCGGTCACGCTCGGCGAACCAGTCGTCCTCGATCATGGCCAGCACCACACACGTGGTCCCGACCTTCAAGAAAGTGGAGATCTCGGCCATGTTGGCGTCGCCCACGATGACGTGCAGGCGCCGGTACTTCTGGGCATCGGCGTGCGGCTCGTCACGGGTGTTCACGATCGGCCGCTTCAGGGTGGTCTCGAGACCGATTTCCTCCTCGAAGAAGTCGGCCCGCTGGCTGAGCTGGAAGGTGACGTCAGTGAGGGCCTTCGAGCTCGCTTCGGTGCCCACCTTGCCGGCGCCACAGAAGATCTGGCGGGTGACGAAGTGGGGCATGACCTGGGCGGCGATGCGGGCGAAGGGCACGCTGCGATCGAGCAGGTAGTTCTCGTGGCAGCCGTAGGAGTTGCCCTTGCCGTCGGAGTTGTTCTTGTAGATGGCGATGCTGTGCCCGGCGGGGAGGGTCTCGGTGGCCGCTTCCACGGCGCGAGCCAGTGTCCGCTCCCCTGCCTTGTCGAAGCGCACGAGCTCGAGGGCGTCGGAGCACTCGGGCGTGGAGTACTCGGGGTGGGCGTGGTCGACGTAGAAGCGGGCCCCGTTGGTGAGCACGGCGTTCACCAGGTGGGTCTCGATCTCGGGGGCCAGCGACCCCTCGCGGGCGAAGCCGCGGGCGTCGCAGCCGGGCGACTCGTCCTCGAAGTCCCAACCGACCTTGCGGGCCAGACGGGAGACGTAGGCGTTGATCAGCAGCGACGACGCAGTGATGGGGTTGGGCTCGCCGGCGCCCCGGAGCAGGATCCCGTACTCGGTCTCGATGCCGCAGACCTTGCGGATGGCCATCGGCTAACGGTCCATCGACTAGAGGTATTGCCCGGTGCCGACGCGCTCGATGGCCCGCCCGCCCGTGGCCTGCTTGCCCTCGGACATCAGGGTGCGCACGTAGACGATCCGCTCGCCCTTCTTCCCGGAGATCTTGGCCCAGTCGTCGGGGTTGGTGGTGTTGGGGAGGTCTTCGTGCTCCTTGTACTCCTGCTTGGTGGAGGCCAGCAGGTCGTCGGTGCGGATGCCGCGGCTCTCGCCGGCGATGACCCGCTTGATGGCCAGCTTCTTGGCCCGACGGACGATGTTCTCGATCATGGCTCCCGACGCGAAGTCCTTGTAGTACAGGACCTCCTTGTCACCGTTCTGGTAGGTGACCTCGAGGAAGCGGTTCTCGTCGCTGCCCCGGTACATCTCCTCGACGGTGCGCTCGATCATGGCGTTCACCGCCTTCTGGCGGTCGCCCCCGCCGAGGGAGGCCACCTCGCCCTCGTCGAGGGGGAGGTCGGGGACCAGGTAGCGGCTGAAGATGGCCTGGGCGGCGACCTCGTTGGGGCGTTCGATCTTGATCTTCACGTCGAGTCGCCCCGGGCGCAGGATGGCCGGGTCGATGAGGTCTTCGCGGTTGGAGGCGCCGATGACGATCACGTTCTTCAACGTCTCCACCCCGTCGATCTCGGCCAGCAGCTGGGGGACGATCGTGGCCTCCATGTCGGAGGAGATCCCCGTGCCGCGGGTGCGGAACAACGAGTCCATCTCGTCGAAGAACACGATGACCGGCCAGCCCTCCTCGGACTTCTCCCGGGCCCGCTGGAACACCAGGCGGATCTGGCGCTCGGTCTCGCCCACGTACTTGTTGAGCAGCTCGGGGCCCTTGATGTTGAGGAAGTAGCTGCGGGCGTTGGTGTCGCCGGTGACCTCGCTCACCTTGTGGGCGAGGGAGTTGGCCACCGCCTTGGCGATGAGGGTCTTCCCGCAGCCCGGGGGGCCGTACAGCAGGATGCCCTTGGGCGCGGGCAGCTGGTGCTCGATGAACAGGTCGCGATGGACGAAGGGCAGCTCCACGGCGTCGGTGATCATCTCGATCTGGGTGTCGAGGCCGCCGACGTCGTCGTAGGAGATGTCGGGCACCTCTTCGAGGATGAGCTCTTCCACCTCGGGGCGGGGCAGGCGCTCGAGCAGCAGGCCGGCGCGGGTGTCCATGAGGATGGTGTCGCCCGAACGAAGCTTCTCGCCCATGAGCTGGTCGGCCAGCTCGACGACGCGCTCCTCGTCGGCCCGGCCCACGATGATGGCCCGATGGCCGTCGGCCATCAGCTCCTTGAGAACCACGACCTCGCCGGCCACCTCGCTGGCCCGGGCCAGGACCACGTTGAGCGACTCGTTGAGCACGACCTCCTGGCCCCGGCGCAACGACTCGGTGTCGATCGCCGGGTGCAGGGCCACGCGCATCTTGCGGCCGGCCGAGAACACGTCGACAGTGCCGTCGTCGTTGGTGTCCAGGTAGGTGCCGTAGGCCGAGGGTGGCTGGGTGAGCTTCTCCACCTCCTGGCGCAGCTCGGTGATGTGCTCACGGGCTTCACGCAGGGTGTAGGAGAGCTTCTCGTTCTGCGAGGTGGCGCGGGCCAGCTCGCCTTTGGTCTCGAGCAGCCGCTCCTCGAGGGTGCGGACGCGCTTGGGCGCATCCTGGAGCTTGCGCCGGAGCTGGATGACCTCCTCCTCGAGCGATTTCACCTGCTCGAGAAGGCCACCGACCTGCTGTTCGTACCCAGCCAGACGTCGTTCGTATTCGGAGCTGGACGCGGGAACCACCTCCTCGGCCGCTTCGCAGCCCTCCGGAGCCAACCTACACCTGTCTTCTCACCGACAAGAGTACCCCGGGGAACTGGTTTTCCTGGCGATTTCCGGGTAAATTGGTGACAACGCCGGGGTCCACCCTCGGCGACCCCACGACAACGGCTACCGTGAACGACGGTACCGACGACACAGAGGCAGGCGCGAAATGGCCATGAAGGTCTGGATCGATCAGGATCTCTGCACGGGCGACGGGCTGTGCGAGGAGATCGCCCCCGAGGTGTTCACCCTCCTCGACGACGGGCTCGCCTATGTCCGTGACAAGGGCAAGACGCTCGCCGACCCCGGTGGGGTCGAGGGCCTGGCCGTCGTGCCCGCGGGCCAGGAGGACGGCACCATCGAGTCGGCCGAGGAGTGCCCCGGCGAGTGCATCTTCATCGAGGTCGACTGACGGAAACACCGGGGAGCCGGCTCCGCCGGCCGTCCCCGCCTTCCCGACCGGCGGCCGAAGGCCCTGCCGGTCGGTCAGGACAGGCAGTCGCCGGTGTCCACCGGGGTGGCGCCGTTGGTAGCCAGCAACGGCTTGAGTTCGCTGGTGCTGAGGGCAAAGGCCAGGTCCTTGGTCGACAGGGAGATGGCGAACGCCACGCCCACCACCGACCCGTTGGCGTTGACCACCGCCGAACCCGAGTCGCCCGGGCGGAGGGCGGCAGCCAGGACGAGCACCTCCCGGCGTGTCAGGTGGTCGCCGTAGAGGTCGTAGCCCTGGGCTTTCATCTCCCGGCGGATGAGGGCGGGGGCCACCCGTAGCGGATCCTGGCCGTCGGGGTGGCCGAAGATGGCCGTGGTCGATCTCGGTTCGGGGCTGGCCAGGGCCAAGGCGGGCCGGCCCAGGCCCGGCACCGAGAGCAGGGCGAGGTCGCGGTCGGAGTCGTAGGCGGTGACCCTGGCGGTCAGGCGCTTGCCATCGGGGCGCAGGACGGAGGTCTCGTCCTCCCCCGCCACCACATGGGCGTTGGTCACCACCACGTCGGGGCGGACGACGAAGCCGCTCCCCTCCCGTCGGTGTCGACAGGCCACCCCGTCGACCTTGACCGTGCTGGCCGCCACCCGGGCCAGCATCTGGGCCGACAGGCCGCCGTCGGCCGGCGGGGGGGCGGAGCCGACCAGGGGGTCGAGCGACGCGAAGACCTGGGGCATCCCGGCCGGGCCCAACAGGCGGTGGAACGCCCTCGACGTGTCGGGGGCGGGTGGCAGGACGGCATCCACCCCCCGGGCCAGGAGGGAGCTGTGGGCCTGGCGGGCGAAGAACCCGGCCGACTGGGTCATGGCCGGGATGGCCACCAGCCAGATGAGCAGCAGGGTTGCGACGGGGCCGCCGATGGCGCCCGCCCGCCGATCGACACCTTCCAGGTGGGCCGGCAGCAGGGAGGAGCGCATGACCTTGCCCATGGACCGGCCCAGGTACACGCCACTGAAGCCGGCGGAGATGAACACCAGGGCCTCGACCATGAGGGCGGCGCCCGGGTTGTCGCGCCCCAGGCTGCGGTCGATGGCCGGCAGCACCAGGGTGGCGGCGACGAGTCCCTGGGCCAGCAGGACCCAGGCGGTGGTGCCGACGAACAGGCCCAGCCTCCAGCCGCCGGCGACCGACGAGATGAGCACGCCCGCGATGGCCAGGTCGAGGAAGTTCACTGCTGGTGTTCGGTGCCGAGGAGGCGGGCCGATGTCAGAAATCCGGTGTGGGCCACCATCCGGTGATCGGGACGCACCGATTGGCCCTGGACGTGCCACGACCGCTCGAGGACCTCGATGGTGCGGGCCAGGCCGAAGGCGCTGGCATCGAGGGCCTCGCGCAGCTGGGCGACCTGGCCGATGGTGGGCAGGTAGGAGACCAGGATCCCGCCGGGGTGCAGGGCCTGCTGGGCATGGCCGATCACCTGCCACGGTTCGGGCAGGTCGAGCATGACCCGGTCCAGGCCGCGCTCGGTGATCCCCCGGTAGATGTCCCGGCCCTCGACCCGGTAGGCGAGGTCGGGTCCGAGGAAGCTCTCGACGTTGGACCGGGCCTTGGCCGCGAAGTCGTCTCGGATCTCGTAGCCCACGACCTCGGCACCGGCCCGCAGCAGGGCCAGCGACAGGGCGCCGGAGCCGACACCGGCCTCGAGGACCCTGGCTCCGGCGAAGATGTCGCCCGCCACGAGCAGGGCCCCGAGGTCCTTCGGGTAGATGACCTGGGCGCCGCGCGGCATGGCCAGCACGAAGTCGGCCAGGGTGGGACGCACGACCAGGTACCGGGCTCCCGTGCCCGAGCGCACGGTGAGGCCCTGGGGCTGGCCGATGATCGCGGCGTGGCTGGTGATGCCGGCGTGGGTGTGGAACTCGCCGCCCTCACGCAGGGTGACGAGGTAGCGGCGGTCCTTGCCGTCGATCAACAGGACCCGCTCACCGGCGGCGAAGGCACCGCTCATGGGAGGCGCTACCGACTAGACGTGGTGGGTGAGATGGGTGATCACGAGGGACTCGCCCGGCGCCAGATCCTCGGAGAACACCACCTTGGGTTCCTTGATGGCCATCTTGGCCAACAGCCGGAGGCTGACGGCCGCCGTGCCGACGGCCAGCCACCCCCGCGAGCCGCCCAGCAGACCCCTGGTGATCCCCAACTTGGTCAAGCTGCGCAGCATCAGACCCTGCGGATCTCGATGGTGGTGTTCTGGCGCTTGCCCCGGCGCTTTCCGAGCATGAACACGACGCCGATGACGACGACGGCGACCACCCCGGCGATCACCATGCCCATGCCCTTGGCCGCGTCACCGGCCGACTCGACGTCGCCCTGGAGCTCGCCGAACTTGGCCTCGATGTCGTCCCGGGTGACGCGGCCCGAGGGTGACGGGCTCATCGTCGGTCGTTCTGGGGGGCGGTGCCGACCTTGAGGGCGAAGCCGGCGACGGCGCCGCACACGATGACGGCGAAGAGGTACGGAAGGAACTTCAGATGCCCGCGGAAGGCCGACCCCGTCTCGGTCTGGAGGAGTCGCAGGCCCCCGAGGACGAGCAGGAGGATGCCCAGACCGGTCACCACGATGCCGGCGGCGCCGAAGGCGAGGAACCGGCCGATCCCCTTGACGGGCTCCATCGTCTCCTGCTTGACGTAGGCCACCGTCATGGTGACGATCTCGCGGAGCAAGGTGGGAACGTCCTCGGAGCCTTGTTTGGTCTGTCTGCTGCTCTGGGCCACCCGTTGTCCTTTGCCGACCGCAGGCCCGACCCTACCCGCCACGACGGAGTTCCTACCGTCCGGCGGCCCGAAGCGCAAGCACGTCGACCTCGTCGGACAGCAGCTCGGCGAGCAGCCGCAGCCGTTGGTCGATCCCGTCGGCCTCGAGCACGCGCTGGGCGTCCGCCGGGCCGAACGGGGCGATCGCCGCCGCCTGCCATGCGGCCACGTCCGGCTGGCGATGCAAGGAGACGTCGACCGCCACGCCCTCGGGCACCTCGCCCAGCTCGGCTTGGAGGGCCAGGACCTGGCGCAGGAGCCGCTCGACCCCGTCACGCAGGACCCCGGCCACGGGACCGGCGTGCCCGTCTCCCAGCCTGTCGACCTCGGCCTGCGGGTAGGGCTCCTCGGCCAGCCACCGCCTGACCCGGATGCGATCGACGCCGACGAGGACCAGCACCCAGCGGCCATCCTCGAGGGCGACGGCCTCGGCGATGCGGGCCCGTGTCCCCACCGCGAAGCGCACATCGCCGCCTCCGACCTCGCTGCCCCGCTCGATGAGGACGACACCGAGGTGGCCGTCGCCTTCCAGGCAGGCGCGAACCAGGGCCTGATAGCGGGGCTCGAAGACGTGCAGCGGCAGGGCCAGCCCGGGGAACAGCACCGTCCCCAGCGGGAACATGGCCAGCTCGGCCGCCGACGAACCGTTGCTGTCGCCGGCGCCGCCCACTACTTCGGGCCGACCGGGCCGGTCATGGCCGCCGAGGCGGCCGCGGCCGACGACGGGAGCGGGCTGATGTCGCCCGGCGGCGGCGCCTGTGGCCACACGGCGAGAGCACTCGCCACCCGGTCCTCGAGGGCGGTGCCGGCGGCCTCGTTGGGGAGGTCGTTGGCCATGAGGGCGAACTGCAGCGAACGCCCGTCGGCCGCCGTCGCCCACCCACCGAGAGCGTTCACCCCCCGCAACGACCCCGTCTTGGCCCGGATCTTGCCCGCTGCGGGTGTGCCCACGAACCGTCTGGCCAGGGTGCCGTTGCGCCCGGCCACGGGCAGGTTCCGCCCGAGCTCGCCGCCTTCGCCTCCCTGGGCGAGGGTCGTCTGGAGGGCGTCACAGGTGAGGCGGTCGGACCGGTCGAGCCCGGAGCCGTCGACCGAGGCCACACTGGCGGCGACCGGTCCCAGCGAGGCCAGGGCGTTCTTGACCACGCCCAGCCCGGCCGCGGTGGTGCCAGCGCCACCGAAGCGGGCCCCGAGCTCCTTCACGAGCAGCTCGGCCGCCAGGTTGTCGCTCTCGGCCAGCATGGCGCCGACGACGTCGCCCAACGCCGGGGAATCGATGGTGGCCACCGCCGCCCCAGGCGCCGGGGCTCGGCCTTCGCCGGGCTCGCCTCCGACGGTCACCCCCCGGCCCCGCAGCAGGGCGGTGAGAACGGCGGCGGCGTTGGTCGCCGGGTTGGGGGCGGGTACCGCCTTGGGCCTCCACTCCATGAACCCGTCGTTCACGGTGAGGGCGCTCTGGGGCCCGATCTCACCGTCGGCGGCATAGCTGGGGCTCCACGACGCCAGGTAGCGCTCGGTGTCGTAGCGGCTCTCGTCGCCCATGACCCGGCCGGTGACGTTGTGGACGCCGGCGGCGACCACCCGGTCGGCCAGGGCCTCCATCGAGGTGGCCAACCGGGGCTGGTCGTGGTAGCCGGCGGCGCTGGCGAAGTCGGCCGTGGCCAGCAGGGGATCGCCCTGGCCCACCAGCCACAGGTCCCCGGCAACCGTGCCTGCGGCGGGGGCGGCACCGGCGCGGACCTCGGTCGTGAGGTGCGACCCGGAGCCGAGGCGGGCGAGAGCGGCGGTGGCCGTCTCCAGCTTCATGGTCGACGCCGGGATCAGGGCCAGTGTCGGGTTCTCGTCGAAGATGGCCCCGCCCCCCGGGGCGCGGACCGACAGGCAGGCGTGCCCGCCCGGGCCGCCGACGCCGGCCATGAGGGGCCCGAGCGACGAGACCAGACGTCGGTTGCCCACCACCGAGGCGACGGCCCCCGGCAGCCGGCGCAGGCTGAGCACAGGCGTGACCGGGACCGATGTGCCGGTGGGGGTGGCGGTGGGGGTGGCGGTGGGGGTGGCGGCTCCGGCCACGGGCGCGGGGACGGTCACAAGGCAGGAGACGACCATCCCGAGCACCGGGACGAGGACGCGCCATGGCGGGCGCCAGACTCGAAGGAGCACGCCGGTCAGGATAGGAGCGAGCGACGCAGTGGCTCGGTCACTCCGCTCAGACGGCCGCTCGGGCCGCAGTCACTCCGCTCAGACGGCCGTCTGGCCGTTCAGGGCTCGAGGGCGGTGCGGAACAGCGTGCGCAGGTGTTCGAGGCGGGCCTCGAGCATCTCGGGGGCCAGCGGGTCGCGATCGATGAGGACGCCGAGGAACTGGGCGTCGCTGAAGTAGCTGAGCAGGGCGCCGTACATGGTGAGCAGGAGCTGCTCGGGGTCGTGGAACCGGAGGCGCCCGGCGGCCATCTCCCGCTCGAAGAACCCCACCGCCCGGGCGACCAGGGGGCGGAGCCCGTCGCCCAGCTCGGTGGCCATGCGCGTCCCACCCTCGAGCGCCTCCCGCCGGGCCAGGCGGACGAGCTGGGGGTGCTGCACGAAGAACTGGAACCCGGCCGTGAGGATGCCGTCGACCTGGCGCCAGCCCTGGCGCGGTGCCTCACTGGCCTCCTGGACACGGCGGAACCACTCGATGAGGGCGCCCTCGAAGACCTCGCGGTAGAGGGCTTCCTTCGATGCGAAGTGGTGGAGCAGGCTGGGCCGGCGGATGCCCACGGCGGCGGCGATGTCGTTCAGCGACGTGCCCTCGTAGCCGTGCTCGGCGAAGCAGCGCAGGGCCTCGCTGAGGATGGCCTGACGGGTGGTCGTGCCCGCCGGGTGGCCGGGGGCGACGGTCGCCTTCATCGCCGATCTCGCAGGAACAGGGCGACGACGACGACGACGGCTGACACGCTGCGCAGGCTACCAGTGAGCCCGATTCCTCCCTACCTACCGGTAGGTAGTACGGTGGTCGCCATGTTCCGATCTCCCCTTCTGGCCCTGACCCTCGCCGCCGCGGTGACCCAACTGGGCATCTTCGTCACCACGATCTACCTGCACCGGACGCTGTCCCACAAGGCCATCACCTTGACCCCGGGCATCACCATGTTCTTTCGGCTGGTCACCTGGATGACCACCGGCATCCGGCCCCGCCAGTGGGTGGCCGTGCACCGCAAGCACCACGCCCACTCCGACGAGGAGGGCGACCCCCACTCGCCGGCGCTGGAGGGTTTCAACCGCGTGCAGTTCGGCAACCTGTTCCTCTACAAGCGGGCCGCCGGTGATCCCGCCATCGTGGCCCGCTACGCCCGCGACCTGCCCCCCGACCGCTGGGACACGGTCCTGTTCGACCATGCCCTCCTCGGTCTGGGCATCGGCATCGTCGCGCTGTGCGTCATCCTGGGGCCCTGGCTGGGGCTCATGGCCTCGGTCATCCACGCCGTGTCCTATTTGCTGCTGAGCGGAGCGGTCAACGCCATCGGCCACCGCTTCGGCCGCCAGCCCCACAACGGCACCCTGGCCGGCAACTCGCAGTGGCTGGCCTTCCTCACCGCCGGCGAAGGGCTGCACAACAACCACCACTCGGCGCCCACGTCGGCCCGCCTGGCCCTGCAGCGGGGCGAGCTCGACCCCGGCTGGTGGGTGATCCTGTTCATGCAGCGCATGGGCTGGGCCAAGGTGCGCCATGAGCAACCCATCTTCACCCGCGTCGCCGCCTGACCCAGCGAGGGTGAGCGGCGGGTCACGGATGGTCCGGCGCCATGGCAGGACTACCGTCGGGGGATGGACATCCTTGCCGCAGTGTTCGTCGAGGGCATCGAGCAGCGCCAGGTCCCGGGTCCGTCGACCAGGATCGACCTGACCGGCATCATGTTCTCCCTCGTCGCCCCCTCTCCACCGCCGATCTCGCTGTCGCCCCACCTCGTGGTGCTCGTGCGTTGCCCCCCCGGCGAGACGGGACCGGCCACGCTCGAGGTCGAGTTCTTCGACGGAGCCGGGGCCCAGGTCGCCCGTAGCGTGCAGCCCGTCAACGTCGAGCCCGGCAGGTTCGGCCGCCTGCTGGTCAAGGGCGACCTCACCTACGACGATTACGGCACCATCGAGGCTCACTGCCGGATCGTGGCCGGAGGTACCGATCAGCCCAGCGGCGTGGTCGTCCCCCTGACCCTCCTGCCCGCACCGTGAGCGAACAGGCGAACCCGTCCCGAGCGTCGTTCGCAGCCGCCATGTCCCAGCATCCCGACGCCGCGACCGCCACCGGCGAGGTGGTCGGGCAGGTCATGGAGGCCCTGGCGTCCACCGGCCGGGCGCCCGACCTGGCCCTGCTCTTCGTGACTCCACCACACGTGGAGGCACTGGCCGACGCTGCGGCCACGGTGGCCGCCGCCCTCGAGCCCGTCACTCTCCTCGGCGTCACCGCCGTCTCGGTGGTCGGAGGTCGCCACGAGATCGAGCGGGGCCCGGCGGTGTCACTGTGGGCCGGCCACACGGGGCCACTGGCGCCGTTTCACCTGAGCGTCGTCTCCACTCCCGACGGCCCCACCTTCACGGGCTGGCCCGAGGTGATCCCCGACGACTCCCCGGCTCTGTTGCTGCTGGCCGACCCGTTCTCGTTCCCGGTCGACGCCCTCCTGGAACGCCTCGATCAGGACCGACCGGGCCTGGCCGTGGTCGGCGGATTGGCCTCGGCGGCCCGGGCCCCGGGCGGCAACCGCCTGGTGTTCAACGACCAGGTCGTCACCGAGGGGGCAGTGGGAGCCTTCCTCGGCGCCGGGGTCGAGATCGCCACCATCGTGTCCCAGGGGTGCCGCCCGGTGGGCACGCCGCTCGTCGTCACCAAGGCCGAGGGCAACGTGGTGTACGAGCTGGCCGGGCGCCCGGCCCTGGAGCGCCTCCAGGAGGTGGCGGCCACCCTGTCCGACGACGACCGCCGCCTCATGTCCGAGCTGGTCCAGCTCGGCCGGGTCATCGACGAGACCAAGTTGGACTTCGACCGGGGCGACTTCCTCGTGCGCACCGTGGTCGGGGCCGACCCCGAGGTCGGCGCCCTGGCCGTGGGCGACGTGGTCGATGTCGGCTCGACGACCCAGTTCCAGGTTCGCGACGCCCACTCGGCCGACGAGGACCTCCGTCACCTGGTGGCCGAGCGCCGGGCCGACGGGGCACTGCTGTTCACCTGCAACGGTCGGGGCCGCAACCTGTTCGGCACCCCCGACCACGACGCCGGGATCGTGTCGGACAACCTCGGCGGGGCCCCGTTGGCCGGCATGTTCTGTGCCGGCGAGATCGGCCCCATCGGTGGGCACAGCTTCCTCCACGGGTTCACCGCTTCCGTCGTGCTGTTCTCGGTGCCCGGGTCCGAGCGGCCCCCTGAGCGAGAACGCAGGCTTGACGAGGATCGGCCATGACGGCGGACAACCCTCTCGTCGAGCCCACCCTCGAACGGGTGGCGCCACCGGCCGTCCTGGTGGTCTTCGGGGCCTCGGGTGACCTCACCAGCCGCAAGCTGATGCCCGCCATCGAGCGGCTGGCCCTGCGCCGTCTGCTGCCCGGGGGGTTCTCGGTGGTCGGGGTGGGCCGGACGCCCATGAGCGACGACGAGTTCCTGCGCACCATGCGCACCCTGGTGGCCGAAGGCGGGGGCGGAGGCGACGAGACCAGCCATGTCTGGGACGCGTTCGCCAGCGGTGGGTTCCGCTACGTCGGCGGTGACTACGGCGACCCCGAGACCTACGCCCGTCTCGGCCAGGTCTTCGCAGAGCTCGACCGCGACCGCGGCACGTCGGGCAACCGCCTCTACTACCTGGCTACCCCCCCGGCCACGTTCCCCGTGATCGCCGCCGCCCTCGGGGCTGCGAGCCTGAACCGCCCCGACCATGCCGACGGCTTCGTGCGCATCGTCATCGAGAAGCCCTTCGGCCACGACGAGTCCAGCGCCGCCGCGCTCGACGCCACCGTGCACAGCGCCTTCGAGGAGTCCCAGGTCTACCGGATCGACCACTACCTGGGGAAGGAGACGGTGCAGAACGTCCTGGCCCTCCGGTTCGCCAACGCCATCTTCGAACCCGTCTGGAACCGGCGCTACGTCGATCACGTGCAGATCACCGTCACCGAGTCGCTCGGGGTGGGCCATCGAGGCGGTTTCTACGAAACGGCGGGGGCGCTGCGCGACATCGTGCAGAACCATGTGATGCAGGTCCTGGCCCTCACCCTCATGGAGCCGCCCGCCACCTTCGACGCTGCGGGGATCCGCGACGAGAAGGTGAAGGCGTTGCGGGCGGTCGATGTCTTCGAGCCCGACGAGGTGGCCGCCAACGTGGTACGGGCCCAGTACCGCCAGGGTTGGGTGCAGGGCACCGAGGTCCCCGGCTATCGCGACGAGGAGGGCGTCGATCCCTACAGCGTCACCGAGACCTACGTGGCCATGCGCCTGCACGTCGACAACTGGCGGTGGGCTGGTGTCCCCTTCTACGTCCGCACCGGGAAGCGCCTGCCCAAACGGGTCACCGAGGTGGCCATGCAGTTCAAAGAGGTTCCTCACCTGCCCTTCGCAGCCAGCCAGGCCGAAGGCCTCGACCCCGACCTGCTCGTGCTGCGCATCCAGCCCGACGAGGGCATCACCCTGCGTTTCGGCGCCAAGGTCCCGGGCCAGGCGTTCCAGGTGCGTTCGGTCTCGATGGACTTCTTTTACGGGGCGGCGTTCCTCGAGGAGACGCCCGAGGCCTACGAACGGCTCCTCCTCGACGCCCTCGTCGGCGATCCCACCCTGTTCATCCGGTCCGACGAGGTGGCCCAGGCGTGGCGCATCTGCGACCCGGTGCTGCGAGCCTGGGAGGAGGAGGACATGGCCCTGGCCTCCTACGAGGCCGGCACCTGGGGCCCCAGCGAATCCGACCGGCTCCTGGAGGAAGACGGCCGCCGGTGGCGAAAGCCTTGAGCATCACCAGGCGATGCCGGACACGACCGCGTCCGGTGGGGTGAGACGTTGAGCACGGCGATCCCGACGATCGGGTGCTGGGAAGCCGACGGCGTCACCGTCGGGGAGGTCGAAGCGGCCCTGTCGGACCTCCGCCGCCACGAGCAACGGGCCGCCGTGCGCACGTCGGTGCTCACCCTGGTAGCCGTGGTCGACACCCAGGCCCAGGCCGACGCCGCCCGGGAGGTGGTCGCCGATCTGGGCGCCCGCCATCCGTCACGAACCGTCGTGCTGGTGGTGGGTGACGAAGACGGGGCGGAAGAGCTCGGAGGTAGCGGCCTCGACGCCTCGGCCTCGGTGCACGTCGTCGAACGCCAGGGAACGGCCATCTGCTATGAAGACCTGATGCTGCGGGTCCGGGGCCGGGCCCGCCATCATCTCGACTCGGTGGTGGAGTCGTTCACCCTCCCCGATGTCCCCGTCGCCTTGTGGATGCCCTCGCGGCTTCCGGCACCCGGCGACCCGTTGTTGCGGGCGGCCGATCGCCTGGTGGTCGACAGCCGGGCCGTCCCCGAAGCCGGTGACGTCCTGAACCGCATCTCGGTGCTCGGGCGACGGCTCTCCGTCGCCGACCTGTCCTGGACCCGGCTCGGGCCGTGGCGGAGCCTGCTGGCCGGCCTCTTCGAAGGCGGGGTCAACCGCCCGTTTCTCGACGGTGTCCGCCACGTCGCCGTCGCCGGCAACCACGGTCCCCGCCACCTCGTCGGCGGCTGGCTGATGCGCAGCCTCGGCCTGCCCCGGTCGGCGATCGCCCTGTCACCGGCCGAGCACGTGTCCATGCGGGTATCGGCAGTGGTCGACGGCCATGCCGGGGAGTTCGTCGTCGAGCGCACCGGGCCGGAGCGCTCCATCGAGTCCTGCATCGACATCGACGGAGGGGCTTGCGTGCGTCAGACTCTGCGCATGCGCCGCCAGTGGCCCGCCCTCGCCCTGGCCGGCGCCCTCACCCGTGTCGGCGACGACGTCACCTACCGCCGAGCGCTGTCCGGGGCCCTGGAACTGGCCTCATGAACGAGGGGGCATCGTGAACGAATGGACCAAGGTGAACGGCGAGGTCGTGGTGGTCGACGACGTGCCCACCGCCTTTGCCGGCCAGGTCATCGAGGCCTTCCGGGGCCGTGCCGACGAGGGGTTCTCGCTGATGCTGTCCGGCGGTTCCACGGCGGCCCGCTGCTACGAGCAACTGGCCATCGACGGGGCCAACCAGATCGACTGGTGGCAAGTGGACGTCTACTGGGGCGACGAGCGCTGCGTGCCCCCCGACGATGCTGCCTCCAACGAGCGCCTCGTCCGCCAGACCCTGCTCGAGCGGGTCGGGGCGGCCAACGCCGTGTACCCCATGCGCTGCGAGGACGGGCCCGACCCCTACCAACAGCGCATCGCCCAGGCCGGGCGCCTCGACCTGGTGCACCTCGGGCTCGGGCCCGACGGCCACACCGCCTCGCTGTTCCCTGACTCGGATGCCCTCGACGCCGATCCCGGCAGGCTGGTGGTGATGAACACCGATCCAAAGGGGAACAACCCCCATCCCCGGATGACGCTGACGTTCTCGGGGATCGCCCGGGCTCGGCTGGTGGTGTTCACTGTCGCCGGCGACGACAAGCGGGATGCCTTTGCCGGCGTGTGCGCCGGCGACCCGAGCTTGCCCGCCTCCCGGGTGCAGGCCGACCGCGTGATCTGGCTGGTCGACCCCGCCGCCGCCGGCTAGGCGGGCGGCCGCAGGCCTGGCGCCCCGGCGGCGACGCAGGGCTGGTTCACCGTCCCGAAGTCGTTGGCCGACCAGGTGTTGGTGCCGCAGGCCGGCGTGGTGTTGGCGTCGAACCCGTCGAACTCGCCGTTGCCATGACCCCGGTTGGCAGTGACGGTGTTCTCGGGTGGCCCGGGGTTGGCGGCACCGCCGGCATCGATGGACACGCCGTGGGTCGTGTTGTCGTCGGCCACGTTGTCGGCGATGGTGTTGTGGGCCGGCACCACCGAGGGCGGGACGGCGAACAGCCGGATGCCGCACCCGCGGCCACTCGTGCCGTTCTCGTGGCTGGTGTTGGCGATGATCACGTTCTGCTCGTTCGGCGGGCTGCCGACGCACCCGGTGTCGGGGTGGGCACAGGTGCCCAGCACGACGATGCCGTCGGCCCCACTACCGGTGACGGTGTTGGCGGTGATCCTGTTCCCGTTGGCCCCGGGGCCCTCGACGCGGATGCCCATGGTCTGGCGGGCGGCCCGGGGATCGCCGGGCAGCATGTTGTTGTCGGTCACCACGTTCTCGCAGATGACGTTGGCGGTGGCTGCGTCCACCAGCGAGATCCCGCTGTAGGGCCCGTTGCGCAGCACGGTGTTGGCCTGGATGCGGTTGGCGGACGAGTCGGTGATGACGATCCCGTCACCGAAGTCGCCATCGGGGGTCCCGACGTTGTCGGCCACAGTGAGGTGCTGCACGACGTTGCCCGATCCGCCGGTGATGGCCACGCCGGCACCGAAGCGGGCCACGGTGCCGTTCTGCACCGTGGCCCCCTGGACGTCGCGGAACAGGATGCCGGGACCGTTCGCCGCCGCCGGGCCCTTGCCGGACACGGTGAAACCGGCCATGTCGAGGGTGACGTTGTCGGCGGCGATGATGAGAGCGGGCCCGTTCTCACAGACGAGGTCGCCGTCGAGGGTGATGTCCTCGGTGATCTCCTGGCCGCAGACGACAGTGGTCGCCCGCGGGATGGGGCTGTTCTCGGCACGTCCGGCTGTTCCCGCCATGTGCGACAGCACCCCCGTCAGTCATGCGCCGTGTCCGACCGCCGAACCTAGCCCACCGCCCTCTCCGGCGACGGTCGTCAGCCGGTGGGCACCACGGGATCTCTAGGCCGGAGGGGCCGGCGCCCCGGCCGCGACGCAGGGCTGGTTCACCGTGCCGAAGGTGTTCCCCGACCACGTGTTGGAGCCGCAGGCCGGCGCGGTGTTGCCGTCGAACCCGTCGAACTCGCCGTTGCCATGGCCGCTGTTGGCGGTGACGGTGTTCTCGGGAGGTCCGGGGTTGGCGGCACCGTTGGCGTCGATGGAGACGCCATGGGTGGCGTTGTTGTCGGCGATGTTGTCGGCGACGGTGTTGTGGGCGGGTGCCACCGGCTGGGCAACGGCGAACAACCGGATGCCGTCGCCCCGGCCGCTCGTGCCGTTGTTGTGGCTCAGGTTGGCGGTGATCTCGTTCTGCTCGTTCGGCGGGGTGCCCGCGCACCCGGCGTTGGGGTCGGCACAGGTGGCCAGGACCACGATGCCGTCGGCCCCACTGCCGGTGACGGTGTTGCCGGTGATCTTGTTCTTGTTGGCCGCCGGGCCTTCGATGCGGATGCCCATGTCCTGGCGGCCGGCACTGGGGTCGCCCGGCAACATGTTGTTGTCGGTCACCACGTTCTGACGGATGTCGTTGCCGGTGGAGGCCCCTACCAACGAGATCCCGCTGTAGGGCCCGTTGCGCTGGACCGTGTTGCCCTGGATGCGATTGTCGGCCGAGTCGGTGACGACGATGCCGTCGCCGAAGTCGCCGTCGGCCGTACCCACGTTGTCGGCCACGGTGACGTTCTGCACGACGTTGCCCGAGCCCCCGGTGACGGCGACACCGGCGCCGAAATGGCTCACGGTGCCCTTCTGCACTGTGGAACCCTTGACGTTGCGGAACAGGATGCCGGGACCGTTCGCCGCCGCCGGGCCCTTGCCGGAGACGGTGAAACCGGCCATGTCGAGGATGACGTTGTCGGCGGCGATGATGAGAGCGGGCCCGTTCTCACAGACGAGGTTGCCGTCGAGCTTGGTGTTCTTGGTGATCTCCAGCCCGCACACGACGGTGGCGGCATCGTGGATGGGACCGTCGTAGCCGCCGTGGAGCAACTTCGACAGGATGGAGCGGGCAGCCGTCTTCGACGGGTAGCCGGCGCCGTCATCGACGGCGACGGTCTCACCGTTCGACGCCTTCACCCGGAACGCCCACTTGCCGCCGTCGTTCTTGTACAGCTCTCCTGTGCCAGCCATGTGCGAGAGCACCCCGTCAGTCGATGCGCAGATGTCGAGTCGAACCTAGCGCACAGCGCAGCGCCGGACCAGGGTGGTCAGTCCGGAGGTCGCTCCACCTTCTTGCGTGTGTCGGGCACCGCATAGGTCTGCTCCGGTGCCATCAACCAGTCGGGTAGCGAGCCGAGGAGGTCACGAAGGGGTCCGTCCTGCGCCTCCACCAGCAGCATCCGAGGCGACGAGTCGTCGACGACCACAGTGTCGGCCAGTGCTCGCACCCGCTCCACGTCGGCCTCGGGCTTGGCGCCCTCCCCCCGGTAGCGCAGGACGAACCTGGCCTTGGCCACGGCGCCGCTACTTCGGCCGGGGCATGCCGTGGCCCTCGAAGGTGGGACCGAAGCCCAGAGGCTGGGCCGTGGCCAAGATGGCGCTCACCATGGCCGCCGACCGGGCTGCGTTGCGCTTCATCTTCAAGATGGTGGCACTGAGGGCCCGCGCCGCCGCACCCGTGACGGCCGGGCAGGCCATCGACGTTCCGCTGATCTCCTCGTAGCCCCCGGGCACCGTCGACATGATCCCCACCCCGGGTCCGACGAGGTCGACCTGGGGCCCCACGTTGGAGAACGAGGCGATGAAGTTCTTCTTGTCGGTGCCGTAGGGGGCGGCCACGTCACCGGCTTCGGTGGAGCTCGTGGGGAAGGTGCCCTTGCGGCCCATGGCCGATACGGCGAGAGCCATCTCGTCGAAGGCGGGGAAGCTCACAGGGCCGCGGCTGTCGTTGCCGGCAGCGATGATGCAGAGGCTCCCGCCGGCCCGGGCATCTTCGACCGCCGCCTTCAACGTGGGGTCGGCCTGGCCCCCGCCCAGGCTCATGTTGAGCAGGTCGCACTTGTCGGTGACGGCCTGGTCGATGGCCTTGGCGATGGCGAAGCTCGAGGCGCTACCGCTGCCCTGGCCGAACACGCGGTAGGCCCGCAGGGCCACACCCGGGGCCACGCCCCGGATGCCCGTCGGCGCTTTGCCCCGGGCGGCGATGATCCCGGCCACATGGGTGCCGTGATGCTGGCCGTTGTCGCCGAAGTTCTTCGGGTCCTCACCGGGGACGGTGTTGGCCCCGCCCGAGATCACCAGGTCCGGATGGGCGGCCACACCGGTGTCGATCACCCCGACGGTGACACCGTTGCCCGCGGTGTCGGCGGGGTTCGGGTAGAAGTAGCGCAGCCCGTCGACATAGGCCAGGTCGAGAGGGGCGAGGGCGACCGTTGTCCCTGCGCTGATGGTGAAGTTCTTCTTGATCATGCTCCAGTAGCCCTCGACCGGGTAGACGTAGAGACGCTGGATCTGAGCGGACGCACCGCCCAAGGCCAGGTTGACCTGGCCGGAGCCGTCGGTGACGCCCTGGGCACCGGTGTGGGCGTTGAAGTCGACAAAGGCCACGACGATGGCCCCGGCCACCGGCGCCTTATCCGTCTTGGAGACCACCGTCAGGGTGACGGTATCGGCCGCCGCGGCACGACCGGCGGTGACGACCGGGTGACTCTCGACCTCGGGGATCGGGGCGATGGCGGGGGTGTAGTAGGTGAGGGGCACGAGGCGCAGCCCGGGCCGCAGCGAGCGCAGGGCCAGTGCGGACGCGGGCGAGAGCTCCACCAGCTTGGCGCCATTGGGACCGATGGAATCGATCACGTTGAGGGGGACCTGGCGCCCGTCGATTCGGAGGGAGCGACCGCCGCGGGCATCCTCGGCGCCGAGCAACACCTCCCGGGCCTGGGCGTCGACAGCCGTGGAGCCGGCTCTTAGTCCCTGCGAGGGGAGAAGGACGTACTGGTCGGTGTCGGTGGCTCTCGCCATGAACTCGCCTTTCGCCAAGGGTCCCGGAAACTCAGGAGGGTCGCAGAGACTGTCGCGCACCAACGCCGTGGGCGCCAGGCTTTGGTTGCGTCTCGCCGAACGCAGGCTCAGGTGCCACGCCCGCGAAACGGAGGAGGTCGACGATGGTGAACCGTCCCGGTTCGGCTCTCGGCAGCGTCGGGGCCCAGTTCGGAGCCGCCCGTAGGAACGACGACGGGTCGCCGTCGAGCAGGCCCACGAAGACCTCGGCGACGATCGTCGCCGAGGTCGGCCCCAGTCGACGCCCCTCGTTCACCACCTCGGCCTCGCGCAGCAGGTAGTACCACAGCGGCGTCGGCGCGACGAGGCTCAGCTCGGCATCGGGGACGCCCGTGCCCATGGCCCTGGCCACGGCCTCGCCCGAGGGCAGGCCCAACGCCTTCCCACGGAGGAGGTCGAGCAGGGCCAGCGGGCGCCGCGCCCGGTCGAGCATCGGCGGGAGCTGAGCCATGGGACCGGTCACCTTGGTGTCGATCCTGCGACTGAGCTGCGGTGACGACCCGCCGACGACGAAGAAGAAGCCCCAGTCGATCGTCCACCCCCGGGGCAGCGGCCGGAACCCCCCGAGGTGCTCGAGGGGGGCGGGGTCGAGCGTGGGCAGGAAGATGTGCTTCGGGTCGAGCGTGGCGTTCAACTGGTAGGTGGCCCGCACCTGGCTGTGGGCGAAGCGGAACGCCGCCACCGAGAACTCCACAGGCATGAAGGGTTGCTGCTTCCACCGGAAGAACCTCAGCTGGGCGTGGCGCGCTCCGGTGGCCTCGTCGGTGACGAGGACCCGGTCAAGGATCTCGGAGCCCACGAGGGGACGGAGGTACTCCTCGATCACCATCCACTGGTAATGCCACCGGGCCAGGCGTTGTGCTTCGTCGAACAGTTCGGTGTCGGGCACGAACTGATCGCGCAGGTGATCGACGACCGCGTTGTGGAACCGGAGGAATGCCAGCGTGAGCTGGGAGATGATCACATGGACGTCGTTGCGGGGGTCGCCGATCAGGGCCCGGCCCTGCTGGTTGCGGGGCAGGTCCACGGGTTCGTCATCGGGGCCCGTGTTGCGCCCGATCAGCAACTTGACCGGGTCATCCTGGTCGTAGAGCCAGGGACTGTCGGCCGGACCGGTGCCGTAGAGCGAGTCGAGGTCGAAACGCGGGGTGCGGAACGACACCAGGGCATCGGGGTCATTGGCCCGTTCCAAGCTGGAGACGGGGTCGAAGGTGATGTCGTGGCCGACGAACTGGCCCAGGTAGGTGTAGCCGGCGGGAAGGTCGGGGTTCTCGCCGGGCTGGATGGACGGCGCGGCCGCAGTTGCCGCCGCCGCCGGTGCGGGTGTCGTCGGTGCGGTCGTCGTCGTTGTGGCCCCGACCGGGGTGAGGGTCGGGACCGTGGGCGGGACGGGGAAGGGTCCCATCGAGTCGGCCAGGGCCCGCAGGCTGGCGTCAGTGGGCGAGCTCGGGCGCAGGCGGCGGAACATGCGACCGTACCGACCCTGGGGCAGGCTCGACTGGGGAACCCGGGCCAGTCCCCGGGGCACGCTCGCCCCGTGGTTGGCCCGCGTCCCATCCTCGGCCTCCCCGGGGACGGTTCCTTCGTCGTCGACCATGTCCGATCAGCGCCTTTCGTCTCCCCGGCCAGAGTCTCCGGGGGCCAAACTAGACAGGCTCAGCCCGTCGCTGCCGGCCGGGAGGCCCGGGCGCCTGTCGACGGCGGAGCAGCCCGGCGGAGAATCTCGCGAGGCACCTGGTCGACGGCACACGAAAGGACCAACCGGCCGGGCACCGACGCGGCCTGGCTGACGCAGGGGAGCAGCGGCGTCTTGGGAAGGGTGATGGCGGGCAACCGGATGCCTCCCGCCGACAGGCGCAGGACACCGTTGACCACGGCGGCTGACACCGATGCCCTCACCCCGGCCACGGTGACGCCGATCGTTCCGTCGCCGAGCACGATGGGCACGCCGTCGAGGGCCCGGCGAAGGTCGGCCTGGGTGACTTCACCGACCGCCATGCCGTGGCCGATCGTCTTGATGTCGACCTGGCGGTGAAGCACGAGGCGATCGCGGTCGATGTGCACGTCACGCAGGTCGACGGCGACCCTGGAGAAGCGCAGGCCCTCGACCGCGACCCCGGCGACCGATGCCCGCACGCCCGACACGTTCCCGGTGAAGGCCAACCTGGCCAGGAAGGGGACGGAGTCGACGTGGACCGTCACCGCGTCGGGGGGCACCCCGTCGGCCGACGCCACTGCGACCCGGATGCGGCTCTCGAGTTGGGCCTCGACCGTCCGCCGGGCGGCCACGTCGGCTGCGATCAGCAGGCCCACGACGATCACGAGAAGCAGAAGGAGGATCTTGCGCACGCCGTCACCCCTGGGCGGGGCCCGGGTTCACGGACGGCGCAGCCATGCATGCGACGGTACCCCGGGGGCCACCCGTTCCCCGGGCCACAGACAGCGGGAGGCGGCGTAGGGTGGCGAGCGTGGTCCCCACCGACGTGTTGGCCGCTCCCCTGCCCGACCTGCTCGCCGCCGCGTCGGCCCGGGGCCGGCAGGCCCACGGCTCCCGGGTCACCTGGTCCCCCAAGGTCTTCGTGCCGCTCACCCGCCTGTGCCGGGACCGGTGCGGCTACTGCACCTTCGCAACCGCCCCTGCCCGCGTCGAGGCCCCCTTCCTCTCGCTCGACCAGGTTTTGGCCATCGCCCGGGCCGGGTTGGTGGCCGGCTGCCACGAGGCCCTGTTCACCCTGGGTGAGTACCCCGAGCAGCGCTGGCCCGCGGCTCGCCAGTGGCTCGACGAGGCCGGGTTCGCATCCACCGTCGACTACCTCGTCGCCGCCTGCCGGCTCGTCGTAGAGGAGACGGGGCTCCTGCCCCACGCCAACGCCGGCGCTCTCGGGCCAGACGACCTGGCCCGCCTGCGCACGGTCGCCGTGTCCCAGGGAATGATGCTCGAGTCCCTGAACCCGGGTCTGGCCTGCCACGTGGGCTCACCCGACAAGACACCGCAGCGCCGCCTCGCCACCCTGGAGACGGCCGGCGAGCTGGCCATCGTGTTCACCACCGGCATCCTCGTGGGCATCGGCGAATCCCGGGCCGACCGCTTCGAGGCGCTCGAGGCCATCGCTGCCAGCCATCGCCGCCACGGCCACGTGCAGGAGGTGATCGTGCAGAACTTCCTGCCCAAGGCGGGCACGGCCATGCACGCGGCGCCGCCCTGCCCGGCCGACGAGTACCTCTGGACGGTGGCCGCGGCCCGCATCCTCCTCCCCGACGACATCCATCTCCAGGCACCGCCCAACCTCTCGGACGACTTCGGGCGGCTGCTCGACGCCGGCATCGACGACTGGGGCGGGGTCTCGCCCGTCACCCCCGACCACGTCAACCCCGAGCGGGCGTGGCCGGCCGTCGAGCGGCTGCGCCAGGTGACCGAGGCGCGGGGCCGGACCCTGGCCCCCCGCCTGACCGCCTACCCCGAGATGGTCGGGGCGCCCGACCGGTGGTTCGACCCCGCCCTGCGCCCGATGGTGCTCGACCGGGCCGACGCCGAAGGCCTGGGTCGCGACGACGCCTGGTACTCGGGAGCCGAGGTGGCCCCTCCCCCGCTGCTCCCCGGGCGCCCGGGCCCGAGCGGGGTGCCGGCGCCGGCTGAGACCGGAGGGCCGGTGGGCGACGTCCTGGCCGGCGTCCTGGCCGGGCACGAGGTGGGTGAGGACGAGATCGTCACCCTCTTCTCGGCCCGGGGTCGCGAGGTCGAGGGCGTGGCCGACGTGGCCGACGACCTGCGCCGGAAGATGGTCGGCGACGTCGTCACCTGGGTGGCCAACCGCAACATCAACTACACCAACGTGTGCACGTTCAAGTGCCGGTTCTGTGCGTTCTCCAAGGGCCCGCTGTCACTCAACCTCCGGGGCCAGCCCTACCTGCTGGGCGTCGACGAGATCCAGCGACGGGTGGCCGAGGCGTGGGACGCCGGGGCCACCGAAGTGTGCCTCCAGGGAGGGATCCACCCGAGCTTCGACGGCGACTACTACATCGACGTGTGCCGGGCCGTGAAGGAGGCGGCGCCCGACATCCACGTCCATGGCTTCACCGCTCTGGAGGTCACCGAGGGTGCTCATCGCCTGGGTGAGCCGCTGGCCGACTATCTCCTGCGGTTGGTCGACGCCGGGCTGCGGTCGCTACCGGGGACGGCCGCGGAGATCCTCGACGACGAGGTGCGGGCCGTCCTGTGCCCCGACAAGATCGACAGCGAACAGTGGCTCGAGGCCCACCGCACGGCCCACCGGGTCGGGCTGCGGTCCAATATCACCATCATGTTCGGCGCCGTGGAGCAGCCTCGGCACTGGGCCCGTCACCTGGTGCGAACGCGGGCCCTGCAGGCCGAGACCGGGGGGTTCACCGAGTTTGTGCCCCTGCCGTTCGTCCACATGGCCGCCCCCATCTATCTGCAGGGCAAGGCCCGGCGCGGGCCCACGTTCCGCGAAGTCCTGCTGATGCACGCGGTGGCCCGCATCGCCTACCGCCACCTGATCCCCAACGTGCAGGCCTCCTGGGTCAAAGTCGGTGCCGAGGGGGCCCGCCAGATCCTCGCGGCTGGGGCCAACGACCTCGGGGGGACGTTGATGGACGAGAACATCTCCCGCGCCGCGGGGGCCAGCCACGGTCAGTGCATGGACGAGGCCTCCTTCGCGGCCATGATCCCGGCCGACCGGGTCCTGGAGCAACGCACGACCCTGTACGGCCGGGTGGTACGGGCCTGACCGGTCATCCGGCGTCGTCGGAGGGTCGGGGTAGACCCTCGAGGAGGCGCTGGGACTGGGCGGCCACCAGGGCCTCGACCTGGTCGGGACGGGTGCCCCGGGAACGGGCACTGTGCAGGATCAACGACCGGGGCGACAGCACCCGCTGCTCGAACCACGAGACCACGAACAACAGGGAGAAGATGAGGCCCAGCGAGAGCGGCACGAACAGCAGGTCCCAGGGCGACACGTTCACCATCGTTCCCGACCGGGGACCGACCAAACAAGTGGCGCACCAACGGCGGGACCGGGGCAGACGGTGACCGAGCCCGGCCGCAAGCGGCCGCCCCGTCCCCGCACCGGCGACAACCTGCTCGACGCCCACCTCGACGAGCTCCTCGACTCGTCGGGCGCCGACCACGACCGGGACCAGCTCTTCGAGATCCTGGCCTCTGCGGTGGGCCTGGCGGGTGACGACACCGAACGCCTGGACCTCAAGATCACCAACTCCGCCCTCAAGGAGATGCGTCGGGCCTTCCGGGTCTTCGCACCCTGGCGCAACGTGCCCAAGGTGACCATCTTCGGGTCGGCCCGGACCCTGCCCGACGCCCCCCTCTACAGCCAGACCCGCGACCTGGCCGCCGCCCTCGCGGGTGCCGGATGGATGATCGTCACCGGCGCGGGACCGGGGATCATGGCCGCGGGCACCGAAGGCGCCGGTCCCGACCACTCCCTCGGGGTCAACATCCGTCTCCCCTTCGAGGGGGCGAACACCTTCGTCGGTGACGACCGCAAGCACGTGGTCATGAAGTACTTCTTCACCCGCAAGCTCATGCTCATGAAGGAGTCGGCCGGCTTCGTCGGCCTCCCCGGTGGCTTCGGCACTCTCGACGAGATCTTCGAGCTCCTGACCCTGCTCCAGATGGGCAAGGCGGCGCCGGCGCCGATCGTCCTCCTCGATGTCCCCGGCGGTGGGTATTGGCGGGCCTGGGAGCGCTTCATCGGCACCGAGGTGGTCGGTCGGGGGTTAGCCGGACCCCACGACATGCTGCTGTGTCGCATCACCGACGACGTGACGACGGCGGTGAACGAGATCCTCGGGTTCTACCGCAACTACCACTCGGTCCGGTGGGTCGGGGCCCGGTTGGTGGTGCGACTGCGGGCTGCGCCCGGTCCCGACGAGCTGGCCCGGTTGAACCGCGAGTTCGCCGACATCTGCGCGCGCGGCGTCATCGACGTCACCGGGCCGCTGGCGGTCGAAGTGACCGACGACGATCATCTCGACCTGGCCCGGATCAGCTTCGAGTTCGACCGCGCCAATCACGGCCGCCTCCGGGCCATGATCGACGTCCTGAACGGCCTGGCCTCGGCGCCGCCGTTGGCCCCACCCCATCCCGACAGCGCCCGGGCGGCGGCCACTGCCCCAGACGAAGTCTGATCGGGGTCACGTCACGCCCGCCGGTGCGGTGCTGCCTTCGGACGACGAGCTCAGGGGAGGCGGCCGGCCCGGTCGATGGCGCGCAACGGGGGGACGGCGTCGATCACCCTGCTGAACGAGACCAGCTCCCCGGCCACGTTGACGGCGACGACGACGACCAAGGCGATGGTGCGCACCAGGGGTGACCCAGCCACGACCAGGCCCAATCCGAGGACGGCTCCGAGGGCGTTGGCGCCGGCGTCGCCGACCATGAGGTGCTCGCGCAGGTCGTCGAACAGCAAACCGAGCGCCGTCCCCATCACCACGGCTACGGGACCCAGCCGGGCGCGCTCCCCCGCCACGGCCACGAGCACGGCGAAGGCGACAACCCCCACCTTGATGACCCGGCCCGGCGCCCGATCGAACAGGTTGGCGGCATTGGCACACAGGGCGATGAGGGCGGCGTCGCCGGCCAGTCGCAGCGGGGCCTGTCCGAGCAGGGACCCGGCCACGGCCACGGCCAACGTCACCCCGCCGACGAGCTTGAGCGTTCCCGTGGTCAGGCGGCCCCGGGCCAGGGCCCCGAGGTGACCGCGAAAGCCCCGCTGGTCGCCCGTGCCGACCACGTCGTCGACCGCACCCAACAGGGCGAACCCGAGCACGGTCACGAGCACCGCCAACCTGGTCGGCGTGGTACCCGGCGTCCCCACCCCGAAGGCGCCGAACACGGCCCGGCCCGCCTCCGTGCCCATGACCACGAGCGGCAGGATCAGTCCGGCAGCCGTGGGGACGGGACGGTCACGCCAGTTGGGGCGGCGCAGTGCCGGGCTGGCGAAGATGGGCCGGCACGCCAACCAGGCCAGGCGGCCTCCCACGACACCGACCACCAGGGCCACGGCGAGACGGATCACCGCCGGCTCCGGCGTGCCGGCGCCAGACGGGGAGCCAGGGCCACGACGATGTCGCGACCCTGGCCGGCCCGGTGGACGAACCCGGCCACGTTGCGCCCGGTCTGGCGATGCTCGAGGGCCACGTCGATCTCGCGCACCCGGGCGCCGGCGCGCACCGCGTCGATGGTCAGCGCCGTCTCCAGGCCGAAGCGCGCCGCCAGGTCGAGGCGTCGGAGCAATTCGCCGGATACGGCTCGCTGGCCCGACAGCGGGGCCCGGGCCCGGAACCCGCAGGCCCGGTTGATCCCCGCGCCGGCCAGGGTGCGCACGAGCCCGAACCCGCCCCGGCCGTCGGCTCCGGGGAGGACGGCGACGGTCATCTCGGCGTCGCCGTCGAGCACCGGGTCGAGGAGGGCGTCGGCCCTCGCCGCGGTGGAGCCCACGTCGGCGTCGACCAGCAGGTAGACGTCGGCGTGGGGGGTCGCCGCCACCCCGGCGGCGACCGCTCCCCCCTTGCCCACATTGGCGGGCAGACGCACGACCGTGGCCCCTGCACCGGCGGCCACCGAGGCCGTCGCGTCGGTGGAGCCGTCGTCGACCACCCACACCGATCCCACTCGGTCGAGAGCGGCGAGGGCGGCGACGGTGGGCCCCACCGTGTCGGCCCGGTCCC
This sequence comes from Acidimicrobiales bacterium, assembly GCA_051001215.1. Lineage (GTDB taxonomy): Bacteria > Actinomycetota > Acidimicrobiia > Acidimicrobiales > AC-14 > DATAQC01. The sequence goes on from JBPCNP010000106.1 coordinate 27,506, forward strand.
GGGCCGCCACCACTGCGATGACGAGCATCAGTTCGACTCCAGGCGACGGCGCAGCTCCGGCGCGCCGAGGCCCCACTGGCCACCGATGTACACGGCAACCGCCGCAGTTGTCGCCACGACGACGGCCAGGGCGTCGGCCACCCGCCCACCTCCGGCGATCCGATCGGCAACGAGGCGGGCGGTCACGCCGGCCGCCACCCCGCACACCAGGCCCCGACCGAGTGAACCGAGATCGATACAGCTGTGACCCACCTGGTGCCCCACGATCACCGCCAGCCCCACGGCACCGGCGACCGTCACCGCCGAGTAGGCCAGGCCGAGGACCACCACCCGGGTGCCTCCCGACGCGAGGGCGAAGGCGACCATCATCAGCGCCGAGCCTGCGGCCGCCATGGCCCCGTTCACGAGCGCCGGCGCGCGCATGTCCCCGCTGGCGTAGGAGGCCCGGGTGAACAGCTGGAAGCAGGCGTAGCCCAGCAGTCCGATGCCGTAGCCGGCCAGCACCCGGGCCACCAACGTGGCGCCGGCGGCGTCGAGCTGGCCAAAGGCGACGACGCCCAGGGCCGGGCGCCCGAGGGCGACGAGCAGGGCCGCCGCCGGGGCCACGAGGAACACGATGGTTGCCGTGGCGCCGGACAGGCGCTCGGCGAACTCACCCCACCGCCGGGCTGCGGCCTCGGTGACCAGTCGGGGGTACACGGCAGTGAGGGTCGGATGGGCGCCCACGGCAAAGGGGAGCAAGAAAACGGTGAAGGCGATCTGGTAGGCCACGACGCCCCCCTCGACCTGATTGGCCAGCACCAAGGTGATGGCGACGAGCGCCTGGTTGAGGGCCAGGTAGGCGATACCCCACAAGCCGGCCCGGCCGAGGGTCCGCAGCCCGGCGTGGGCGGGGTTCCAACGGGGCCGCAGGGCGAAGCCTGCGCGCCACGCGCCCAAGACGGCGACCAGCGTCATGGCCGCCACCCCCGCGGTGGTGCCGACGGCAAGCACCAGCCGCTCGGGACCGCCGACGGTGAGGCCACCGGTGCCGTGTGACTCACCGCCGCCGATGGCCCAGAACACGGCCATGGTGACCACCACCACCACGTTGTTGGCCACCGGGGCGAAGGCGGCGGCGGCAAAGCGACGGCTGCCGTGCAGCAGGGCGGTGACGACGGCGCCCACGGCGTACAGCAGCGTCTGGGGGAGGAACACCAGGAGCAGGAACGAGCCCAGCCGGACCTCCTGGGCCCGCACCAGGGGGTCGTCGACAGCCACGGTGAGACCACGCATGATCCACGTCCGAGCCACCATGGCCGCCACCGTCACCGCGCCGAGGACGACGAGGGCGAGCCCCAGGAGGGCCCCGGCCACCTCCTCGGCCTCGTCGCCGCGCCGGGCGTCGACCAGGCGGACGAAGGTGGGCACGAGCACCGAGGAGAGAAGGCCGGCAGCCAGGAGCTCGAACACGATGTTGGAGACGAGGTTGGCGGTCTGGTAGGTGTTGCCCAGGAACGTGGTCCCCAGGGCGGCGGCGACAGCCATCACCCGCATCAGGCCGGTGATCCGTGAGGCCAGGTTTCCGACGGTGATCTGGGCCGTGTGGCGCCCGAGGTCCGGGTCGGCCGGGGGCGCACCCCGCCCTGGCCCTGCCGGGCCGGGCGCGGGTGACTCAGCCCCGGCCGCCCCGTCGCTCATGCCTGGTTGGCGGGCAGCAGGCGCTGGGCGCCGGGGCCCACGCCGAAGTGGCCGGTTCGGGGCCCGGCCAGGGCTTCCAGGGCGAGCACGGTGGCGGCCTGGCCCATGGGTGACTCCAGGTTGTCGACGCTCGACACCCGGGAGGCGAGGGCGTCGTCCTTGCGCACCAGCCCCACGAACACGCCCCGTCCCCCGGGGGTGTCCTGGCCCGATTCGGCTGCCACCAGGCGACCCGGCGACTGACCGAGATCGCGCGCGAGGGGCATGGCCACTTGGTCGTCGCCGACGTCGGCGCCGGCACCCGAGACGACCACGACCCGCAGCCCCGGAGGAAGGGCGACGTTCGGTCCGATGGTGGCCGTCGCCTGGCCGGGCGGGGCCTCGTAGGTCACGAAGCCGGCGGTGGTCAGCGCGGCCAGGGCCGGGTTGGGGTTGGCGTCGGTGCTCCCGGCCAGGGCCTCGGTCACCCTGGCCAGGGCCAGGCGGCGCAGAACCTCCGGTCGGTCGACGGCCACGTCGAGGGCCGCAGCCATGGCCCGCAGGTCGGCGTCGTTGTCCAGGCGCATCTTGGCCGTCAACCACAGGCTGCCGGCCATTGTCGCCTGGGAGGTGACGAGGGCCTGGCGCAGCCCGTCGACGGGCTTGCGGTCGATGCCGGTGAGAGCGACCAGCAGCACCGGCACACCTTTGAGGCGGCCGCGGACGAGCTGGTCGCGTGACTGGTCGGCGAAGTCCCGGATGGTCCCGAGCTGGGCGCTCAGACGGCTGTTCTCGGCCTGGGCCGCGTTCACCGACCGACCGACGCTGGTGACGCGCTCGTTGAGGGCGTCGACGGTCACCCGGTCGACGACGGTGGAGCCCATGACGATGCCGACCGTGAGAGCCAGGAACACGGCGATCAGGGAGACCACGTGGTAGCGAAGGTTGACCATCGCCTCAGGTGCCGAACAGAGTCTGCCAGGTGTCGCGCAGGCTGAGCGACAGCGCCCGCAGGAACACGTGGAGGGGCTGGGCCACGGCCACGATCACGAACATGGCGAGGAGGGCGGCGGCGACCAGTACGAGCATGTCGCCCCGACGCACACGGCTCTGGTAGAGGCGGTTCACACCCTTGGCGTCGACGAGGATGGGGCCCACCTTCAGGCGCACGAGGAACGTCGACGCCATCCCCTCACGTCCCTTGTCGAGGAACTCGACCATTGACGCATGGGTGCCCACAGCCACGATGAGCTCGGCGCGCTTCTCGTAGGCGAGGAGCATGGCCACGTCCTCGCTGGTGCCGGTGACCTCGAACACGGTGTGGTCGAGGCCCAGCTCGGACAGACGGGTGGCGCCGGGGGCGTGGCCGCCGGGATAGGCGTGCACGACGAGCTGGGCCCCGCAGCGCAGGGCTGTGTCGGAGACCGAGTCGAAGTCGCCGATGATCAGGTCGGGCCGGTGGCCCGCTTCGAGCAGGGCGTCGGCGCCCCCGTCGACGCCGACCAGCACGGGCCTCACCTCGCGGATGTAGGAGCGCAGGGCGTTGAGGTCGTCGCGGTAGTCCATCCCCCGCACAACGACGAGCACGTGCCGTCCGGTGATGTCGGTGGTGAGGTCGGGCAGCACCGGCGAGTCGGTGAGCAGGTGGTGCTCGCGAGCCAGGTAGGAAAGGGTGTTCTCGGCGAAGCGGCCCAGCTCGTCGCTCACCGACTGCTTGGCCACCTCGAGTTGGGCTTCGAGCGACTCGAGGGAGTGACGCACACCCGAGCCCACCAGGGCGGTACCGACGAACACCTGGTTGGCCTGGATCCGCACCAGCTGACCCTCGCTCACCGCCGCCATCACGTCGGGGCCCACCTCGTCAATGAGCGGGATGCCGGCGGCGGCCAGGAGAAGGGGCCCCACGTTGGGGTACCGGCCGGAGATCGAACGGGTCGTGTTGACCACCGCCCCCACCCTGGCCCGGATCAGGCCCTCGACGGCCAGGCGGTCGAGGTCTTCATGATCGACCACGGCCACCTCGCCGGGCTGCACCCGGGACAACAGGACTTTCGTGCGCCGATCGACACGGGCCACGCCCACCAGTTCCGAGCGTGAAGCCGGCGCGGCTCCGACCGGTGCAGGCGCGGTTGCCCCGGTGGGGAAGGGGGGGGCGGCCTGGGGCCCCGAGGCGTCGACGCCGGCAGCGACTGCCAGCCGCTGCTCGCCTCGGCGCCCCATGCGCCCGAGCCGGGACCGGGGGATGGGTCGGGCCGGTGCGACGGCATCGGCAGTGGCAGACGCAGCGGCAGCGGCAGTGGCAGACGCAGCGGCAGTGGCAGACGCAGCGGCAGCGGCAGTGGCGGGAGCGGGGAGCGTGTCGCGCTCGTCGCGACGTCCGGCCATCATCGCCCTCGCTCCCGCAGTGCCGTGCTCAGCAACTCCTCGGCGTGGCCCTGGGCGGTCGTGCTCGACGGTTGGCCCGACAGCATGCGGGACAGCTCGACCACGCGGTCCCGGCCCTCCAAGGGCGTGGCCCGGGTGATGGTGCGGCCGGCCTGCTCGGCTTTGGTGACGGCGATCTGTCGGTCGGCGAAGGCAGCCACCTGGGGCAGATGGGTGACGACCAACACCTGGTGGTCGGCGGCCAGCCCGGCCAGGGCCCGGCCCACGGCCAGGGCCGCCTGCCCACCGACGCCGGCGTCGACCTCGTCGAACACCAGCGTGGGCGGGGCGTCGGTGAGCACCAGGCGGGCGGCGAGGCAGGTGCGGGCCAGCTCACCGCCCGACGCCACCTTGGCCAGGGGCTGGGCCGCCTCGCCGGGGTTGGCCCCGAGCAGGAACGTCACGTCGTCGCCGGGATCGTCGCCCACCTCGACCTCGAAGCGGGCCCGGGCCATGGCCAGACCGTGCAGATGGGCCTCCACGGCCGCGGAAAGCCGAGGCGCCGCCCGGCAACGAGCCCGCCCGACGGCCGCGCCGGCTGTGGACACGTCGGCGATGGCCCGGGTGCGCTCGGCCTCCAGGGCGGCCACTCTTGGGCCGTGGGCCTCGAGCTCGGCCAGGCGACCCCGGGCTTCCACTTCGTAGGCCATGACGTCGATCAGTTGCTCACCGTACTTCCGGCAGAGCTCCCGGAGCAGTCGGCGACGCTCGATGACCGCCTCCAGGCGAGCGGGGTCGAGAGTGATGGCCTCCGTTGCCGCCCGCAGGTCGGCGGCCGCCTCCGACACCTCGACGGTCGCCGCTCGCAACCGCTCCTCGATGGGGGCGAAGTGGCGACAACCGCCAAGGGTGGCCACGGCCAGGCCCAGGTCGTCGCTCGCGCCACCATCGCCGGCCAGAGCCTGGTGAGCGAGGCCGCCAGCGGTTCGGTAGGACTCGGCCTGCGCCAGCAGATCCTCCTCGGCGGCCAGGGCCTGGTCCTCGTCGGCGTCGGTGAGGGCGGCGGCGGCGAGCTCGCTCACCTGGAAGCCCAGCAAGTCGATCTCCCGGGCCCGGGCTCGGGCGTCACCGCCCGAGGCGGCGAGGGCGGCAACGGCCGCGCCCAGGCGGGCCCGGGCCTCGGCGAGAGGGCCGAGGTCGACGGCCCCGAAACGGTCGAGGGCCTGGCGCTGCACGCGAGGGGACAGCAGTGACTGCTGGCCGTGTTGGCTGTGGAGGTCGACCAGCCGACGGCCCCGGTCACCCAGTTCGGCGACGGTGGCCAGACGACCGTCGACGTAGGCCCGCGACCGTCCCGAACGGGGGACGGCGCGACCCAGCACGCATTCGTCCTCGTCGGTCACGAACCGTCCCTCGACCAGTGCCTCCGCCGTCTCGGGACGGACCAGCACCGGGTCGGCCCGACCACCGATCAGCAATTCGATGGCCTCCACCACCAGAGTCTTGCCCGCCCCGGTCTCGCCGGTGAGGGCGGTCATTCCCGGTCCGAACACGATGCTCAGGTCGGCGATCACGCCGAGGTCGCGCACGTGCAGTTCGGCCAGCATCAGCGATCGGTCCGCATCAGCGATCGGCCAGGCCGAACTTGGCCTTGAGGACTCCGTAGAAATCTCGAGGGGTCACGACGACGAAGCGTGCCGTCTCCTCCGCCGCCGTGCAGGTGATGGACGCTCCCGGACCGACCGAGCCCAGCTCCCGCCCGTCGATGATAAGACGGGCCGGCCGGTCGAGGACCTCCAGACGGAGGGATTGCTCGGCGCCGAACACCATGCTGCGGTCGAAGGCCATGTGGGGCGACACCGGCGACAGCAGCATGCAGCGGTGGGCGGGCGCGATGATGGGTCCCCGGGCCGAGAAGGCGTAGGCGGTGGACCCGGTGGGGGTGGCCACGATCATGCCGTCGGCGGCGTAGCTGGTGAAGAAGCCACCGTCGACGGTGACCGCCACCCGCACGACCTGGCCGGGCGACGGCTTCTCCACCACGGCTTCGTTGAGCGCCAGATGGACCCCATGCCGGGCGCCCGCGTCGGGCTGCTCGATCGCTTCGGTGCCGGGGACGACCTCGACCCGTAGCAGGAGGCGCTCGTCGAGGGTGAAGTCTCCCCCGACGAAGCGCCCGAAGGCGTCCTGCAGGTCATCGGGCTCCACATTGGCGAGGTATCCCAGGCGTCCGAGGCTGACACCGAGCACCGGGACCCCGTCGGCCGCCACCAGGCCGACGGTGCGCAGGATGGTGCCGTCGCCACCCATGCTCACGGCCAGATCGGCACCCGGTGCGAGATCATCAGGGCCACATCGGTACTTGTCGAGCCCGAGGTCGGCGGCATCGTCGGCAGGGACTCGCACCTCGTGGCCGGCGGCGATGAGCCACTCGGCCGTCTTCTGGGCCAGCTCGGCCGCCCGGCGACGACGGACGTTGACGACCAGGACGACGGTCTTGGTCGGCCAGACCTGGCCCGAACGGCGCTCAGTCCCGGGCTTGACCACCGCTGTCCCCCTTCGTCGTCGCCCGGCGAAGGGAGATGGCTGCATGCACCGCCGCGTCCACGGCCGGGTCGAGCGCCGGACCGTCGACCCCTCCGGACTCCCCCGACGGCGCCGCGGCCACGAGATGAGCGAGGAACTCGACGTTGCCCCTCGCCCCGAGAAGGGGTGACACCATGAGCCCCATCATGGCGGCCCCGGCCGTCCCCAGGGCGCCGACGGCCTCCATCAGCACCCTGCGCCACACCTCTGGGGCGCTAATCACCCCTCGCCCCTGGTCGGCCTCGACACGCCCGGCCTCGAACTGGGGCTTGACCAGGACGATGAGATCGGCGCCGGGGGCGGCCAGGCCGACCAGGGCTGGGGCCACCGTGGCCAGCGAGATGAACGACAGGTCGGCCACCACCAACGAGAACGGGCGGCCGGTCCGGTCGAGGGCGTCGAGGCTCAGGTGGCGGACGTTGGTGCGCTCGACCACGGTCACCCGTGGGTGGGCTCGCAGGCTCTGGTGGAGCTGGCCCCGGCCGACGTCCACGGCGTGGATGTGGGCGGCGCCGGCCTGGAGGAGGCAGTCGGTGAACCCGCCGGTGGACGCTCCGGCATCGAGAGCATCGGCACCAGCGACGGTGACGGGGAAGATGTCAAGGGCGGCAGCCAGCTTCTTGCCGCCCCGGCTGACGTAGGGCGGCGGCGGGCCATCCAGCGCGACGGCCTCGCCCGGCGCCACCAGGCGGGACGCCTTGACCGCAGGCGCGCCCCCGACCGTGACCCGCCCGGCGTCGATCTCGCTCCGGGCCCGCTCCCGGCTGGGCAGCAGGCCGCGCCGTACCAACTCGACGTCGAGGCGGCGGCGCGGCGGGCTCAGGGGGCTGTGCCGGGGGCGGGGCCACCGCCGTCGCCAGCGCCGGCGGGCGGGGCGCCGTGCGGCCGTCGCCGCGCGGGGGCGGCTCGTGTCCCCCCCTGAGCCCCGCTGGCGGCCTTGCTGGCGGTCTTGGCCGGGCCTGTGCTTGCCGTCTTGGCCGCGCCCGTGCTGGCGGTCTTGGCCGCGCCCTTGCTAGCGGTCTTGGCCGCGCCCTTGCTGGCGGTCTTGGCCGCGCCCTTGGCTGCGCCGGTCGAAGTCGTGACCGATGCGACCGTGGCGGCACCAGCCGGTGCCGACGTGGTGCCCGGGGCCCGCGTGGTCGTCCGGCGCCCCGCCGCGGCAGCCGTCTCCGGGGCACCGGCGGCCGTCATCGTCTCGATGCGGGCCTCCAGGCGAGCCAGGTCGTCGCGGGTGGCAATCCCGAGGGCGGACAACTGCTCGCCGATCTCCCGGCGGATGAGCGATTGGAGCTCCTCGGTCACCCGGTGACTTCGCTCCAGGAGGTCGTCGACCGCCTTCTTGGCCCGACCCCGACCCATGTCGCCGGCCTCGACCCATTCCTTGACCACCGCTTCGGCTCGCTCGCGCGTGAGGTCCAAGAACGAGGTGCCCGCCTCGAGGGAGCGTTTGAACAGGTCACTCTGCACCATGTCGCGCCGTCCTTGGCTCGCGGGGGTGGGAGGGAGAACCCACCTCAACGAGGGTACCCGCCCCGCATGCGTGTCGGCACCTGTTCCGGCGTCACCTTCACGGGCGGCGTCCGGGTCGGCCTGTGCCATCTGCTACGCAAGGGGGATGCCTCGCTTCGAGCCCTTTGCCGGCGTCCGCTACGACACCGACCGAGTGTCGCTCGACGACGTCGTGGCCCCCCCCTATGACGTGATCGGGCCCGAAGAGCGCGAGAGCCTGGGGGGCCGCAGCCGCTGGAACGTGGTCCATGTCGACCTGGCCCAGCCCAGCGAGGGCCGCGACCGGTACCAGGCGGCCAGCTGCCAGTTCGATGAATGGCTGGAGACCGGCGTGCTCGCCGTCGATCCCGACCCCGCGTTCTACGTCTACAAGATGGGCTTCCACGACGACGACGGGACTCCCCGCCAGACATCGGGAGTGATCGGCGCCCTGGGGCTGGTATCGCCCGGCCAGGGTGGGATCCTGCCTCACGAGCACACCATGTCCAAGCCCAAGGACGACCGGCTCAACCTGATGCGGGCGTGTCGAGCCAACCTGTCGCCCATCTGGGGCCTCTCGCTGGCCACCGGCCTCTCCGGGCTGTGCGAGGTCAGCGGACCGCCGCTGGCGCGTTGCACCGACGACGACGGCGTCCATCACCGACTCTGGCGGGTGACGCAACCCGGCCTGGTCGACGCGCTGGCCGAGACGGTGGCATCGGCGCCCGTGGTGATCGCCGACGGTCACCATCGCTATGAGACGGCCCTCGCCTGGCAGGACGAGGTCCGGTCGAGTGCCGGCGACCACCCCGGGGACCACGATCTGGTGCTCGCCTACGTGGTCGAACTGGCGACGGATCAGTTGTCGGTGGGGCCCATCCACCGCGCCCTGTCGTCGCTGCCGGACGACTTCGACCCCGTCGACGCCCTCGCCGGCCCCTTCGAACTGGACGACGGTGGTTCGCCACACAAGGGCCTGGGCGCCCGGATGGCGTCGGCCGGCGCCCTCGGGATCGTGGTCCGAGACCGGGCCTGGTTGGCCCGGCCGGTCCCGTCCAACGGCCACGACGATCGGTCCGAACCCGACGCCGCCCTCCTCGAGCGGGTCATGGCCACCTGGCCCGCCCATGCGACCGAGTACCTGCACCGCACGACCGACGTGGTCGAGGCGGTCGACAGCGGCCGGGCCCAGGTCGGCCTGCTCCTGCGCCCGGCGACGGTCGACCAGATCGCCGAGACGGCCCGGGCCGGGGCTCGGATGCCGCCGAAGACCACGTTCTTCCGACCTAAACCGCGCACCGGCATGGTGTTCCGCCGCCTCGGCCGCTAGCCCGCCGTTCCTGCCAGTAACTCGTCGAGACGCAACCGGACGCCGTCGAGGGCAGCCCTGGCCCGCTTGGTGTGGCGGGTGGGCACGACCACGTCAGCCACCACTTCGGTGCGGCTCTGGGTGCTGCCTCCCGCCCGGTAGAACCGCCGGCGGACCCGGCCGATGACCACGACCGTCTCGTCGACGTCGTGGTCGGCGGCACTGGCCGGCGCTCCCGGCCACACGACGGGGACGCACTCGGCCCGCTCCCCCGGGCGGGGAACGGTGACCTGGTAGGCCACCAGACGGTCGCCCGAGGGCAACACTCGCGCTTCAGCGGGCCGGGCCAGACGCCCGATCAGCGCCACCATGTTCGTCATCGCTTCCCTCCATGTCGGTCTGGCAACGTGCGCCACCGGCCGAAAGACCGGCACCTGGGGGAAGCAGCGACCCCAATCTTCCCACGGAGGTATGACAGCCGAAGCTTGCGGGCCGTCAGCCGAGGGATCCCAGGCGCTCGGCAGTGTCGGCGAGGGCGGGGTCGAACTCGGCTACCCGGGCGAACAGCTCTCGGGCCCGGACGGTGTCCCCGGCCCGTTCGTAGAGGTCGGCGAGCACATACCAGAGGCGTAGGTGATGGTCGGCCGGGGACCGTCGCTTCTTGACCGGGCCCCGCTCCAGCAAGGAGATGGCCTCGGCCAACCGCCCTTGGTCGGCCAGGGCACCGGCGGCCACGATGCGTCCCTCGGTGACCACGGTCGCCGACGGCGATGCCCGGCGCAGCTCGTCCCAGACCTCGTCGGCCCGCCGGTAGCGCTTGATGGCGCGGTAGCAGTCGGCCAGCATCGGGTGCAGGTCGGTGGACCCGCTCAGACGAGCGAAGGCCTCGAGATGCTCGGCGGCCACGTTCCAGTTGCCGAGGCGGTACGACGCCATGCCCGCCACTTCCCGCACGGCGGCGATGTCGGGGGTCAGCTTCACCAACGGGCGGGCCATGCGAATGGCGTCGCCAGCCCGGCCGCGGTCGAGAGCGGCGCCGGCGTCGAGCAACCGGCGCTCGGCCGCAGGGGCGTCCTTGGCTCCCAGGGCCCGGAGCAGTTCACGCCCGACCGACTCCGGGAGGCGCCGCTGCGGCCGTGATCGTCTGGCTGTGACGGGGGCCGGGCTCGCCGCCGAGCGTGGCTCCTCGATCCACTGGTCCTGCTCCTCCCTCGCCGGCGCCCGCGACGACCGCCGGGCATGCGAATCGGACTGCTCCCGCCGGGCCGGGTCGGGGCCGCGCACGGCCTGCGCCGCGCCCCGCCGGGCGACCTTGCCCCACGACCGAAGGGGGTCGGGCGGACTGGGCACCCCTGACGGCGCGCCACGGGAACCGGGCCCACCGCGGCTGCCGGGTCGGCGCCCGCCGTTGCCGGGGGGTGGACTGGCCGAACCTCCCGGTGGCCTTCGCCGTGGGCCCGGTCTGGTGGACGCGCCGTCGGTCCAGGCTTCGTCGGCGGACGCGAGGGGACTGCGGCGCGGTCCATCGTCGCCGGCGCTGCGGCGGGGAGGGCGCCCACCCGGGACCGGCCCAAAAGTGCCTCGCTCGTCGGTGGCTCCTGGGGCCGCACGTGGCACCGAGCCCCTCACCGGCGGGCCACCGAATCTGGTCGACCCCCCGGGGCGCGGCGATGAACGGCGACGGGAGCCCGCCACTGCGTCACGGTCGCGTCCTCCGCTCGACGGCGGGCGCCCACGGCGTGAACCCGGATCACCGTCGGGGCGAGGCCGCCGGGGTGGTCTGGCGGCCATTACCGCAGCGTACCGGACACGTCCGGTACCCAACGCGAAGATGGCCGCCCCCGAAGGGCGGCCATCTTCATGAGAAATCCCGGCGGCGACCTACTCTCCCAGGGGATCTCCCCCCAAGTACCATCGGCGCGGGTGGGCTTAACTTCCGTGTTCGGGATGGGAACGGGTGTGACTCCACCGCTATAGCCACCGGAAACCTTTTGTCAGGAAGGCGCGAAGGCGCCTCCTCAAGACTTCCATAGCGAGCACGAATAACAATAACCCCAAGCCCTCGGCCGATTAGTACCGGTCAGCTGAACACCTTGCGGTGCGTACACTTCCGGCCTATCAACGTGGTCATCTGGCCACGG
>JBPCNP010000107.1:0-35580 GCA_051001215.1 Acidimicrobiales bacterium
GGTCGGCTACGCCCTCTCAGCGGCTCAATGCGGCGTTGACCCCCCCGCTCGGGGCGTTCACCCATCTGAGATCACTCCCGGGCCCTCACGACGGTCGGCCGATCCCAATCGGTGGATTCGGGCTTAGCGGCCGAGCACACGGGGGAAAGATTCGACATGTCCGATCCTCGTCTGGAAGACCATGTCGTGGGCCTCGAACTTCAGCTCGTCGAACTCGTCGAGCAGCAGCATCGGGCCCAGACCCAGTACCGCCCCGACGACGCCGCCCGCCTCGAGACCCAGATCGCCGCCATCCAAGCGGAGCTGGCGGTCAGTGCCGAGGCCGCCATCGCCGGCGATGCGCCGGCCCAACCGTCGGAGGGGGGCCCGCAGCACGCCGACGTCCTTGCCCCCACGGTGGAGGAAGTCGTCAACGAGCGGTCGGCACCGGGGCGGTCCGGGTGAGCCCCGGCCGGCTCGATCCCCGGTAGCCCGGCCTCGGATCAGTCCTCGGTGGCGCCGTCGGCGCTGCCGCTGTAGCTGTTGCCATCCTCGGAGCCTTCGGAAATCTTCTTGCAGTCGGCATTGAGCCAGTCGAGCTGGTCGGGGTGTTCGCCCTCGAGGACTTTGGCTGCCTTGTCGACGTCGGCCTCGTCGGCGGCGTGAACGGCCACCAGGATCCGGCCCGCCCGGATCGAGTCGTGGAAGGTCAGGTCCCAGTCCTCCTCGAGACTGACCCCGGCGACGCCGCCGACCATCCCGCCCACGCTGGCCCCGGCCACCGATCCCCCGGCGACGGCAGCCAGGATGCCGGTGCCGACCACCGGTCCCACGCCGGGGATGGCGAAGGCGGCGACGCCGGCCAACGCACCGAGGGCTCCTCCGGCGGCGATGCCGGTTCCCGCTCGCTTGGCGATCTCGCCGGTGGCCTCCATGTCCCGCAACCGCGTGTCGGCATCGTTGCGGGCATCCTCGACGGCCCGGCCGAGGAGCGAGATGTCCTCGGCTTCGATCCCCGCCCGGGCCAACGCGTCGACCGCGCCTCGGGCCGCCTCCATGTCGGGGAAGGTCGCCACCACGTTGTGCTCGGCCAGCTGCTTCATGCCATGAGCTCCTTTGCCGAGTGCTCGATGGCTACCCGGCAGCCCTGGCCCGGAAACTGGTCGGCCCCCGGCCCCGGGCGTGCGACGGCCATCTAGTCTCGTTTGCCATCGACGCCACCGCCGCCAACGAGAACGCTCCGAGCCTGGCTGAGGTCATGGCGCCTCTGGAGGCAGCCGGCTACACCGGCCAGATGGCGGCCCGGCCTGGCGGGCGCCTCCTGTGCTTTACCTGCCGCGCCGACAGCGACGTGTCCGAGGTCGCCGTCGAATTCCTGCGCCGCACCGAGGGGGCGTCGGACCCCGACGACATGCTCGCCATCGTCGCCCTCACCTGCCCCCGCTGCGGCACCCGGGCGACGGTGGTGCTCGGGTACGGTCCCGAGTCCGGTGAGGACGACGCCGAGGTCCTCCTGCGTCTGGCTTCTCCCGACAAGCCCTGACGGGTTTCCGAAGCCGACGGCCGGGTTCAGAAGCTGACGATGGTGAACGTGCCCCAGGCGAACAGGGTCCCGCTCACGCCCAGGAGGGCGACCATGGCCAACCGTCGCATCCGGGGACGGTGCACGTAGTCGTCGATGATCCGGCGCAGGCCGGTGAGCCCGTGACCCAGGGCCAGGGCTAGGAGCGACCAGTCGAAGAGGCGCCAGGCCGGGTTGTCCCAACGCTCGGCCACGAAGGCGTGGTTGGTGGTGACCACGTCGTTGGCGATGTGGGTGATGGTGAAGTGGATCAGGGCCAGGAACACCAGGGCCAGGCCCGACAGGCGCATGAAGAACCACGACCAGGTCTCGAAGCTGCGTCGGCGCCGATGCGGCGCAGCGGGGGCCTCGCCGGTGCCCACCTGCTGGGCTCGTACCGCGCTCAAAAGTGGCCTCGCACGAACGGGAGCATGATCACCCACGCTCCGGGGACGCCGAGGAGAAGGGTCATGACCACCACGGCGCTCAGCAGCCGCCGCTCGTTCTTGACCGCTCGGGGGAAGAAGTCGACGGCGACGATGCGCAGCCCGTTGAGGGAGTGGAACACCAGGGCGAAGAGGAGGCCGACCTCGAACAGGCGCAGGACCACGTTGCCGTACACGGCGTGGACATCGTCATAGGTCGCCGGCCAGCGAACCAGGGAGACGTCGACGATGTGCAGGAGCAGGAAGAAAAAGACCAGGAACCCGCTCACGCGGTGACCCACGAAGGCCCACTGCCCGGAGCGGCCGCGGTAGGGGCGGCGCCCGTGATTGGGCTCAGAAGACCGCTCTGGCCCAGCCGATCGGGGGTCGGTGCTGCCCTCGGTGACGCTCACCGGCGGCGGCCCCTCCGGGCGTACCAGCGGTCGGCCCACATGGTGGAGCTGGCCACGTACACGGCAAAGGCCCCGATCACGACGGCGATGACGCTCAGGGCCGTTACGAACACCGTCTGGGCCCCGGTCACCCGCCCGAACCTACCGCCCGCCGGCGATGACGGTGGCACCTCGGAGATACGGGTGCAGGACCTCGGGGATCTCGACGGACCCGTCGGGCCGGCGCCAGGTCTCGACCACCGCGGCCCACACCCGGGGCACGGCCAGTGCCGACCCGTTCAGTGTGTGGACGGGGGCCGTGCCCCCGCCCTCCCGGCGGTAGCGGATGTTGGCCCGGCGGGCCTGGTAGTCGGTGAACCACGACACCGATGACGCCTCCAGCCACAGATCGCAGCCCGGGGCGTACACCTCCAGGTCGAAGGTCCGGGCCGCAGACGCCCCCAGATCACCGGCGCACAGATCGACCACCCGGTAGGCCAGGCCGAGGGCCCGCAGGGGCGCTTCGGCCCGGCGTAGGAGGTCAGCGTGGATGGCTGCCGCCTGCTCCGGGGTGGCGTAGGCGAGGATCTCGACCTTGTCGAACTCGTGCACCCGCAGGAGCCCCCGCGTGTCTCGCCCGGCCGAGCCCGCCTCCCGCCGGAAGCAGGAGGTGTGGGCCATGAGTCGCACGGGCAGACCGGCCTCGTCGAACAGCTCGTCGCGACCGAGCGAGGTGAGGGGTACCTCGGCGGTGGGGATGGCCCAAAGGTCGTCGCGCTCGAGGTGGTAGGCGTCGTCGGCGAACTTGGGGAGATGGCCGGTGGAGACCATGGTCTCGGTCCGGACCAGGGTGGGGGGCCGGACCTCCTCGAAGGCGTCGGCGTTGAGGTCGAGGCCCAGTTGGCACAGGGCCCGGGCCAGCGTCGCGCCCGCCCCCCGGTACATCGGGAACATCGAGCCGGAGAGCCTGGCGCCACGCTCCAGGTCGAGGATCCCGAGGGCCGAGCCCACGTCCCAGTGCGGTACCCGTTGGTGGTCGCCGTAGGCGCCGGCGTCGAAACCCTCGACCCGGACCACGACGTTGTCCTCGGCGCCGGCGCCGTCGGGGCAGTCGTCGGCCGGGAGGTTGGGCATCTGCAACAGGATCTGGCGGAGCTCACCGGCCACCGCGTCGGCCTCGGCCGACAACGTCTTCTCTTCGGTGCCCAAGGCACGGCTCTCCGCCGCTTTGGCGTCGGCCCCGGCGACGTCGCCCGCCTTCCTCGCCTTGCCCACCTCGCCCGACAGGACCCGCACCGCGGCCCGCAGCTCGTTGGCCCGGGTCGTCAACCTACGATGGCCTGCTTCGAGGGCGGCCGCCAGTTCGATGTCGTCGAGGTCGACGCCCCGGCGGGCCAACCCGGCCTTGACCGCGTCCAGGTCTGTGCGGAGCCGCCTGGGGTCGAGCATTGGGGCACGGTAGTCCGCCCACTCGGGGGGGCGGAGCCCCCGAGGGTCAGCTGTTGACTTCGGGGGGGACTGGGGGGGCGGAGCCCCCCGAGGGTGCGTCCAGTTGGCGAAACTCGCGTTCCACGTCGGCCCAGAGCAGCACCTCGTCGGCTTCGTCTGCCGGCTCCGGGGGTGTCTCGGAACCCGGGCCGGGCGCGTCGGGGCCCTCCTCGCGCTCGTACCAGCGGAAGAAGATCACGGCGATGACCGTCCACAGGTAGAAGCCGCCGACGATCTTCATGATCAGCCCGGCTACCTGCTGGTCGGTGAGAGCCCCCACCCCCCACAGGCGGGGAAAGGTCTCGTAGATGCGGTAGAGCGGCGTGTTCCCGAAGGTCAGGAACGACGCCGGAACGGTGGGGATGACGGTCTGGAGGAACAGGTAGAGCATCTGGGTGGGCGGACGGGCCCGGGGGACCTCGGGCACAGGGCTGGCGACAGGCATCCACATGAGCAGGGCCGACACCACGAGCACAGCGTGGGCCACGAAGTGCAGGGGATGGTGGAGCAGGGTGGCTTCGACCACCGCCGGCCAGTGGCTCAGCACGAGCACCAGGTTGAACTGGATGAGCCCGGGCACGGGCCGGGCCAGCCACTTCACGACCTGAAGCCGACGACTGGACGGCCGTCCGGCCCCGCCTACGCCAAGCAACCGGCGCCCCATCCACGCCGGCGTGCCCAACAGCAGGAGGGGAGCTGCCACGAGGGTGTACAGGAGGTGCTGGACCATGTGAAAGCTGTAGAGGAACCGCTCGGCCAGGTCGTGCACGGGCCAGTCCGATCCCGCCCACAACACGGCCACGCCCGAGCAGAACAGGAGCACCTGCGTGCGGCTGGTGACCCTTCCCTTCGCCCGCCCGGCACGAACAGCCAACAGGTAGGCAGCCAGGACGCCACCCAGCAGGACCCAGACATCGGGCTCGATGTGCCACTGGGGGAACCTCACGGCGGCCAAGGCGCCGGTCATGTCACCTCGACCAGAAGTGGAAGGTGGTGAGGACGATGGTGAACACGAAGATGGCCAGAGCCAGGCCGAGGACGAACAGCCTGCGGAACAGGCGGCTGTCGAACCGCAGATGCATGAAGAAGGCCACCACGACGGTGAACTTGACGATGGCGAAGGTCAACAAGATCGGGACCAGCAGGTCCTTCAGGGCGGAGATGTAATAGACCGCCACCTCGGTGGCGGTGAGGCCGGCGAGGAACAGGGCGATGAGGACGTACTGGCCCTCGGTCGGGTGCTTGTGCGCGTGCGGCGCCCCGGCCTCGTCGGTGGCGTGACCGACGACGGCGCCCCCATCGGGGACCGGGGTTTCCTCGATCTCGGCTTCGCTGGGCATCAGGAGGAGAGAGCCATCAGGAAGGAATGAGGTAGACGAGCGTGAAGATGATGATCCACACGATATCGACGAAGTGCCAGTAGAGCCCGACCAGCTCGACGGTCTCCGAGCGGTTGGCCGGCAGCCTCCCCCGCACCGACAGGTTCCAGAGCGACAGGAGCATGAGGATGCCGAGGCTGACATGGGCCCCGTGGAAGCCGGTGAGCACGAAGAAGCTGCTCCCGAACAGGTTGGTGGAGATCTTGAGGCCCTTGGTGTAGAAGGTGGTGAACTCGTACATCTGGCCGGCCACGAAGGTGGCTCCGAGGAGTGCGGTGGTGAGCACCCACACCCGCAGGCGGCGGTGGTCGCCCCGCTGGATGGCGGCCAGGGCCAGCACCATGGTGAGCGAGCTCATGAGCAGCACGAACGAGCTCACCGACGTGAACGGGATGTCGTAGACGTTCTTGGGGGTGATCGTGTGCGGTTGGCTCTGACCCTTGAACAACAGGTAGACGGAGATGAGGGCCCCGAAGAGCAGGCATTCGGAGCCCAGGAAGGCCCACATCGCCACCTTCTCGTTGCTGAGCCCGGTGGACGTGGGCGGGTGGCCCTCCGGGATCTCGGGGCGATCGCCGTCGGTGTGGCTCCCCTCGCTGGCGGTGACGACCATCAGTCGGGTCCCCCCGCAGGGTCGCCCGCCGGCCCTGCGCCGACCGGTTCGAGGTCGGTGGACGGCTCGGGGTCGAGCTCGGGCTCCTCGGGGGCGGTGGCCGGCTCGAGGCTCCAGGCGTACAGACCGCCCAGCACCCACAGTCCGCCGAGGATGGCCACGAACCACACCCGGTAGATCATCCCGTAGCAGATGACGGCCAGGCCGATCGAGGTGAAGGCAGGCCAGTACGACGGGGAGGGCATGTGGATGTGGGGCTCGTGCTCGTCGTGAGCGTCGCCGTCGCCGTCGGCATCGTCGTGGCCGTCGCCGTCGTGCGCGTCGGCGTCGTGGGCGTCGTGGGCGTCGCCGTCGTGCGCGTCGGCGTCGTGCGCGTCGCCGTGGTGGTCGTCGCCGCCGGGGCCGTCACCGTTGGTCGACGGGGCGTCGTCGGTGACCGCAGCCTTCACGGTCGCTTCGGTCTCGGCTTCGGCGGCTGCGTCCGCCGGATGGCGCGGTATCGACCGCCCGTTCTCGTCCTCGGTGTACTTGCGGTGCCACAGGTCGTCGCGAGCAGTGACCACCGGGACCTCGGCGAAGTTGTACTCCGGCGGTGGCGAGGGGATGCTCCACTCCAGGGTGCGGGCATCCCAGGGGTCGTTGCCCACCTTGGGGTTCTTCCTCGAGCTCCACACGTTGTAGATGAACAGCAGGACGGCGGCGGCGATGACGAAAGATCCGATGGTGGAGATCATGTTCCAGAAGTCCCAGCCCCGGTGGGAGGGGTAGGTGTAGATGCGCCGGGGCATGCCCTGCAGGCCCAGGATATGGAAGGGCCCGAAGGTCATGTTGAACCCGATGATGAACAGCCAGAACTGGATCTTGCCCAGCTTGTCCGACAGCATGTGGCCGACCACCTTGGGGAACCAGTAGTAGATCCCCGCGAAGAGGCCGAAGACGCTGCCGCCGAAGAGCACGTAGTGGAAGTGGGCCACCACGTAGTACGTGTCGGTCTGCTGGGTGTCGGCTGGGACGACCCCGTGGGTGACGCCCGACAGGCCGCCGATGGTGAACATGGCCACGAAGCCCACGGCGAAGAGCATGGGCGCGTTGGTGGTGATCTTGCCCCGCCAGAGGGTGGCCAGCCAGTTGAAGATCTTCACGCCCGTGGGCACGGCGATGAACATGGTGGATGCGCTGAAGGCCGAGGTCGCCACCGGGCCCAGCCCCGTGGCGAACATGTGGTGGGCCCACACGCCCCAGCCCATGAAACCGATGGCGATGCCCGAGAACACCATGACCTGGTAGCCGAAGAGGGGCTTGCGGGCGAAGACAGGGATCACCTCTGAGACGATCCCCATCGCCGGCAGGATGAGGATGTAGACCTCCGGATGGCCGAAGAGCCAGAAGAGGTGCTGCCACAGCAGGGGGTCCGAACCGGCCTGGGCGTTGAAGAAGTTGGCCCCGAAGGTGCGGTCGAACATGAGCAGGAACAGCGCCACCGTGATCACCGGGATGGCGAAGAGGAGCAAGAACTGGGCCACCAGTGACATCCAGGTGAAGATGGGCATGCGGAACAGGCTCATGCCCGGCGCTCGCATGTTGATGGCGGTGACGATGAGGTTCACCGCTCCCGTCAGCGAGGCGATGCCCAGGATCTGCAGGCCGAACACCCAGAAGTCGATGTTGTGGCCGGGGTTGTAGAGCTTCAGCGTGTTGGGGGCGTACCCGAACCACCCGCCGTTGGGGGCGCCGCCGAGGAGGAAGCTCGAGTACATGAACAGGCCGCCCACGAGGAAGACCCAGAACCCGAAGGCGTTCAACCGGGGGAAGGCCACGTCGCGGGCCCCGATCTGGATCGGGATCATGTAGTTGGCGAACGCCGCCGACAATGGCATTACGAAGAGGAAGATCATCGTGGTGCCGTGCATGGTGAAGACCTGGTTGTAGGTGTCGGCACTGAGGAACGTGTTGTTCGGCGACCCCAGCTGGATGCGCAGCATCAGGGCCTCGAGGCCGCCCAGCAGGAAGAAGACGAAGGCGGTGACGCCGTACATGATGCCGATCTTCTTGTGATCGACGGTGGTCACCCACGACCAGATGCCCTTGGTGTAGCCGGTCGGCCGGCGGAGGAGCCGGATCGGCTCGTCGGGCGGGACCAGTGAGGGTCGGGCGGGGGGATCGGTGACGATGGTCACTTGAGTGTCTCCAGGTAGGCGACGAGCTTGGTGATCTCGTCGCCGCTCAGGTTGAGGTTGGGCATCTTGGAACCTGGTTTCACGCCCGGCGGGTTCTTCAGCCAGGTGCTCAGGTTGTCGGGGTTCATGGCGAAGATGGCGCCGGCGA
Source organism: Acidimicrobiales bacterium (assembly GCA_051001215.1). Classification (GTDB taxonomy): domain Bacteria; phylum Actinomycetota; class Acidimicrobiia; order Acidimicrobiales; family AC-14; genus DATAQC01. The sequence continues at coordinate 8,163 of JBPCNP010000107.1, forward strand.
AGCTGGTGCGGCTCTGGAGGTGGGTGAGGTTGGGACCGACCTTGCCGCCCGACACTCCTTGCACGGTGTGGCACCCGGAGCAGCCCTTGGACGTGAACAGGGTGAGGCCCTCCTCGGCCGGCGAACCGCCCGCCGGCGTGGCCGCCGCCACGCGCTGGCCGTCGACCCATGACTGGAAGTCCTGGGGGGTCTGCACGAACGCCTTGAGGCGCATGTTGGCGTGGCTGAGCCCACAGAACTCGGTGCACTGGCCGAGGAAGCTGCCGACCTTGGAGCCGGTCATGTTCATGTGGTTGGTACGCCCCGGAACGACATCCTGCTTGCCTGCCAGCGCCGGCACCCAGAAGCTGTGGATCACGTCGGCGCCGATGAGGGTGATCTCCAGCGGCTGGTTCACCGGCATGTGGAGCTCGTTGGCGGTCGTCACGCCCAGGTCGGGGTAGTTGTACTCCCACCACCACTGGTGGGCCGTCACGGTGACGTTGATGGCGTGGGCCGGCTTGTGCGACAGCTTGAAGATGGTGGCGATGGTGGGGATGGCAACGGCCGCGAGGATGGCCGCGGGGATGAGCGTCCAGCCCACCTCCAGGCGGCTGTTGCCGTGGATCTGCACGGGCTCCTGGGTACCACCGCGATCGCGGTACTTGATCACGAAGATCACCGCCATGCCCTCGACGAGCACGAAGACGACGCCTGCCACCCAGAAGACGGGGTCGATCAGGTGGCTGATCGTCTTGGCGTTGGGGCCCTGGGGATCGAGGGTGGTCTGGGGGGCGTTGGGGGAACAGGCGGCCACGGCCATGCCGACGAGGGCGGCGAAGGCGGCGAGGCGCACCCGCCTCCCGCTGAGCGTCCTGCTCATTCCTGTTGTCCCGAGGTGGCGCTGGCAGTCATGTTCGCCCCCACTGTCTCCCGGCGCCCGGTCACTCGTCCAATTCCCGACCGGCTGGTGCGAACGTGGCTGAAGGGGCTCACTTGGTCACGGTCAGCTTGCCCTGCATGGCGGGATGGATGTCACAGCGGAAGAAGTAGACCCCTGGTGGCGGGGCGGTGAACTTGTAGTCGATGGTCCGGGGCCCCGGCACCACGTCGCCGGTGAAGACGCGCTGGTTGAAGTCGGGGTCGCTGGCCACGGCGACGTTGTGGACGATGTTCTTGTCCTTGTTGTCGAAGACGATCTCGGCGGGCAGGTCGGCCTTGATGGTGAGGTCCTTGTTGAGGAACTGGATGCCCTGGGCGGCGACCTTCACCGGGCCGGGGGCCACGCCCTCGGGCTTCTCGATCGTTCGCTGTCCGAACGAGGCGGCCGCCACCCCTCCGCCGGCCAGCAGCACGCCGGCTACGGCCAGGACGGCGAGCAGGGACTGCCTGGACAGCCCGGGCCGGAAGTTGACGAGCGTGGCCGATCCGAGGATGACCAGGGCGATGGCGATGGCGATGACCGTGGATGCCTGTTCGGGGACGGCCAGCAGTACCCGCGAGATGGAGAACATGAGGCAGAAGATGGTGAACAACCCCACCACCGGGATGGCCAGCGGGGTCAGGTCGAGGTGCCGGCCCGTGTGGTCGGCCGAGACGCTGGTCATCCAACCGACGATGGCGCCGGCGCCCACGACCAGGCCGGCGACGGCCAGCACGGGCCCGACGACGAACCCACACATGACCAGGCCGACGGCGGCGGCACCCATGGCCGACCACAACCCGCCGGCCACGGGCCGGGCCCACGTCACCCGGTGCAGCTCGGGCGGAGGAGCATCGACGGCGACGCCCGGGGCGAACTCGTTCTCGCGGGCGGCACTGACGCTGACACCGGCGAGGGTCGCGGCCACGGTCATCCCGAGGAACAGCAGGGTGCCGTCGGTGTTACCGGTGGCCATACCGTAGGCCAGGGCCATCACGAACGCGAGCCCGGCGAGGGGAAGGAAGACCTTGGAGGACTGGCTCAGCATGGCGTCGTCCTACTTGGTGGCATGGGGGCTGAGGACGAACAGGGCCATGACGATGACGAACCAGGCGACATTGGTGAACTGCCAGAACCACACCACGGCCGAGACCGGCTCGTGGTCGTCGCTGCCGTAGTGGCCGGCCAAAGCCTGGGCCGCTACCACCACGATCATCACGATTCCCGCCAGCACCTGGGCCAGGTGGAACCCGAGGAGCGCCTTGTACAGCGAGCCATAGGCGTGGGAGTTGGCCCCGAACTTGGCGTTGGTGATGGAGTACCACTGGGCGTTGGCCACGGCCGTGCCCAACAAGACGGTGAGCACGGCGGCGGCGAAGGCATTGCGCTGGTCGTTGCGGCGGACGCAGAACAGCATCCAGGAGGCGGAGACGGCCGACATCACCGCGGTGATGGTGATGATGGTGGGCAGGTAGGTGCCGACCTTGACTCCCTTGGGTGGCCACGCCGCCGCACCCCCCTTGATGGTGAAGTACACCACCAGCATGGCGACGAGCACCATGGTGTCGGCCGCCAGGACCAGCTTCATCCCGAGCAGGGTGGTGCCATCAGGGCGGCCCGCGGGCATGCCGGCGTTGGCACCGGCTGGTAGGGCCGGTGTCGAGATCCCCGGGGTGGTGGCCGGGGTCGGGCCGGTGGCCCGCACGGGAGCGGTGATGGTCATGAGGAGGCCCGGGCCACGGTGGCGGCAATCGGACTACCCACGGGCCCCGTCTCGGTGGTAGGTGCGGTACGCAGGTCGAGCATGGGCGCCTCGGAGCGGATCTCGGGGAGACGGTCGAAGTTGTACGACGGCGGAGGCGACGATGTCGCCCATTCCAGGGTGTGGCCCGTCCAGGGATCGTCGTCGGCCTTGCGCCCCCGCCCCCCGATCACGTTCACGATCAGGTCGGCGACGAATGCCAGCACGCCCAAGCCGGTGATGGCAGCCCCGACGCTGGCCACCAGGTTGGCCGGGGTCAGGCTGTCGTCGGAGAAGCTGGCCCGGTGCACGTGCATGTTCTGAACGCCGAGAACGAACATGGCGGCGAAGGTGACGACCATGCCACCGGCCACGAGGACGGCCGTGGGCACGCTGGCCTTGTCCGAGAGGTGGTGCCCCCAGAGCTTGGGGGCCCAGTAGGTCAGGGCGGCCACGACGGCCAGCGTGGCCGTCCCGAAGAACAGGGTGTGCTGGGTGGCGACCTGCCAGTAGTCGGCGTGGGCGCTGCTGGCGCTCACGACCGCAGCCGCCCAGCCCACCAGCCCCAGACCCAGCACGGCGATGAACCCACCCGCGTAGACCATGGGCGCGGTCAGCAGGTCGGAGACGGCCACGGTGTGCTGGCGTACGGCCATGCCGGCGGTGACCAGCCAGTTGAGGAGCAGCGACGCGACGGGCAGGAGCACGACCACGGCGCCCACGGCGAAGATGAACCGGGCACGCGTCAGGGACGGGACCTGGCTCCCCCAGCCGGCGAAGGCGAGCACACCAACGGCGCCCAGGGCCAGGGTTGCCCGCTGATGGGAGAACATCCGCCGGCGGGCGGCCACGGGCACGATCTCGGACACGACGCCGAGGCCGGGCAGGAGCAGGGCCCACAGCGTGGGATAAGCGGCGAACCAGAACAGCCGGGGCCACAGGAGCGGGTCGCCACCGCCCGAGCCGGTGAACCCGTTGAAGATGTGGCCGTGGTAGTGGCGGTCGACGAAGACCAAGACGAGGGAGCCGACGAGCACGGGCAGGGCCAGGAGCAGGATCGAGCTCGAGACCAGCACCGACCAGGAGAACAGGGGCGTGCGCCGAAGGGTGAGCCCGGGCGCCCGCATCTTGAGGATGGTCACCGCCAGGTTCACGGCGGCCAGGACAAGGGCGGTGGCGACGACGGCGAGCCCGAGGATCAACAGGTCGGGACCGTGGCCTGCGGAGCCCGGCCCGTCGGGAATTGGCGTGGACAGGGCCCAGCCGTTGACGACCTTGGCGCCCTCCAGGAAGGGCGAGGCCACGATCATGGCCCCCCCGACCACCACCAGCCAGAGGGCGAGGGACTGCAGACGCGGAAAGGCCAGCCGGGTGGCGCCGATCTGGAGGGGGACGACGGCGGTGGCCAGGCCCACCCACACCGGCCCCAGGAAGCCGAAGACACCGAGCACGCCGTGCAGGGTGAACAGCTGGCGGTAGGTCGTCCCGCCCACCAGGTTTCCGTCGGGCCCGGCCAGCTGGGCCCGCATGACCAGGGCCAACACACCTGCGGCGACCAGGAAGAGCATGGCCACGACGACGAACAGGGTGCCGACCACCTTGTGGTCGGTGCCCGGTGACCACGGGTCCGAGACGGGTTCCTCCTCGGCGGCCGGAGCCTCCACCTCGTGTGTCTCGGTCGTGTCGGTCGCAGACATCTCGGCGGACTCTATACAGCAGCCCTGCGGCTGATCGACTCGCGAAGCCGCACTAGCGGATGAGCTGGTCGACGGCCATGGCCGCGAACAGCAGGGTGACATAGGTGATCGACCAGCCGAACAGCTTCATGGCCCGCTCGGGAGTGCCGCTGCGGGCCAGCTGCACGGCCTTCCAGGTGAACACGCCACCGAGCAGGATGGCCGAGGCCAGGTAGAGGTCGCCCATCTGGCCGATGGGCCAGAACACGAGGGTGAAGGCCCACAGGACGACGGTGTAGATCACGATCTTCCGGGCCGTCTCGGCGAAGGAGGCCACGACGGGGAGCATGGGCACGTCGGCGGCCGCGTAGTCCTCCCGGTAGCGGATGGCCAGGGCCCAGAAGTGAGGTGGCGTCCAATAGAAGATGATGGCGAACAGCACCAGTGGGGCCAGGCCCAGCGAGTTGCGCACTGCGGCCCACCCCACGAGAACGGGCACGGCTCCCGCCGCTCCTCCGATGACGATGTTGTTCGACGAGGTGCGCTTGAGCCACAGCGTGTAGACGAAGACGTAGAAGAGGGTGGCGCTCACGGCCAGGACCGCGCTCAGCAGGTTCACCAGCAGCCACAGCTCACCGAAGGCGGCCACCTCGAGAACCACGGCGAACACCAGGGCACTCGTCGGGGTGATCTCACCGGTGACGAGGGGCCGGCGGCTCGTCCGCTTCATGAGCTTGTCGATGTCGCGGTCGATGTACATGTTGATGGCGTTGGCGCCGGCGGCGGCCAGGGCCCCGCCGACCAGGGTCTCCAGGACGAGCCAGCCCGACGGCAGCCCCCGCTCGGCCACCACCATGGTCGGCAGCGTCGTGACCAGCAACAACTCGATGATCCGGGGCTTGGTGAGGGCCACGTAGGCCCCGACGCGACGGCGTGGTCTCACTGCGGTCTCGTCGTCCATCGTGGGGCGAACCATACGGCTCCCACCCGCCTTCCTCAAATGCGCCTCACGCGTGGCTGAGCCACTCGGGGAAGCCGGCGGCGAACAGCGCGGGCAGCCCACCGGTGTGGACGAACACCACCTTGGCGTCGAGCGGGATCCGGCCGGTTGCGACCCCGGCGATCAGTCCGGCCATGGCCTTGCCCGTGTACACGGGGTCCAGGATGAGGCCCTCGGTCCTGGCCGCCAGGCGCATGGCCTGGCGGGTCTCGTCGGTCTGGGCCCCATAGGCCCCCCCGAATCGGTCGTGGTCGATCACCGCTGCGGGATGGCCACCCGGGCCCGCATCGCCGGAGGGAACCGGGAAACCGCCGAGGGCGGCGACCTCGGCGGCCTTGGGCGGGACCGTCTCGTCCAGGTTGGGGCGGGCGCCCACGTCGACGCCGTACACGGCCCGGTGATCGCCCAGCCCGGCGACCAGGCCGGCGTGGGTGCCACCAGATCCGTCGGCCACCACCACCAGGTCGAAGCCGGGGTCCTGGGCCACCAGCTCCACCGCGGCACGGGCGTAGCCGAGGGCGCCCACCGTGCTCGCCCCTCCGATGGGCATTGCGTAGGGACGATGACCGGCGGCGGTGAGCCGCCGGCACGCATCGTCGATGGCCGCTTCGATCCCGAAGTAGTCGAGCTCCCCCTCACGTGCCGCCCAGACGATCTCGGGACCCAGCAGCTCGTCGAGGACGACGTTGCCCGTTGGCCGGTCGGGGCGCTCACCATTGAGCACGATGGTGCAGGCCAGGCCCAGGCGGTTGGCCGCCGCCGCCGTCATCCGTACATGGTTGCTCTGGGCCCCGCCTCCGGTGACGAGGGTGTCGCAACCCTGGTCGATGGCGTCGGCGCACAGGTACTCGAGCTTGCGGGCCTTGTTGCCACCGCCGGCCAGGCCGGTCATATCGTCCCGCTTGACCCAGAGGCGGCCCGCAGCCATGCCGAGACGGTCCCCGAGACGGTCCATCGGCTCCAACGGGGTGGGCTGGTGGGCCAGGTCGATGCGGCGGTCGAACGGCTGGATCGAAGTCACGTACGGGCGACGGTACCCCGGGCCGGGTGGGGGCCGCCGCCGCCCTGCCGGTAGGCTCGACTTCATGACGAGCAGGTGCGACGTCGTGCATCCGGGCCCGTCGCCAGATGGCACGTGGCTGACTGTCCGGTGGGTGCGCTGATGTCCGAGCGCGGTCCGGATCCCGGATACCCGAGCAGCCCCCACCTCGACCCGGCCACCCCGCCGGTCGCCGAGATCGAGGCGGAGATCAAGGCCGAGATCGCGGCCGAGATGGAGGCCGAGATGGCCCTGGCCAGACCCCCGGCCGCAGGTCCGAACGGATCTGGCCAGGCCGGGCCCGGCGCCGCCAGCGACTGGCCTGACCCGCCGCCAGCGGTCGCCGACCCCGCAGCCGAGGTGCTGGCCTGGCTGCGTGGTGAGTTCGACGAGGTCAACGCCAACCTGCAGAGCCTGTCCAACCGCCTCGGCCGCCAGGAAGAGACGGTCCTGCGCATCACCGGTTCGCAGGAGACCGAGCTGAACTCCACGCTGGCCGAGTTGGAGGGCTGTACCGCCCATCTGCGCAACGAGGCCGCCACGTTGCGTGAGACGCGGGCCCAACTGGGCCAGTCGCTGCCGCGACTGGTGGCCGAAGCGGTGGAATCGGCGGTCGCCGGCACCGTCGCCGACGCCGTGGCCGAGCTGCGGGGCGCGGTGGCCCAGCTGGGAGCCGCCCTGTCCGAGGCCCTTCCCGCCGCAGTCGCCGATGCCCTCGCCCCCCGCCTTTCCGACGTCGTGCCCGACTCGGGAGCACCGGGCCAATCGCTGACCGTCGAGGCGGACGGCGTCGGCACCGACCTGGTGGCCCGGCCGGACATGGGCTCTCGAACGGACATGGGCTCTCGAACGGACATGGTGACCCAGCTCCACGAGGCCCAGGACGAGGCGGCCGAGTGGTTCACCATCGTCGTCGACGAGGCCGTGCGCCGAGCGGTCGAGCGGTGGCTGGTCCCCGTCGTTTCGACACCTGCCCCGGCCGACCAGGGGGCAGCCGTGACGACGGCACCCGAGTCGACGGGCGCCGCCGTCGGCGACCCCCCCACGGCGGTGGCCCAAGCGGCGCCCGGTGTCCAGGCGGCGGCCGCCGCGCCCCAAGCGGAAGCCACAGCGCCACAAGCGCAAGTCACGCCGCCCCAGACGGAAGCCACAGCGCCCGAGACGGAAGCCACGCCGCCCCAGACGGAAGCTACCCCGCCCGAGACGGAAGCCACCCCGGGCCCGGCCCCACTGGCGTTCGCCACCCCCGGCCCGACCCGGGCGCCTGTCGCCGGCTCAGGGGCTCCCACCGAGCTCGTCGATCCTCAGCTCTCTCCGCCGGACGGGGCTCCTTCCGGCGGTCCGGGGGTCGCAGGCGGCACCGGGGCCACCGCCACGGTCGCCGCCCCCCCGCTGTCCGGCGAGCCAGCCCCGCCTGAAGGGCGCGACACCGCCATCACCTGTGTCCTGCCCGGCGTGGCCGTGGGCCCCACCCTCGCCATGGGGGTCAGCACCGCCCTGGGTCGGGCTCGGCTCCGACGACGGCGGCGGCGGCCGGCGGGGGCGCCCGCCGCCGGGCTCTTCCGCCACGACCCCTTCGCCGGCGAGCTCAGCCGGCGCTTGGAGCGCTTCGCTTTGGCCCGTCGTGGCCTGGCCTGGAGCCCCCAGCAGGGGGTCGGCCCACACGACGGTGAGGTCCAGCAGACCGCTCCACCTCGGCCGGGCACGACCGTCGTGGCCGGCGAGCGCGGTGGGCGGGAGGTGGTCTTCGACCTGGCCGCTGGGCCCATCGCCCTCGTCGGCCCCGATGCCCACGATGCGGGCCGGGCGCTCGTCGCCACCTTCCTGGCCGCCAGCCAGCCCACCACCGCCCGGGTGGTGGTGGCCGGCGACCTGCTCCCGCCGGGCCCGACCTTCCCCGGGCTCGATCGGGCCCCCGACCTATCGGTCGCCCTCGATGTCGTCGAGGACGAGCTGGCTCGGCGCACGGTCGCGGCGGCCGAGCCGGGCGCGCTTGGCGGCATCCGACGTCCCTTGCTGCTGTTGGTCATCTCCGACCCGCCGGCCGAGCTGGCCGGGCGTCTGGGCTCGCTCGTGGAACAGGGCCGGGCCCACGACATCACCGCCCTCGTCGTCGGCGAGGCGATGCCCGGAGCCACCGCCATCAACCTCGATGCCGGGGCGGCCGTCCGCGACGTCACGCCCCCGGCCGGGGCCGACCTGGTCGGCTCCCGCATGTTCTGCCTGGGCCCCGCCGCGGTGTCGGAGATCCTCGAAGTCCTGGCTGCGGCCCGGACCGACGACGAGGTGGCGTCGTTCGCCGATGTGCACAGCGAGCCGTTCCCGGTGCTGGTCGGCACCGCCCCCGCACCCATCCAGGTCCGGGTGCTTGGGCCCTACCGCATCGACGTCGACGGCGAAGAGGTCCGCAGCGGCCTGCGGGCCAAGGCCCGGGAGCTCCTGGCCTTCTACCTGCTGCACCCCGAGGGCACCACCCTCGATATCGCCACCGAGGCGCTGTGGCCCGAGGCCGACGCCGGCCGGGGTTCCGAGTGGTTCTGGACCGCGCTGGGCAACCTGCGTAGCCGCCTGCGCAGCGTCACCGGCACCAAGGCCCTGAAGATCATCGAGCGCGACGGCGACCGCTACCGCATCGAGCCCGTCTTCGACGTCGACCTCTGGCGCTTCCAGGCCGCCCTGCCGCCGCCCGGCGCCGGCACCGGCGACCCCGAGTGGGCCGCTGCCCTCCAGGGCGCGGCCGACATGTACGACGGCGAGCTCCTGGCCGGCGTCGACTGGGCCTGGGCCGACGTGCCCCGCGAAGACCTCCGCCGGCGGGCCGTCGACGTCCTCGTGTCCCTCGGCGCCACCCGCCTGGTGGCCGGAGACGTGCGGGGGGCGCTCGACGTGCTCTCCCATGCCGTCGAGGTCGATCCCGTGGCCGAACAGCTCTACCGTCGCATCATGCGCCTGCACGCCAGGCAGTCGCGCCCCGACGAGGTCGAGCTCACCTTCGAGCGGCTGAAGGCCAGGCTGGGCGAGTTGGGTCTCGAGCCCACGGCCGAGAGCGAGCAACTCGTCAACGAGCTGGTGGGGACCGGTCCCTAAAACCTGGACCTACAGAGCGCGGTACCCGGTGGCGCTCACACCTGGTGGATCGCCCGCCCGACGACCCGGCCGGCGTCGATGTCGAGGGTGCCCAGGGTGCGGTGGGGCTGAGCCCGGCGCTCGGTCGGCGAACCCGGGTTGAACAGGATCTGGCCGTCGATGCCGTCGGTGTCCCAGGGGATGTGGCTGTGGCCGAACACGACTACGTCGGCATCGGGGAAGCGCTGGCGCAACCGTCCGGGCCGCCCCGTCGAGGGACCGCTGTCGTGGATCATCCCGATGCGGACGCCCTCGACCTCGAACAACCGGGTCTCGGGCAGGAGCCCGACCAGCTCCACGTCATTGTTGCCGAGCACGGTGTGCACGGTGGCGAACCCCGACAGCTCGTCGAGCACGTCGGCGACCACGACGTCGCCGGCGTGCAGGATGAGGTCGGCCCCCTCCAAATGGGCGTAGGCAGCGTCGGACAGCCGGCGCGACGATCCCCGGCGGATGTGGGTGTCGGCGAGGACCACGACGTGGGTCATCCCGGTGTCCGGATCATCGGCCATGACGGTACGCTGCCCGATCCGTGGACCCCGTCCAGGCCCTGGAGCGCATCGCCTACCTGCTCGAACGGTCGGGCGCACCCACCTACCGGGTGCGGGCCTTCCGGACGGCGGTCACCACGCTGTCGGCCCTCGACCCCGCCGAGGTCCGCCGCCGGGCCGACCAGGGCCGCCTCCGCGACCTCAGCGGCGTGGGCGAGAAGACGGCCGAGGTGGTGACCCAGGCCCTTGCCGGCGGCGTTCCCGACTACCTGGCCCGCCTGGAGGAGGACGTGGCCCCGGCTGCGGCTGCGGCCCCGACAGGGCGGGCAGCCGAGCTCCGGGAGGCGCTGCGGGGAGACTGCCACACCCACTCCAATTGGTCGGACGGGGGCAGCCCCATTCACGAGATGGCCCGGGCGGCACGAGACCTGGGCCACGACTATGTGGTCCTCACCGACCACTCGCCCCGCCTCACCATCGCCCACGGCCTGTCCGCTGATCGCCTCCGGCAGCAACTCGAGGTGGTCGCCGCCCTGAACGAGGAGCTGGCGCCGTTCCGGATCCTCACCGGCATCGAGGTCGACATCCTCCTCGACGGCGCCCTCGACCAGGAGGACGACCTGCTGGGAGCCCTCGACGTGGTGGTGGCCAGTGTGCACTCCAAGCTGCGAATGGAGGCGCCGGAGATGACCAGGCGCATGGTGGCGGCCGTCGAGAGTCCCCACGTCGACATTCTGGGCCACTGCACCGGACGACTCCTGCCGTCGGGGCCCGACAACACCGCAGGCCGCGGCCGGGGGCGGGGCGCAGGACGACCCGCGTCCACCTTCGACACCGAGGCGGTGTTCGCCGCCTGCGTGGACACGGGCACGGCCGTGGAGATCAACTCCCGGCCCGAGCGCCTCGACCCCCCCATGCGTCTCCTGCGCCAGGCCGTGGCCGCCGGGTGCACGGTGTCGATCGACACTGATGCCCACGCCCCCGGCCAGCTCGAATGGCTCACCAACGGGTGCGTGCGGGCCGCCGAGGCCGACGTCCCCCTCGAATCGGTGGTCAACACCCGCTCGGCCGACGACCTGGTGGCCTGGGCCGCCACCCATTGACCGTTCTTTTCGCGACTTCCAACCCTGGGGGTTGAAAATCGCGAAAAGAACGCCGGGTTGGCTGATGGAGTCAGCCAACGATGAGCACGGTCTCGGCCGCGACGATGGATTCGCCGCCGCCGCCCAGGGGCACCGTCTGCTCGGAGCCGCTCAGGTTGCACACGACCGACAACGGGCCCCGCTCGAGGACCAGCCAGCCCGCAACCTCGTCGAAACGGACCTCGACATCGCCGACGTCGGGGTCGGCCAGGGCCGGGACCTCCCGCCGGAGTCGGATCAACTCGCGATGCCAAGCCAGCATCTCGGCGTGCGGGGAGCGGCCCACCTCGTCCCAGTCGAGGCGGGAACGACGGAACGTCTCGCGGTCCTGGGGGTCGGGGACGTCGTCGAGCTCCCAGCCGAAGGCAGCGAACTCCCGGCGCCGGCCGTCACTCACGGCCCGTCCCAGCTCGGCATCGCCGTGGTCCGTGAAGTACTGGAAAGGCGTCGACGCCGCCCACTCCTCGCCCTGGAACAGCATGGGCACGAACGGTGAGCACAACACCAGGGCGGCGGCGATCTTCAGCCGGCCCGTGCCCATGAGGGCCCCCGACCGCTCGCCGGTGGCCCGGTTGCCCACCTGGTCGTGGTTCTGGAGAAAGCCGAAGAAGCGGGTTGGTGCCACGCCTGTGGGCGGGCGGCCGTGGCGGCGCCGGCGGTGGGGCGATCGGCAGCCGTCGTAGACGTAGGCCTGCCTGAGGGCCTTGGCCAGCTGAGCCAGCGAGCCGAAGTCGGCGTAGTAGCCGGTGCGCTCACCGGTGAGCACGGCGTGCAGGGCATGGTGGAAGTCGTCGCTCCACTGGGCGTCGCAGCCCCAGCCCCCGATGTCGGGGGACCGCACCACCCGGGGGTCGTTCAGGTCGCTCTCGGCCACGACCCAGGCCGGCCGACCGAGGTCGGCCGCCACCCGGTGCACGGCGTCGGCGATCTCTTCGACCACATGGACGGCCGAGGTGTCGACGATGGCGTGCACGGCGTCGAGGCGGAGCCCGTCGAAGTGGTAGTCACGGATCCACATGCAGGCGTTGTCGACCACGAAGGCTCGGACGTCGTCGCTGTCGGGCCCGTCGAAGTTCACGGCCTCGCCCCACGGGGTCGAGTAACGATCGGTGAAGTAGGGAGCGAACTGCGGCAGATAGTTCCCGTCCGGGCCGAGATGGTTGTAGACGACATCGAGCACGACAGCCAGGTCCCGGGCATGGCACGCATCGACGAGGCGCTTGAGCCCGTCGGGGCCCCCGTAGGCGGAGTGGGCTGCCCACAGGTGGACCCCGTCGTATCCCCATCCCCGGCGGCCCGGGAACTCGGCCACGGGCATGAGCTCCACCGCGGTGATCCCGAGGGCGACGAGGTGGTCGAGGCGGGCCACGGCCCCGGCGAAGGTCCCCGCGGGCGAGAAGGTCCCCACGTGCAACTCGTAGACCACGCCCTCGGCCAGCGATGGCGGCGCCCAGGCCTCGTCGGTCCAGGCAAAGGTGCGGTGGTCGACCCGCCGGGACGGGCCGTGGACGCCCCCGGGCTGCCAGGGCGAGCGGGGGTCGGGCAGGGGCGGGCCACCGTCGAGGGAGAAGGCGTAGTCGGCGTCGGGCTCGGCCTCGGTGGTGGTGCGGAACCACCCTCGTTGGTCGGGACCGTCCATGGCCACCCGCCGCTCACCGACGACGACGTCAACCCTGTCGGCCTTCGGGGCCCACACCTCGAAGACGGCGCGGTCCTCGCTCACTGCCGCCGGGTCGCTGCGGGCCGCCGCGCCGCTTCGGTCCTCGCTCACTCGTTCACCAGCAGGGCCATCGGGAAGCGGGCCAGCAGCGGCTCCAGCTCGACCCGTCCCCCCTCGACGACGGCTCCGCCGAGGGCGTCGGTCCAGCGGCCCGCCGGCAGCGTCACCGCCGTGTCGCCCCACGTCGGCCCGGCCGCCCCGATCACCTGACCGCCCAGGCCCATCACCAACCGGGGCACGACCACGGCCACCTGCCCGTTGCGGCAGTAGGCCAGGGCGTGGTCGGCCTTGTCGCCTTCCACGGCCAGGGCCTCGTAGGAGGACCCCGGGGCGAAGGCCGCGACCACGTCCCGGCGCACGCCGAGGGCACGGTGGACCAGCCACAGCTTCGACGTCCCGTCGCAGGAGGGGCTGGGCGGCCACACGGCGTCGGGCCCGGCCGCAGTCACCTCGTCGAGGGCCCGGCGCCGGGCGTCGTAGTCGACGGGACGGCGGTTGTCGGGGTCGACGAGGCTCAGGTCCCACAGCTCCGAGCCCTGGTACAGGTCGGGAGCTCCCGTGGCCGTCATCGCCACCAGGACCTGGGCCAACGACGTCACCCGCCCCGGCCGCACCAGGTGGGCGACGAAGGCCCCCAGGTCGGCGCTGAAGGCGGGGTCGGCCAGCACCGCCTCGACGAAGGCGGCCAAGGCCTGGTCGTAAACGGGATCGGGGCGGGTCCACGACGTGTGCTCCTTGGCCTCCTTGGCAGCCTTCTCCATGTAGGCCACGGCCCGGCCGGCCGGCAGCGGCCAGGCACCGACCAGCGTCTGGTAGAGCAGGTACTCGGCCCCCCTGTCGGGACGACCGTCGCTCTTGTGGGCCTCGTTCGTCGCCGACCACCGGCGCACGGCCAGCGCCCACTGGTCGGGTATCTCCGACAGCAGGCTGATGCGTGACCGTACGTCGGCGCTGCGCTTGGTGTCGTGGGTGGACAGGGCCAGCATGGTGGACGGGTAGGCGGCCGCGGCATGCTGGTTCCACCGGTGGAACTGCTCGACGGTGGTGCCGAAACGGCCGGGGTCGCCACCCACCTCGTTGAGCGAGATCAATCGACGCCAACAGTAGAACGCCGTGTCCTCCGCCCCCTTGGCCATCACCGGCGAGGTCAGCTGCTGGAAGCGCACGGCCAGCTCCTCTTCCTCCTCCCCCGGCACGCCGAGGGTGAGGACGTCGCTCAGAAAACCGAAGAGGTCGGGATCAAGATCGGGGCGTCGCCCCCGGGCCTCGTCGGCCGCCGCCACCACCCGGGACACATCGATGTCGCTCCTCGGCTGACCGGCCCGGAAGTAGGTGCGGTAGACGGGGAAGCACGCCACCAGCTCGGTGATGGCTGCGGCCAGGTCGGGCCGGGTGTAGTCCCGGAAGCGTCGGTGGCGGTCACACACGGTGACGGCGATGTCGACCACCCGGCGGACGTCGGCGGCCAGCGTCTCCCGCATCACCATGTGCTTCTTCTCCCGGACCACCTCGGCGTAGTCGTCCGGGGCCCCGGTGAAGCGGCTGTGCAACTCGGTGAGGGGCTTCTCGCCGGCGGGGTCCACGAAGAGCCCCCCCACCAGGTTGAGGAAGTCGTAGCCCGTGGTGCCCGCCACCGGCCATGTCGCCGGCAGCTCCTCGCCCGGCTCCAGGATCTTCTCCACCACGACCCACGCGCCCGCCGTCGCCTCGAACAGCCGCCGCAGGTACCCCTCCGGGTCGCGTAGGCCATCGGGGTGGTCGACGCGCAGCCCGGTGACGGTGCCGTCGGCGACCAGTCCCAGGATGAGCTCGTGGGTCTCGTCGAACACGTGGGCCAGCTCCATGCGCAGGCCCACCAGGGTGGAGATGTCGAAGAAGCGCCGGTAGTCGAGCTCCTCGGCCGCCACACGCCAGTGGGCCAGGCGGTAGTTCTGCCGGGCCACGAGAGCATCGAGGGCATCAGGGTCGGCGTTGGTGGCGGCCACCACGTCGTCGATGGCCGCGGCCACGACCGGCTGCTCGTCCAGGAGACGGCGCAGCAGGCCCCCGAGGACCGACTTGTCACGATGACCCTCGCGCACGCTGCGCCGGTCGGTGGCCGTGGCCGGCGGCAGCCGGCCCAGGGCGGACGCGAAGGTACCGAGCTCGTCGGACCCACAGCGCTCGGCGGCCCGGGTGAGCAGCGCATCGAGGGTGCGGGGCGAGACCGGGGCGGCATGGTCCGCGTAGCGCAGCTCGAAGGCGGCGCCGTCGCGGACGAGGCGGAGGTCGCCGGCCTCGAGGACGCGCCCGTAATGGTCGCCCAGGATGGGCAGGAGGATCCGGTTGCCGGCCACCTCGGCACCTGACCAGTCGATGTCGAAGGCGTCGGCCCAGCGGCTGGACGGGCCGTTCTCGAGCACGTCCCACCACCAAGGGTTCTCTCGCCCCACCGCCGCCATGTGGTTGGGCACGACGTCGACCACCTGGGACAGGCCGTGGGCGGCCAGCGCCTGGGTCATGCGCTCGAAGGCCTCGGGCCCACCCAGCTCGACGTTGAGGCTGCGGGGATCGACCACGTCGTAGCCATGGGTGCTCCCCGGCGCGGCCTGCAGGTAGGGGGAGCAGTACACGTGGCTCACGCCCAGGTCGGCCAGGTAGCCGGCGATGGCAGCCACGTCGTCGAACCCGAAGCCGGCATGGAGCTGCACCCGGTAGGTGGCGCGCGGGGCGACCGGGGGGGCAGGCCGGTGATCGGCGGGCGGCCGGTGATCGGCGGGCGGCATGGCGCGGCAACCTACCCGGCCGCCGCCAACTCCATCCGCCGTATCCTCGGCGCATGAAGTTGCCGGTGATGCCCCCCGTGAAGCCCATGCTGGCCAAGCTGTCCCGAGATCTGCCCGAGGGCGACGATCTGGTCTACGAGCCGAAGTGGGACGGCTTCCGGGCAATCGTGTTCCGCGATGAGGACGAGCTGGAACTGGGCAGCCGCAACGAGCGGCCGCTGACCCGCTACTTCCCCGAGCTGGCCGACCCCATTCGGGCGAGCCTGCCCGAACGCTGCGTCGTCGACGGCGAGATCGTCATCGCCTCCGAGCACGGTCTCGACTTCGAGGCCCTCCTCCAGCGCATCCACCCCGCCGAGTCACGGATCCGGCTCCTGGCCACCCAGACCCCGGCCTCGTTCGTCGCCTTCGACCTCCTGGCCCAAGGCGACGACGACCTGCGGGGCCGTCCCTTCGGCGAGCGCCGGGCGCTGCTCGTGGCCGCCCTGGCCGATGCCCGCCCTCCCATCCACCTCACGCCGGCAACCGACGACCCGACGGTGGCGGCCCAGTGGTTCGACCGCTTCGAGGGGGCCGGCCTGGACGGGGTGGTGGCCAAGCGGATCGACACGACCTACCGGGGCAACGAGCGAGTGATGCTCAAGATCAAGCACCAGCGGACAGCCGACTGCGTGGTGGCCGGGTTCCGCTGGCACAAGAGCGGGGGCGTCATCGGCTCGCTCCTGCTCGGCCTGTTCGACGAGGCGGGCGCCCTGCACCACGTCGGCGTCGCCGCCTCGTTCACCATGGCCCGACGCCGGGAGCTGGTCGACGAGCTGGCCCCGTTCCGTGACCAGGCCTTCGACGGACACCCCTGGGCGTCGTGGGCGAGCCCGACAGGCCCGGGTGGCCCGGGGGGTCCCGACGGCGGTGGACCGGCCCCGGACGCCGGGCCCGACACCAACCGCATGCCGGGTGGGGCCAGCCGTTGGAACGCCAAGCGCGACCTGTCGTGGGAACCCCTGCGGCCCGAGCTGGTGGCCGAGGTCGCCTTCGACCATCTCCAGGGAGACCGTTTCCGCCATGCCACCCAGTTCCAGCGGTGGCGGCCCGACCGTCAACCCGGCTCGTGCACCTACGCCCAACTCGACGTCGCCGTGCCCGAGGAGCTGGCCACCGTCTTCGGGGCGTGACCTGCGGGGTTAGGCGCGCGCCTGCGAGGGGAGACTACAAGAGACCACCCGACGACAACGTCTGGAGAAGTCCGTGACGGCGTCGCAATACGCTCAACCCATCGCTCTCTCCCTCGAGCCGAGTGCAGCCCGGCGCCAGGTGCGTGCCTTTCTCGCGGGCAAAGACTGGTCGGGTAACCCGGACGATGTCGTGCTGGCCGTCCACGAGGCGCTGGTCAACGCCCGCCGCCACGGGGGCGCCGCCGTGCGGGCCGAGCTGGCCCTCGACCGGTCCTGCCTGGTCGTCAGGGTCTGGGACGCGGGGCCCGGTTTCGATCTGACCGCCAGGGTCCGCCACACTCCCGACCCCACGGCCGAGCGGGGCCGAGGGCTCTGGCTCATCGATCGGATGACCACCAACTGCGAGGTCGGGCGTGACGACGACGGGGTGTTCCTGGTGATGCGCTTCGACTGTGCTGCCTGAGTGACCGTGCTGCCTGAGTGACCGTGCTGCCTGAGTCACCGTGCTGCCTGACGTCTTCGACCTGCCGCCTGGACCTCGAGGGGCCGTCCGGCGAACACCTCGGCGCTTTGATAACTTCGTCTTGAGAGGAGAGCTTCTTTGGCACAACAGGGGGGTCGGAGCGGTGAGGACGAGGATCTCCTCCAGCTCTACCTGAAAGACATCGGCAAGTACGCGCTGCTGACCAGGGCCGAAGAGGTGAGCCTGGGCGAAACGGCGGCCGCCGGACGGAAGGCTGCCGCCGAGTTGGCGACCGGGCGGGTCCAGCGCGAGGAGCGTCGTGCCGCCCTCGAAGCCAAGGTCAAGGCCGGCGAGAACGCCACCAGGCGCTTCGTCCGGGCCAACCTCCGGCTCGTGGTGTCAATCGCCAAGAAGTACCAGGCCTCGGGGCTCCCCCTCCTCGACCTGATCCAGGAGGGCAACTTCGGCCTCATGCACGCCGTCGAGCGCTTCGACCCCCGCCGGGGCTTCAAGTTCTCGACCTATGCCACCTGGTGGATCCGCCAGACCATCGCCCGGGGCATCGCCAACACCGGCCGGGCCATCCGCCTGCCCGTGCACGCCGGCGACCAGCTCCTCGCCATCCGCATGACCAGCGCTTCGCTGGAGGTGCAGCTGGGCCGCATGCCACGCCCGGCCGAGGTCGGCCAGGCCCTGGGAATGGCGCCCAGGAAGATCCAGGAGCTCACCCCGTTCCTGGCCGAGCCCGTCTCGTTGTCGGAGCGGCTCACCGACGGTGACGCCGAGCTCGGTGACCTGGTCGAGGACACGCACGCACCCCCGCCCGAGGAAGTCGTCTTCTCGTCGATGCTTCCGGCCCAGGTCACCGCCCTGCTGGCCAACCTCGAACCGCGCGAGCGCGAGGTCCTGTGCCTGCGCTACGGGCTCGACCGGGGCCGGCCGCGCACGCTCGAGGAGGTGGGCGAGCGCTTCGGGCTCACCCGCGAGGGCGTGCGCCAGGTCGAGGTCAAGGCCATCGCCAAACTGCGGCGATCGGCCAGCCGGGGTGCCCGCGACCTGCTGTCGGCATGACAGACGCCGAGAGCCCAGACGCCGCGAGCCCAGACTCGGAGACCCCACAGGCCGAGGCGCAGCCGAAACCGGTCCGAGGCGAAGAGCTCGAGACCGAGGAGGGCGCGGACGTGCCCGCCCAGCAGGCGGTTGGTGCCGACAACGTCGAGGGCGGAGGCGAGTGGCCCGACCCGCACGCCGCGCCCCGTCTCCCCGCTCCGGGCGCAGCCGTGGACTGATCCACCGGCGTCGGTACTCCGGCGCCGGCAGGACATCTAGGCTGGTCCGACAGCCACACCCGGCTGGCGCAAAAATGGCGAGGACCACGTGAAGCCTGCGATACGCAACGGTCTGACCGCTCTCATCCTGACCCTGCTGGCGATCAGCGTCGGTGCCGTCGTCGTCCGCCACCGACGAAGCGACCGGACCAACGTCTCGGCGGCCCCGGTCGTGTCCACCACCACACCGCCGACCACCACACCGCCGACCACCACACCGCCGACCACGGCATCGCCGACAACCGAGACCACCGTCACCACGGTCACCACCGTCACCACCGAAACCAGCGGCACGACCGTCAGCCCCACGTCGAGCGGCCCGACCACCGGTGCCGGGGCAACGACGACCACGGTCCCCGACACCACCACCGTCCCGGGCGCCGACCGGGCGACGGTCCAGGCCGGGCCGCCGGGCCTCGCGGAGCATCCCCACACCGGCCGTCGCTCGCTGTTGCTGCCGGCAACGGTGCTCATCGGCGTCGGACTAGCAGGCCTTCGCATGACCAGGCGCACCCGTCCCACCTCGACCGCGTAACACGGAGAGACAACACCCGAAAGACAACACCCGAATGACAACCCCCGAAAGGTAAGGAGCTAAAATGGCCACCTACATCATGATGATGAAGTTCATCAGCCCAGGTGTCGATTCCATCAGGGACTCTCACGCCGGGCGCGCCGCCGGCAGAACGGCGGCCAAGGCGATGGGCATCACCTGGAAGCAGCAGTACCTGGTGATGGGTGAGTACGACATCGTGACCGTCGTCGAAGCCCCCGACGACGAGACCATGGCCAAGTTCGCCCTCATGGGCCTCACCGGCAGCCTCGACATCACCACGATGCGGGCGTTCAACGAGGCCGAGACCGACAAGCTGGTCAAGGGCCTCCAGCCGGCCCCGGAGTGACCGCTGAGGGCTTGGCGTCCACCACGTCGACGACGAACCACAGGGGCTCGTCGGGGCCGATGCTGGGAGGACTTCCCTGGGCGCCGTAGGCCAGGGCGGAAGGGATGCCGAGCACCCGCTGACCGCCGACGTTCATGCCCGGGATGCCGTCCTGCCAGCCCTTGATCACGCCGTTGAGGGGGAAGGTGGCCGTCTGGTTGCGGGAGTACGAGGAGTCGAAGATCTTGCCCGTCGTGCAGGCCACGCCGATGTAGTTCACGGTGACCGTCTCGTCCTTGCTCACCGGCGAGCCCGTCCCCACCTTCAGGTCCTCCTTCACCAGGTCGGTCGGAGGCGGTCCGACCTTCACGGGCACCGTCGGGGCCCCGTTGGGAGCGGGGTCGGACATGGCCACGCACGGCTTTCCTGCGGCTGACCCGGCTGCCGGTTCCGACGTGGTCGTGGGACCGGCGCTCGAGGTCGTCGGCGAGGAGGTCGTCGCCGAGGTGGTCACCTTCTTCTTGTCGGAGCCCCCGCTGGCCAGCACGGCAAACGCGATGACGGCGATCACGGCCACGGCGGTGCCCACGATCAGGACCAGGCGACGGCGAGCGGCCTTGCGTCGGGCTGCCTCGGCCGCGGCGATCCTGGCCTGGCGGCCGGCCCGCTTGCGGTTGCGCTTGGCGCCGGCCATCGGCGAAAGCTAGCAATCCCCGCCACGCGGGGCGGGTCAGGACGGGCGGGAGACGTCGGACGCGGCCTGCTGGAGGAGCAGCACCAGGTCGTAGACGTGGTTGGGCAGGCCGGTGCGTGTGTCTCGAGCCTCCATCATGGCCAACGCCCCCCCCCGACCACTCCCCGTACTCCTGGCCTGGGCCGCCCCATGAGGGGGGCGCGTGGTTGAACCGGCGATGACCGGGGATACTCATCAGACTCGAGAAACCGGGGCGAGACGCGGCCGCCACACAGTCAAGCGCCCAAAGGAGCCACAGCAGATGAAGATGACGCGCAGGGCCTGAGATGTCCATCGTCGCCGTCCGCCCCTCACCTGGGCTCGCCGCCCCGCCGCCCCTGCCCTGCCCCCGGGGGCCGCTGAGCTCGTTCCTGATCGACGCACTGCGCAGGCCGGCCCACCGACTCGACGCCGGGCTCGCCGTCCCTGCCGGGGCAATCGACTCAGAGACGGTGGCTTCCTGGACGAGCGACGACTTCCAGCTCGCCCTGTACGTGTGTTACGAGCTGCACTACCGGTCGTTCGCTGGCGTCGACGAGCGGTGGGAGTGGGAGCCATCGCTGCTGGCGTTCCGGCGCAACCTCGAGGATGTGTTCGAGCGCGGCGTGCGCGACCTCGTCCCGCGCGCGGGTCACACCACCGACGTCGCCGCCGCGCTGTGGGAAATGATCGCCACCGCGTCGGGCCCGTCGCTGTCCACGTTCGTGAGCGAGCGAGCCACCCGCACCCAGCTGCGCGAGTTCCTCGTCCACCGTTCCGCCTACCAGCTCAAAGAGGCCGACCCCCATACGTGGGCCATCCCCCGACTGGCCGGGGAGGCGAAAGCAGCCATGGTCCACATCCAGGCCGACGAGTACGGCAACGGGGTCGAAGCGGCCATGCACTCGTCCCTGTTCGCTGACACGCTCGTCGCCGCCGACCTCGACCCCCGCTACGGGATGTACCTCGACCGGCTGCCCGGCCCGACTCTGGCCACCGTCAATCTGGTGTCGATGTTCGGCCTCCACCGTCGCTTCCGCGGTGCTCTCGTCGGCCATCTGGCCATCTTCGAGATGACGTCGATCGGGCCCATGGGGCGCTACGCCGCGGCCGTGCGCCGCCTCGGTGTCGCCCCCGCCGGCTGGAAGTTCTACGACGTCCACGTGGAGGCCGACGCCGAGCACCAGTTCATCGCCGCCGACCGCATGGCGGCCGGACTGGCGGCGGCCGAGCCCGCATTGGTGGACGACATCCTGTTCGGGGCCGAGGCCATCATGGCCGTCGAAGGTCGGTTCGCCCTGCACCTGCTGAACAGCTGGGAGGCGGGGCACTCGTCGTTGTGCCGCCCCCTGCCCGACGAACCCACCACCGGCTGAACCCGCCACCGGCTGAACCCACCACCCGGCACCACCTACTGTGGCGCCGGGAGGTGGCCGCGTGGAGCAGCGCCGGCGTACGTCGACTTCGAACTTTGGCGTAGGTCGCCGGGAGAGCCACGACGCAACCACCTTCTACGACCGCTTCCGCCCGCCCGATCTCAGCGACGACGACCAGGTATCGGCCCCTCGATCGATCCCCGAGCCGTTCGTGTGCGGCGACGCCAGGTCGATGGACACGGTGGACGACGCCTCCGTCGCCTTGGTCGTGACGTCGCCACCGTACTTCGCCGGCAAGCAGTACGAGGAGGAGCTCCAGCGCGAGGGCGTCCCGTCGTCGTACCTCGAGTACCTCGATCTGCTCACCACGGTCTTTGCCGAGTGCGTGCGCAAGCTGGAGCCGGGAGGCCGCTTGGCCGTCAACGTGGCCAACCTCGGTCGCAAGCCCTACCGGAGCCTGTCCGCCGACGTGATCCGCATCCTCGTGCACGATCTCGGCTTGTTGCTGCGCGGCGAGCTCATCTGGCAGAAAGGCGAGGGTGCCAGCGGCTCGTGCGCCTGGGGCTCGTTCCGCAGCCCCGCCAATCCCGTGCTGCGCGACATCACCGAGCGCGTCGTCGTGGCCAGCAAGGGGCGGTTCGATCGGGCCCGATCGGTGGCCCGCCGTGCGGCCGAGGGCCTGCCCCACCGGAGCGAGGTCGGCACCGACGACTTCATGGCCCTGACGCTCGACCTGTGGTCCCTCCCACCCGAGAGCGCCCGACGGGTGGGGCACCCTGCGCCGTTCCCGGTCGAGCTGCCCGAGAGGCTCATCGAGCTCTACACGTTCGCCGACGACCTGGTCCTCGACCCGTTCATGGGCAGTGGCTCGACGATGGTGGCAGCCGCCGGCCTCGGCCGTCGCTACGTGGGCTACGACCTCGACCCCGCCTACGTCGAGCTGGCCCGGGGGCGGGTGGCGGCCAAGGCTTCGCTCGCCGACGGCGGCCAGATCGCCTTCGATGTCGTCGAGGAAGATGACGCCGCCGACGACCGGCGCAGGCGCGCCCTCGGCGACGGCAAGACCGCTTCCCGTCTGGCCGAGGAAGCTCTCGTCGAGGCCGCCTTCACGGTCACCGGGCGGGACAGCCGTGTTCCCAAGACGGGGGTGACGATCGGTTTCACGGCCACCGACGGCGACGGCGACAGGTGGTTCTTCGACGTGGTGGGACCGTTCACCCGCCACCGCGACGGAATGCTACGAGGCGACACCGTGTGGAAGGCCTTGGGCCGGGCCAGCGCCATGCGAGGCCGCGCCGGCGGCATCCCGGTCGTGCTGCTCACCACGGCCCTGCCCCGTCGGCCGAGCGAGGGAGACACCGCCCTGCGCGCCGCCGGGCCCGGGTTGATCTTCGACGCCGTCGACCTGTTCTCCGCCGGCGGTCGGGAGCGGCTCCAGCGCTACGCCAAAGGCGGCCACGCCAACGCCGCGGAACCGGGGTTCTGGACCACCGCCGATCTCAACCGGCCAGGCGTCTGACCGGCGATCAGGAGTCTGGTTGCCGATGCGACAGTTCCGCTCGCCGGGCCGCTCGGGCGTGTCTCGTCGTCGGGCGTGCATCCACCCATGTCGGGACGTCCTGCTGACCGCTCCAGCAGGCGGCTCCGAACCCGGTCCGCGTTCTCGCGTGGGCCAGGCGACGGCGGCTTGTCGTCCGCCGACCACTCCCCTTCTGGATCAGCGGCCTGAACGACTGCTGCGCACCGTCACTCCGCCCGTAGGAGCTCGACGAGGCGCAATCGGCGTGTCGCCGCGGAGATGATGGCGGCGGCGACCAGCAGGGTGACGAACCGGAGCACCACGACCAGGACGAATGCCGACGGGGGCAGAGTGATGCGAATCGGCGGCACGACGAACACCCGCCGGAGGATCTGCTCGAACAGGTACGCCATCGGTATGCCGATCACCGTGGCGATACAGACGCTCGTCATCTACGGGAAACAACGACCCTTCGTGTCGACACCGTTGGCGTCTCAGCGGCACGGGTATCCGGCGATGCGGTCGCCCTCCGGCGCATGCTCCGCAATCTCGGCGACAACGCACAGCGCCATGCTCGGGGTCGCGTCACGTTCGCCCTGACCGAGACAGGCGGCTCTGTCATGTTCACCGTCGATGATGACGGGCCGCAGCGCCGGTGGCCATGGCCACGACACCAGGCCTCGAGGCGACCGTGGGCGCTTCGACACAGAGCACCGGACCCGGTGTCGTGGTGGGCATCCCCGGCGGTTATGCGGCCACGTACCGCGGCGCAGTCCGCTCGCTGGCCGGAGCCCCCGACGGCGTGCTGGTCGCGCAGCAGACCGCCGCCAATCCTCACGTGGCGCCCGGAGATGCCCTAACCATCGGCCGGGCCGGGCTGGCGCAGGCGGTGGTGACCGTGGCCGGCGTCGTCGACCTTCCCCAGGCGGACTCGCTGTTCCAGGTGGTAGGGGCCCCCGGCGCCCAACCCCAGGCCCCGCCCGACAACGTCGGCGTGATCACCCAGACCCAGTGGCACGAGCTGTTCGAC
The DNA here is from genome assembly GCA_051001215.1 of Acidimicrobiales bacterium. GTDB lineage: Bacteria > Actinomycetota > Acidimicrobiia > Acidimicrobiales > AC-14 > DATAQC01. The sequence continues at coordinate 32,245 of JBPCNP010000107.1, forward strand.
TCCCTGGCGGCCACCCGGCCCGACCAAGTGAAGTACCAGGTACATGTCCGCCTCGACCATCGCCTGCCGGCCGATCCGAACGCGGCCTACACGGCGGTGGCGGACAGCGCCCGCTCACCCCTTGACCGCCCGATGCGGCATCGGTGGAGCCGGGCTCACGACCCCTCGTCGGTCGCTACCTGGGGTCGGGTGGTCCCCGAGCCAGGCGCGCAGTCGCGGGTGCCAGCGACGGTTGTCGTCGATCCCCGACCACCACCGGGGCCGAATCAACAGGTACACCTGGCTACCCGCCCCGACGGAGATGATGATCGGCTTTCCCAGGCTGCCGAACACGCCGAAGCTCGGCGTGCGTCCACGGAAGCCGGCGGCGCTCAGGCGGGAGTAGGCCGAGGTGAAGGACAACTCGACGTGGGAGACCTCCGAGCGGGCCAGCTCCATCCAGCCGCCCAGCACGATGGCGTCGGTGGAGAGCTCCAGTCGGCCATGGTGGGCGAAGAGTCGGCGCTGGTCAGCCAGAGCGAGGAACCGTTGGCCTCGCCGGGCCTCGACGAGTTCTTCCTCCAGGGCCCCGTAGTAGGTGGCCGAGGTCTCGGCGACGTCATGACGTTCAGAGGCCCCACCAGGTCGCCCAGAGACCGACATCTTCAGCGACGCGTGCGCACTTCCGCTGGCCACCAGCGGGGATTCTCGTGGCCAACCAGCGGGGACTTTCATGGCCACGGCCAGCTCCCGGGCGGGCTTCATCGCCCTCGACAGCGGGCACCCAGTCCTCCTCCTGGGCCAGCATCAGCGCCTCGCGTACTCGGCCGTCGGATCTTGTGTCGACCAGAATCCCCATGCTGGGCCGCTGCCTCGGGAACCACGACGCCGGCGCAAGCCACCTTCCGCCTCGGCTCGGCTCGCCTCGAATGACGAACGCTCGGCTGATGCTGCATCGTTGCTCACACAATCCTCACCGGATCACACATCGCGGATCATCTCAGAGCGTCAGAGTCGGCCCCATGCGCAACCATCCATCGGTCATCGTCGTCCTCGGAGTCTGCGCCACCCTGGTCGCCGCCTGCTCCGCATCCACCATTGCGTCGGCTGCGGGTATCGCCAAGATCAAACACGTCGTGGTGATCATGCAGGAGAACCGGTCCTTCGACACCTACTTCGGCACGTACCCGGGAGCGGCCGGTATCCCCATGAGCAATGGTCAGCCGGCGGTGTGCCTGCCGAACGCCTGGGGCGGCTGCGACAAGCCGTTCCACGACACCGCCGATGTCAACAGTGGCGGCCCCCACGGCCAGGACAACGCCACCGCCGACATCAACGGCGGCAAGATGGACGGCTTCGTGGTCTCCGACACCCAGGCGGCCAAGGGCTGCGCCGATCCCAACAGTCCCGCGTGCTCCAATGGCAACCGTCCCGATGTGATGGGTTGGAAAGACGCCCGGGAGATCCCCAACTACTGGACCTACGCCCACGACTTCGTGCTGCAGGACCACATGTTCGAGCCCAACGCCTCGTGGAGCCTCCCAGAGCACCTGTTCATGGTCTCGGAGTGGTCGGCGGCCTGCGCGAAGGCCGGCGACCCCGCCAGCTGCGTGAATGCCCTGCAGAACCCGGCCAGGCCCAACACGGGCGGCGGCACGGCCACCAGGCCCAAGGCCAAGGGATCGGCGCCCGCTTCGGGCCCTGTCGCTCCGACGACGACAACGCCCGCACCGACTCCCACGACCGCGCCTGGTCCGTCCATCCAGACCCAGGCGGTCACCGATGCCGAGGGCGACACCGTCGCCGCGGTCAAGGGACCACCCGATTATCCCTGGACGGATCTCACCTACCTTCTGCACAAGGACAAGGTGCCGTGGGGCTACTACGTGGTGGCCGGTACCGAGCCCGACTGCCAGAACGACGCTGCCCTGAGCTGCACCCCGGTCTCGCAGAACGCCAGGACGCCGGGCATCTGGAACCCGCTGCCGTACTTCGACACCGTGCGCCAGGACGGCCAGGAGGCCAACATCCAGTCGGTCACCGACTTCTACAGCCAGGCCAACGCCGGCACGCTTCCGGCCGTGTCCTGGGTGGTCCCGTCGGGAGCGGTTAGCGAGCACCCTCCGGGCGCCACCTCCGCCGGCCAGGCCTACGTGACGAGCCTGATCAACTCGGTGATGTCGGGTCCTGACTGGAACTCCACGGCGATCTTCGTGTCCTGGGACGACTGGGGTGGGTTCTATGACCACGTGGTGCCGCCGAGCGTCGACCAGAACGGCTACGGCTTGCGCGTCCCGGGACTGGTCATCAGCCCGTACGCCAAGGCGGGCTACATCGACCACCAGACGCTGAGCTTCGACGCCTACGCCAAGTTCATCGAGGACGACTTCTTGCACGGACAACGCCTCGACCCCAAGACCGACGGCCGGCCCGACCCCCGCCCCGATGTGCGGGAGAACGCCAAGCAGCTGGGCGACATCACCGCCGCCTTCGACTTCAGCCAGGCCCCGAGGCCACCCGTGACGCTGCCGGTCCACCCGCCGCCCGGGCCGGCGTCGATGCCGGGATCGTGACTGAGATTCCCCATCCAATCGGCCGGACCTGTGGCTACCCGGATATCCGACGGCACGGCGACGACGGCTACCTCTCTGATCACAGCCTCACGGCCCTCGGCCCCGGTCACGACACCTTGAGCCACGTGAAGCCTCCCGAGGCCCCGCGCCGTATTCGTCACACGCGGTCGATCGTCACAGCGAGTTGACATATTGTCGCACTGGACGAGACGAAGGCTGAGGGGCAAGGGCCGAGGGCCACGGGACAGCCCCCCTCTCGCTCACGGCGGGCAGCTCGGCGATGGGCCAAACTGACGGGCATAGCGGATGAGGCGATCGACCTAGGGCCTGCCGTCGAGGTACGCGGATTGCACAAGGCCTACCAGGGACGGCCAGCGGTCCGCGGGATCGACTTGTCGGTGGCCCAAGGCGAGGTGTTCGCGCTGCTCGGCCCCAACGGCGCCGGCAAGACGCCAACGGTGGAGAGGATGATCGACCAGGAACCGGACCACCTGGCCCCCCACCTGCAAGTTGGGGACGTAGGCGTTCAGGTGCAGGCGGTCGATGCACTCGATCTCCAGGGACATGTGCCCGTCCAGCACGTCGTTGATGTTCACCACGTTGGTCACGCGACAAGCTTGGTGGCACGACGGCCGGCTTTGCCGGCCCGACCGACTTCGCCACTGAGACGGTCCTCCGGGAGGGGGCCGGGGGGGGGGGACTCCCTCCCCCCCCCGACGGAAGAGGGGAGAGAGGTACGAGCAGGGAAAGGAGAGGGCGTGAGGGGGGTGCTTCTACACCACCC
>JBPCNP010000108.1:0-10172 GCA_051001215.1 Acidimicrobiales bacterium
CTGGTCGGCTACGCCCTCTCAGCGGCTCAATGCGGCGTTGACCCCCCCGCTCGGGGCGTTCACCCATCTGAGATCACTCCCGGGCCCTCACGACGGTCGGCCGATCCCAATCGGTGGATTCGGGCTAAGAGAGGTCGAGTCCGAGCTGCCAGGCCAGGAAGGCCCAGGTGTCGGCCAACTCGTCGGCCTGCTTGGAGGCCGGTTTCCCCTGGCCGTGACCGGCGCGGGTCTCGACGCGCAACAGCACGGGCCCCTCCCCTGGGGCGTCAACTGCGGCCGCGGCCTGGAGGCGGGCGGTGAACTTGCGAGCATGCATCGGGTCGACGCGGGAGTCGGACTCGGCCGCCAGCATGAGCACGGCCGGGTACGCCGTCCCGTCGACGATGTGGTGGTACGGCGAGTACGCGTGCAACACGGCGAAGTCGGCGGGGCTGTCGGGGTCGCCGTACTCGGGCACCCACAGGGCGCCGATCAGGAACCGGTGGTACCGCAGCATGTCGAGCAGGGGAACGGCGCACACCGCGGCCCGGCACAGGTCGGGGCGTTGGGTGATGGCCGCGCCCACCAGGAGGCCGCCGTTCGAACCCCCCCGGATGGCCAGCCGCGCCGGGCTGGTGCGCCCCGAGGCCACCAGCCAGTCGGCGGCGGCGGCGAAATCGTCGAACACCTGCTGTTTGCGGTCGAGCATCCCGGCTCGGTGCCACTCCTCGCCGTACTCGCCGCCACCGCGGATGCCGGCCACCGCGTAGGTGCCACCGGCCTGGCAGAACGACACCAGCCCCGGGCTGAAGGCGGGGGAGGACACGATGGCGAAACCGCCATAGCCGGTCAGTACGGTCGGCGTGTCGGGTGTCGGTCTCGTCGTGGCCGCCCGCACGATGAACATCGGCACCTCCGTGCCATCGGTGGACGGGAACGAGACGGTCTCGGTGACGAAGTCGGCGGGGTCGATCGGCGATCCGAAGCGACTCCAGGCTTTGATGCCCGTCGCCGGCGTCCACCGCAACAGGCTGGAGGGCCGGGTGAACGAGGTGAAGGTGAGAAAGACCCGCTCGTGGGCGGGATCGGCGTCGAGAGCCCCGATCGAGCCGGTCTCGGGAAGGGCGATGCCGGCCCGGTCCGAGCCGTCGAGGCGGTAGCGGTCCAGACGGGACACGCCGCGCTCGATGGAGGCGACCAGGAGCCACTGGCCGGCGACGACCGCTGCCTCGATGACCGCGCCGGACTCGGCCACGACGGTCTGCCAGGCCCCCACGGCGGGATCGTGCACCGACGCCGCGATCACCCGGCCCCGGGGGGCATCGAGGTTGGTGACGGCGAAGAGGCGGTCGCCGACGACCTGGCACCACGTCGAGGCCTCCCGACCCTCGACCACGACCGTCCGTCGGCCGGTCTGGCGGTCGACCAGGATCACGTCGGTGCGGGTGGGCATGAGGTGGACGTGCAGGACGATCCAGCGCCCGTCGTCCGACACGGCCGCCATGGGAAGGGCGGTGCGATCGAGTTCGCCGAGCACGAGGCTGTCCTTTGTCGCGCCCAGCTCGTGCCACCACACGGTCTCCCAGTAGCCGTCGTCGCCCTCGGGCACCGTGCCCGGGTCGGGGAGGCGGCTGTAGGCGAAGGCCGAGCCGTCCGGCAGCCAGGCAACCGACGGGTGGCGGACATTGGCGATGGCGTCGACCAGCAGGGTGTTGGCGTCGGTGTCGAAGATGCGCAGGGTGCCGCGCTCGGTTCCCGCCTCGGACACGCCGTAGGCCACCAGGCGGCCGTCGGGGGAGGGTGAAAACCAGTCGATGGCGGCGGCGTGGTCGGCGGCCAGCCCTTGGGGGTCGATCAGCAGCCGGGGCGGCTCCCCGGCGTCGGTGGCGTCGCGCACGACGAGCACAGCCTGGTCCTGGTCGCCGTCACGGTCGAGGCTGAAGACGCGGTCGCCGGCCACCGCCGGGGCACCGACGGTGCCGACCCGCAGGAGGGCGAGGAGGCGCTCGTGCAGCACCGCCCGGTCTGGCAGGGCGTCGAGCACCGCCCTGGTGCGATCGTTCTGTGCCCTCGTCCAGGCGACGACCTCGGGGTCCTCACCCGCCTCCAGCCACCGGTACGGGTCGGAGACCGACGTACCGTGGACGATCTCGACGACATGTTCGGCCCGGGTGGCCGGCGCCGGGGGGACGTCGGGGTGGGCCAGGGTGCCTATCGGCCGGCGTTGGGCCGTTTGCCGTGGTTCGCCTTGTTCCGCTTGGCCTTGATCTTGCGCTTGTTCGTCTTCTTGGACATCCAGCCAGGCTAGCGGCCGGCTGCGTGCCCGAACGCCGTGCCGGCTGCGTGCCCGAACGCCGTGCCAGCCGCGTGCCCGAACGCAGGGGAGCCTACCCACCGGCCGGTAGCCTGGCCCTCGTGGAACGTCTGGGCCTCGTAGGGCTGCCGAACTCGGGAAAGTCGGCCCTGTTCAATGCCCTCACCGGCGGCTCGGCCACTGTGGCCGCCCACCCCTTCTCCACCACCGAGACCCAGGTGGGCATCGCCCAGGTGTCCGATCCACGCTTGATGGCACTGGCCGAGATGAGCAAGTCCCAGAAGGTGGTCTCGGCGACGGCCGAGCTGGTCGACATCGCCGGGCTGGTGGCCGGTGCATCAGGCGGTGAGGGTCTCGGGAACCGGTTCCTGGGTGGCATCCGCGAGGTGGACACCGTCCTGTTGGTCCTGCGGTCCTTCGTCGACGACAACGTGATGGGCGGCACCGACCCCCTCGACGACCTCCACACCCTCGAGCTCGAACTGGTCATGGCCGACGTGGAGTCGGCCGAGGTGCAGCTGACCAAGCGCAAGAAGCTGCTGCGCTTCGACCGTTCCGGGGCCGAGGAGGTGGAAGCCCTGGAGGCGGCCGTAGCCACACTCAACGACGGCACGCCGCTGTGGCGGTCGACGCTGTCGACCGACCAGCGGGTCGCCCTGCGACCCATGTTCCTGCTCACCAACAAGCCCCTCCTGGTGGTGGTCAACCTGGGTGAGGATCAGGTGGGTGACGCCGACCAGGTGGTCAAGCCGGTGGCGACCGAGTTGGGCGACGCCGCCGAGGTCCTGGGGGTGAGCGTGCAGCTCGAGGCCGAGGCCGCCCAGCTCGACGCCGACTCCCGCATCGAGCTGCTCGAGGGCCTGGGCCTGGGCGAGGGAGCCCTGCCCCGGGTGGTGGGGGCCGCCTACCACCTGCTCGGCCGGCGGACGTTTCTCACCACGGGTGACAAGGAGTCCCGGGCGTGGACCTTCCGGGCCGGGGCCAAGGCCCCTGAGTGCGCCGGGGTCATCCACTCCGACCTCCAGCGGGGCTTCATCCGGGCTGAGGTGATCCGCTGGGACGCCCTGCTGGAGCTGGGCTCGTGGGCCGCGGCGCGCGATGCGGGGAAGCTGCGGGTGGAGGGCAAGGAGTACGAGGTGGCCGACGGCGACGTGGTCGAGATCCGCTTCAACGTGTAAAACGTGTGGTTGTGCCCTGGCTCGTGCGGGACGAGACGGTGCTGGCGGCCCTGGAGGTAGCGGAGACGTTCCGGGACCGGTCTCGCGGGTTGTTGGGGCGCGACGCCATCGAGGGGGCGATCCTCCTGTGCCCGGCGCGCCAGGTGCACTCGTTCGGCATGCGCTTCGCCATCGACGTGGCCTTTTGCACGGGCGGCACGAGCAACCTGGTCGTGGCCCGAATGGTGTGCCTCCCGCCGGGCCGCATCACCCGGCCCTCGATCAGGTGCCGCTGTGTGATCGAGGCCGAGGCCGGAGCCTTCGGGCGGTGGGCTCTGCACACCGGCGACCAGCTCGATGTTCGGCCGTGACGGCTCCCTCGGGACCGGGCGGGGTCCTCGTGGTCGTGGCCACGCCCATCGGCAACCTCGGTGACCTGTCGCCCCGATCGACCAAGGCCCTGGCCGACGCCGACGTCATTGCCTGTGAGGACACCCGGCGCACCCGCCAGCTGCTGGCCCACGAGGGCATACCGGCGGGCGGGCGCCTGGTGACGGTGAACGACCACACGGAAACGGCCCAGGTCCGGGCCCTGCTCGCCCGCCTCGACGCCGGCGAGCGGGTAGCGCTGGTGAGCGACGCGGGCATGCCGGCCGTCTCGGACCCCGGCGAGCGCCTGGTGGCCGCCGCCGCCGCCGCCGGCCACCGGGTGGAGGTCGTGCCCGGGCCCTCGGCCGCCCTCGCCGCCCTGGTGGTGAGCGGGTTGCCCACCGGGCGGTTCTGCTTCGAAGGGTTCCTGCCCCGCAAGGGCCGGGCTCGGGCCGAGCGCCTGGCCGAGGTGGCCGCGGAGCGACGCACGACCGTGGTGTTCGAGGCTCCCCACCGGGTGCGCCAGGCCGTGGCCGACCTGGCCGAGGTCGTCGACCCGCAACGTCGCCTGGTAATCGCCCGGGAGCTGACCAAGGCCTTCGAGGAGGTGTGGCGGGGCACCCTCGCCGCCGCCGGCGCCCATCTGGCTGCGTCCGAGCCCCGGGGCGAGTACGTGCTGGTGCTGGACGGGGCCGCACCGCCACCGGCCCCTGAGGCCAGTGATGTCGATCAGGCCCTGCGGCTCCGTCTCGACGCCGGCGTCGACAGAAAGACGGCAATCGCCGAAGTGGCCACCGAGCTGGGCGTCCCCAAACGCCAGGTCTACCAAGCCGCGCTGTCGCTGGCGGCTTCGCCGCCCCGGGCGGGGCCCCCCTCTGGGGGACCTTGAACCTGCCCAGAACGGGTGAGGGCCGTCACACAGGGGGTGCACACGAGGCGGTCGCGGTGCGGGCGCAGGTCGGTGCCCGAGGCGCAGAACACGCACGCCCGCTCCACCTTGGCCATCACGATCCGGTCGGCTTCGAGGGAGATCTCCACGTGGTCGTGGTCGCCGATGCCCAGGGCCCGGCGGAACTCGACGGGAACGACGATGCGCCCCAGGCGGTCGATGGTTCGCGTGATTCCGGCGGAGGACATGGAAGCTCCTCGGTAGGGTACGAAGGTGGCCAAGTTCTACCTGACGACACCGATCTACTACGTCAACGACGCACCCCACGTCGGCCACGCCTACACCACCGTCATCGGCGACGCTGTGTGCCGCTGGCACCGCCTGCTCGGCGACGACGTGCTCTACCTCACCGGCACCGACGAGTACGGCCTGAAGAACAGCCAGGCCGCGGCCGCCCTCGACGTGGACCCCCAGGAGCTGGCCGACCGCAACAGCAAGCGCTTCCGCCAGGCGTGGGACGCCCTCGACATCGCCTACGACGACTTCATCCGCACCACCGAGCCCCGCCACACCACCTCGGTCCAGGCGTTCCTGAACGCCATCTACGCCAACGGCGACATCGAGCGGGGCACCTACGAAGGCCTCTACTGCGTGGCCTGCGAGGCCTATTACACCGAGGACGAACTGGTCGACGAAAACTGCCCCATCCACCGGCGTCCGGTGCAGCGCATGCAGGAGGAGAACTGGTTCTTCCGCCTGTCGCGCTACGAACAGCGCCTCCTCGACCACTACGAGGCCCACCCCGATGCAGTGATCCCCGCCACCCGGCGCAACGAGGTGCTGGGCTTCATCCGCCAGGGCCTGCAGGACATCTCCATCAGCCGCAGCTCGTTCGACTGGGGCGTCCCCCTGCCCTGGGACCCGACCCACGTCACCTGGGTGTGGTTCGACGCCCTTCCCAACTACCTGACGGCGCCGGGCTACGCCGCCGACGAGGAGCGCTTCGCCCACTGGTGGCCGGCCGATTGGCACCTGGTGGGCAAGGACATCATCCGCTTCCACGCCGTGTACTGGCCGGCCATGCTCATGGCCGCCGGCCTGGCGCCCCCCACGCGCATCGGCTGCCACGGGTGGTTGCTGGTGAGCGGGGAGAAGATGTCCAAGAGCAGGCTCAACCAGATCACCCCGGGCGAGCTGGTCGACGACCTGGGCGTCGACGCCACCCGCTACCACTTGCTGCGCGACACCACCTTCGGGGCCGACGGCGACTTCTCCTACGAGGGCATGGTGGCTCGCTACAACGCGGATCTGGCCAACAACCTGGGCAACCTGCTCTCCAGGGTGACCACCGTCGTGGGGTCGAAGTGCGCCGGTATCGGGCCCGCCCCCCAGCCCGACAGCCCGCTCGCCGCTGTCGCCCGAGAGGTGTACGCGGCCACGGCCGACGCTTGGGAACGGCTGGCGCCGGGCGAGGCCCTCGAGGCCACCTGGCGGTTGATCCGCGAGACCAATGCATACCTGGAGACCCACGAGCCGTGGAAGGCCGACCCCGGCCCGGCCGTCGACGCGGTGATGGGTGACGCCCTCGAAGCGCTGCGCATCGTGGCCGTGCTGGCATCACCTGCCGTTCCCCGGTCCGCAGCGGAGATCTGGCGCCGGCTGGGACAGCCGGGTGCTCCCGCCGACGAACGCCTGCCCGGAGCCGCCGCCTGGGGCGGCTACCCGGGTGGCCTGGCCGTCGAGAAGGGTGCCCCGCTCTTCCCCCGGCGGAAGTAGCGGCGTCATATGGCCTGGACCGACACCCACTGCCACCTCCAGTACGAGGGCCTTCCGGCCGACGCCTTGGAACTGGCCGAGGCCGCCGGGGTCAGCCGTATGGTGTGCATCGGCACCGACGGGCCCCAGTCGGTGCGCGCCGTCGAGGTGGCCCGGGCCCATCCGGGAAAGGTGTGGGCCACCGTGGGCCTGCATCCCCACGACGCCGTCAACGGGGTCGACACCATCGTCGACTCCCTGGGCGCGCCCGAGGTGGTCGGCATCGGCGAGTGCGGCCTCGACTACCACTACGACCACTCGCCTCGTGACACCCAGCGCCAGGTGTTCGCCGCCCAGGTGGCGATGGCCATCGAACGCGACCTGGCCCTGGTGATCCACACCCGCGAGGCGTGGGATGACACCTTCGCCGTCCTCTCCGCCGAAGGCGTGCCCGAACGCACCGTCTTCCATTGCTTCAGCGGCGGCCCCGCCGAGGCCCGCCGCGCCCTCGACACCGGCGCCCACCTCTCGTTCAGCGGGATCCTCACCTTCAAGAGCGCCGACGACGTCCGCCAGGCGGCCGTCCTCGCCCCCCTCGACCGGGTGCTGGTGGAGACCGACGCGCCCTACCTCACACCAGTGCCCCACCGGGGCGCCCCGAACCACCCGGCGTTCGTGGCCCTGGTGGGCGCGGCGCTGGCCCAGGTCCGGGGATGCGAGCTGGAGGAAGTGGAGGCGGCCACCTGGGCCAACGCCACGGCCGTCTTCGGCCTGTCGTGACCGCCGTCCTCGGCCTCTCGTGACGGGAGCGACCCCAGGCACCCCGCTCGAGGGGCCGCTCGGGCCACCGGGGCGGCGAGAGGCACGCCAGCTCCTCGAGGACCACGGCCTGAGCCCCAACCGGGCCCTCGGCCAGCACTTCGTGGTCGACCCCAACACCGTGCGCCGCATCGCCCGTATGGCCGCCGTTGGCCCCGGCGACCACGTTGTCGAGGTAGGGGCGGGCCTGGGGGCGCTCACCCTGGCCCTGGCCGGGACAGGCGCCGCCGTCACCACCATCGAGATCGACCGGGGCCTGGTGCCCGTCCTGCGCCGTCTTGTCGAGCCCGCCGGGGTCACGGTCGTCGAGGCCGACGCCATGGCCCTGGACTGGAACGCCTTGCTGGGCACGGGCCCCAGGCCGTGGGTGCTGGTGGCCAACCTGCCCTACAACGTGGCCACCCCGCTCATCGCCGACCTGCTTCGCGACGTGCCGTCCATCGCCCGCATGCTGGTGATGGTGCAGCGCGAGGCGGGCGAGCGACTGGCCGCCGGGCCCGGTGAGGTCGGCTATGGCGGGGTTTCGGTGAGGGTGGGCTACTGGGCCGAGGTGGCCGTGGTCGGTCGGGTCCCGGCCAGTGTGTTCCTGCCCCGGCCCGAGGTCGAGTCGGTCCTGGTCGAGGTCAAACGACGAAAAAAGCCGGCGGTCGGCGATGACGTGGACCGAGCCCGGCTCTTCGCCCTCATCGCCGCCGGGTTCGGCCAGCGTCGCAAGATGCTGCGCCGGTCACTGGCCGCGCTGGTCGATGCGGAAGCCTTCGTCGCTGCAGGCGTTCGGCCCGAAGCGCGGGCCGAGGAACTCGACATCCACGCCTGGGCCCGCCTGGCCCGGTTCCCACCGCCCGGGTGAACCCACGGCCCGCCGGGCCGCCGACAACTACGGGCGAGGCACTACTTGCCGGCGCGTCGTTGCCAGCGGGTGGCCTTCAGCATCTTCTTGTGCTTCTTCTTGCGCATCCGCTTCCGGCGCTTCTTGATCAACGATCCCATGAGCGGCGTCAGACTAGCGGGTGCTGGTGCCGACGTGAAATAGGCCACGATTTCGTAGCCTCCGATTGCCCTTGGATGCTTGACAACCCCCTGACCGAGAAGCAGCAACAGGCGCTGGCGCGGCGCGGGCCCACGGCCGCCGCCGTGGCGTGGAGGGCAGGCAGTGAAGTTCATGAACTCTGACCCGCAGCTCATCGGTCTGTTCCTTGCCTGGCTCCGGCTCAACGGTGTCCAGTCGGAACGCAACAGGGCAACGCTGTCTGCAGATCGAGGAGTGGTGTCAAGGGTTGGCGACGGCCGCCCGAGCGCTGGTCGCCGGATAGCGTTGGGTGAGCGTTCGGGAGTCGTCCAACGGCAGGACATCTGGTTTTGGTCCAGAGAATGGGGGTTCGAGCCCTCCCTCCCGAGCCAGCCCTCCACCGCTACGGGGAGCTGGCGGAGTAGAACAGATGCATGCGTCTCCGTCCACTGTCCGCCGTGGTCATGGCCGCCGGCGAGGGGACGCGGATGCGCTCTGTGCTCCCCAAGCCCCTGCACCCCCTCTGCGGACGGCCCATGCTGCTGCACGTGCTCGACGCCCTGAGCGAGTTGCTCGTCGACCGGGCCGTGGTCGTGGTCGGCCACGGTGCCGAGCGGGTGACCAAGACGCTGCAGGAGTACGGGCCGCCCGACCTGATCATCGATTTCGTCGACCAGCACGTCCAGCGGGGGACGGGCGACGCTGCGTCGGTGGCCCTGACCGCTTTCCCGACCGACGACGACAGTGACGACGAGGACATCGTGGTCCTTCCCGGCGACACGCCCCTCGTGCGCCCGTCCACCCTGGGCGCCCTGGTTCACGCCCACCGGGAGGCCAATGCCGCCGCCACCCTGCTGACCGCCCGCATGCCGGACGTCAGCGGCATGGGCAGGATCGTCCGGACCAAGGACGGCCGGGTCAGCCGCATCGTGGAGGAGCTCGACGCCACCGAGGCCGAGCTGGAGATCGACGAGGTGGGCACCTCGATCTACTGCTTTCGGCGCAGCCTGCTGGCCCCGGCACTGCGTCGCCTCTCGCCCGAGAACGCCCAGGGCGAGTACTACCTGACCGACGTGGTGGGCGTGCTCCACGACGCCAGCCACAAGGTGGTGGCCGTGGAGTGCGAGGACCCGGCGGAAGCCGTCGATGTCAACGCCCGGGCCCAGCTGGCGGCGGCCGAGGCCGAGCTGCGCCGACGCATCAACCACCGGTGGATGCAGGCCGGGGTCACCATGGCCGACCCCGAACGGACGTACGTGGATTCCGGGGTCCGGTTGGCCCCCGACGTCACCCTTTTCCCGGGCACCATCCTCCAGGGGCGGACGGTCGTCGGCGACGGGGCCAAGCTCGGGCCTCACGTCCGCCTGGTCGACTGTGCCATCGGCGACGGAGCCAATGTGGAGCAATCGGTCGGCTACGACGCGGTGGTCGGCCCCTCGGCCATCGTCGGCCCGTTCGCCGTCCTGCAGCCGGGCAGTCATATCGGCGCCGGCACCACCACCGGCTCGTTCTACACTGCATCGGCAGCCGACGAGGAGAGCGTGTAAGCACCCCACGATGGAGCTGGTCACCAAGAAGCGACTCGAGCTCTTCACGGGGCGCTCCAACCCGGAGCTGGCCGCCTCCATCGCCTCCGCCCTCGGAGTGGAGCTGGGCCAGACCAATCTGTCGCAGTTCGCCAACGGTGAGATGTACTGCCGCTTCGGCGACTCCATACGGGGCGCCGACGTCTTCATCGTCCAGAGCCACAGCAGCCCGGTGAACGAGGCGATCATGGAGCAGCTGATCCTGGTCGACGCAGCCAAGCGGGCCTCGGCCAAGCGGATCACCGCCGTCTGTCCCTACTACGGCTACGCCCGCCAGGACCGCAAGGCGTCCGAG
>JBPCNP010000109.1:0-9045 GCA_051001215.1 Acidimicrobiales bacterium
CCCCGGCGGGCCTGCTGGGCCAGGTCATCGCCGCCGATGTCACCGAGGCCGACGACGGGAGTCCCGAGATCCGCCAGGGCGTGGCGCCCGACCGCACCATCAGCCACTCCGATCCAGAGATGCGCCATGGCCGCAAGTCGGCATCTCGGCGCTTCGACGGTCACAAGATGGATGTCGTCACCGACGACGACTCCGAGATGATCCTCGGCGTCGATGTCCGGGCCGGCAACGCCGGCGACGGCGAGGGTGCGGTCCCGTTGCTCGCCCAGATCCTGGCCCTGCCTGGCATTCTCATCGACACCCTGCTCGCCGACATGGCCTACTCCGACGGCGACGTGCGCGAGGCGGTGGGCGAACACGGCGTGGAGCTGGTGGCCAAGGTCCCGCCGGTGACCAACGGCGGGCGCTTCCCCAAGACCGACTTCGAGATCGACCTCGAGGCGAACAGCGTCACCTGCCCGGCTCTGGAGACCACCACCGACGCCCGCCCGACCACCGATCACAAGGGTCGCCAGGCCATCCGCTTCGTGTTCGCGGCGGCCACCTGCGCGGCCTGTCCGTTCCAGACCCAGTGCACCACGGCCAAAGGTGGGCGCCAGATCACCGTCGGAATGCACGAGGCTCGCATCACCGCCGCCCGGGCGGCCCAGGCCGAGCCGGCGACCAAGGCGCTGTTGCGTCGTCGGTCCAAGGTCGAGCGCAAGATCGACCACCTCCAGGATCTGGGCATGCGCCAGGCCCGCTACCGGGGCCGACGAAAGACGCGCCTGCAGGCGCTGCTCGCGGCCACCGTGGCCAACTTCAAGCGCCTCGGTGTCCTCGGCGCGTTCGACGCTGGCACCGAACTGGCCATCGCCGCCTGAGGACGCCGGCTTGACCGCGTTCGTGGGAGCCGAACGGGCCATTTGGCGGCCAATTGGCCTCTGATGGCTCATCAGCGCCACCCTCTCGGACCGTCAGCGCCGATCGCCCGCCGCGCCGACGAACGGGCGTCGTGGTCTGAAAGGGCCACTTCCTGCCGACTCACCTAGTCAAGAACGTGGCTCCACCGGCCAGCGAGGAGAACGAGATGTCTGGTCGTGCGTCGTGCCAGGTGTCGCCCACAGCTTTCTCCTCAGCTCAGATCCATGCCCGCAACGAGAGGAGAACGTTGATCTTCATCGGACACGCCTGGGCAGAGGCCCACCCTCCAAACGAGACTCAGGTAAACACCAGGACACGGCGGAGGTGGCCCGGAGGGGGGGAACGCCCCGAACAAGTTTTAGTTTAGAGGGCCAGTGCGGGAAGGGAGACCACCGCCCCCAATCCGCCTGTTGCTCGTGGCTGCAGGACAACCTCACCGTCGTTGGCGTGCACGAGCTGACGCACGATCGCCAACCCGAGACCTGACCCGCCGCTGGGGCGGCCGGAGGCCTGCCAGAACGGGGCGAACGCGCGCTCCAACTCGTCACCGGACATGCCGGGGCCCTGGTCGTCAACACGGATCTCCACCCGGCCGCTGGCGCTGGCCACGCTGATCCCGACACGGCGACCGCCGGGCGTGACGTCGAGGGCGTTCGCCAGAAGGTTGTCGAGGACCTGCTCGAGATGACCCGGCATGAGGAGTGCCCGTTGTGCGCCCAGGCCGATGTCGAGCGACATCGCCACGTCCCGCTCGGCCGCCAATGCCGCCCACGCGTCTTGCCGTTCGGCCACCACCTTCGCCACGTCGACCGGTTCGCGGTCGGTACGCGCTCCTTCGGCCCTGGCCAGTGCTAGGAGCCCATCGACGATCCGGGACAAGCGACTCACCTCCACTCGAGCCGCCTCGAGGTCAACGCCGCCGGCCTCGGTGGCCGCAGCTTCCAACCCTTCGAGGCGTAGCCCCAACGCGGTCAGTGGTGTCCGCAGCTGATGGGAGGCGTCGGCCACAAAGCGACGTTGAGAATCGACCAGCTCCTCGAGACGAGACGCCATGATGTTGAACGCCTCCGCAACCGCAACCGTCTCGACTGGCCCGCCGATGGCCGCCCGGACGCCAAGGTCGCCGTGGCCCAGCTGTTCGGCGGCTGCCTTCAGTCTGGCCAGGGGACGGTCGACAGACCGTGCCAGGCCCAGGCCCACCAGCGTGCTCATCGCCAGGACGCCGACTCCGAAGACGGCCAGCATCAACCATTCCCGGTGGACGCGGCGTTCGGTGTTCGATGCGGGAAGCGCGACGGCCACCGCTCCGACGGTCCCAACGTCGGCACGGATGGGCTGGGCGGCCACGACGACCCTCGACCCTTCGTCGTTGAGGCTGCCCACGTTGGCCTGACCCCGGAGAGCCCGAAGGATCCCGTCGCGTACGTCGGCCGAAGCGGGCTCGCCCTCACGGCTCAGCGCCTGGGCCACTGGGGTACCACCTTGGTCGACGACTGTTACCTCGCCGTTGGTCTGGGCGCGGTAACGATCGGCAAGTCCGACGAGGTCGTGGTTCTCCGGGTGCTCCAGCCCCTCCTGGGCGAGGACGGCCAAAGCCGTGGCCTCGCGCTGCGCGGTGGCCGTGAGGGCGTCCCGCTCACGACGGCCCAAGACGATTCCGAGCGGCACCTCGAGGACGACGAGGACGACGACGGCGAGGCCCAGGTAGGAGAGCAGCAGGCGACGCCTCATGGACGCCCGAGTCGGAACCCGACGCTGCGTACGGTCTCCACCCAGCCCGGATCGCCCAGCTTCTTGCGAAGGGTGGCCACATGGACGTCGAGGGTCTTGGTGGGCCCGTACCAATGGGGGTCCCAGACCCGGCCCATGATCTCCTGGCGGCTCCTCACCACCCCCGGGTGCTCGGCCAGCAGGCACAGGAGATCGAACTCCTTGGGGGCGAGCGCCACCTCGTCGCCGCCGACGATGACCCGACGCGAGCCACGATCGATTTCCAGCTCCCCGATTCTCTGTGCCCCCTCCGCTGGGCTGTTCGGGGCGGTCCTGCGCAGCACTGCCCTGATCCGCGCCAACAGCTCGCGGAACCCGAATGGCTTTACGAGGTAGTCGTCGGCTCCCAGCTCGAGGCCCACGACGCGGTCGAACTCCTCGGCGCGGGCAGTGATGACGAGAATGGGCACCGCCGAGTCGACCCGCAGCTGCCGGCAGACCTCCAGGCCGTCGGTGTCGGGTAGCCCAAGGTCGAGGAGCACGACGTCGGCTCCCGTCGCCTCGAGGGCGGCAGCCCCGGTAGAGACCCGGTCGACGGTAAAGCCTTCGTCCATCAGGCGATCGACCAGCGGGACGGCGATACTGTCGTCGTCTTCGACCACCAGGACGTGCACGAACGCCAGCATGGCCGACGCCCCAGGTGGAGACGACGCATGGGTTGTTCTTTGCCAAGTCTTTGCCAAGGACCCAGACCCCTCCCAGGCGATAGCGGCACGATCGGAGCAGATGGCCACTACTGCCGGGCGTGACGAGGGACTACGACGCGTCTCGCGCCTGACCGCCTGGCTGGCAGCCGGGGCTTTCGCACTCGCGGGGGTCCTCTCCGCCGTCGCTGCCCGGGCGACTCCCGGCCGCAGCTCCAGCGCCCAGACAACTCCAGCCAGCGCGGGCGGCGACCCGATGGCGGGTCCCGTGACAGATCCATCGACAACGACGGAACCGACGACGGCTACGTCCCAACCACCGACGACTCGGGCGGGCGGAGTCCCTGTCTCGCCGACAATCGCCGTTCCGCGCGTCACGACGACCGTTCCGTCCCTCGTTCCCCCCGTCCAGGCGCCGCGGTCCGGGCGGGGCCGCGGGTCCGTCCGCTCCGGAGCGTCGTGACGACGAAGCTCGACCCCATCACCTTTCCAGCACTCGGTACCACGGCCACGCTGGTGGTCGTCGATCGGGATGCGGTCGACGGGGCTCGCCGGCAGGTGGACCGGGAGATCGATGCCGTCGATGCTTCGTGCAGCCGCTTCCGGCTCGATTCTGAGCTGACCAGGCTCAACGCCTCGCCGGGCAGGCCGGTCCGGGTCTCTTCGGTGCTCCTGGATGCGCTGGAGGTGGCCCTACGGGCCGCCCGGCTCAGTGGCGGTCGGGTCGATCCCACCGTGGGCTCCGCCCTGGTCGTCCTCGGCTACGACCGCGATTTCGCCTCGGTCCCCGCCGACGGGCCGCCGCTACGGGTCAGCGTTGGCCCCGTGCCCGGCTGGCACCAGGTGCGCATCGACCGCCGCGCCGGCACCGTCACCGTTCCCCGCGGTGTGGCCTTGGACCTCGGGGCGACGGCCAAGGCGCTGTGCGCCGACCGGGCGGCACGGGCCGCGTCGAAGGCAACCGGGAGCGGCGTGGTGTTCAGCCTCGGCGGCGACGTCGCGGTGGCGGGGCCCCCGCCGGCGGCCGGCTGGTCGGTGCGGGTGACCGACGACCACGCCGGGGCGCCCGACGACGCGGGCCAGACCGTGGTCGTGACCGCGGGTGGCCTAGCCACCTCCGGTACCACGGTGCGTCGATGGGAGCGCGGCGGCGACGCGCTTCATCACGTGATCGATCCGTCAACCGGATGGCCTGCCCGCGGGCCGTGGAGGACGGTGAGTGTTGCCGCCGGTTGTTGCGTCGACGCCAACATCGCGTCCACCGCCGCGGTGATCCTCGGCGGCGATGCCGAGATGTGGCTGACCGCCCACCAGCTCCCGGCCCGCCTCGTCGGCCACGATGGCCGGGTGGCCCTGGTCGGTGACTGGCCGGCCGAGCGGGACGAGCAGTGCTCGGGGTAGCCAGCGCCAAGCTGCTGTGGTACCTGAGCCGGGGGGCAGGGACGGTCTCGCTCCTCGTCCTGACCCTGAGCGTCGTGCTCGGCATCGTCTCGACGCTTCGATGGGCCACGCCACGATGGCCACGCTTTGTGACCGGCGCCCTGCATCGCAACGTGTCGCTGTTGGCGGTCGTCCTCCTCGGCGTCCACATCGTGGCCACGGTGGCCGACGGGTTCGCGCCCATCGGCTGGCTCGACGTGGTTGTGCCCTTCGCCTCGCCCTACCGTCCTTTGTGGCTGGGCCTCGGGGCGGTGGCCTTCGACCTGGTGCTTGCTTTGGTGGTGACCAGTCTCCTGCGTGATCGTCTGGGGTATCGCGCGTGGCGGGCGGTGCACTGGGCCGCCTACGCCTGTTGGCCGCTGGCGATGATCCACGGACTGGGGACGGGCAGCGACGCGCGCCTGGGCTGGGCCATGGTGACCAACGTCGGGTGTCTGGTTGGAGTCGTCGCGGCCGTGTGGTGGCGCCTTACCGTCGATTGGACCTCCGATACACCCCGACGGGCGGTCGCCGTCTTCGCCAGCGTGGTGGTCCCTGTCGGCATCGGCGGCTTCGCCGTCCTCGGTCCACTGGCACCGAACTGGGCGTCGCGGGCCGGCACCCCGAAGACGCTGCTGGGCGGCGCCACGGCGACTGCGGCTCCGTTGAACTCGGGCCCGACGCCGGCCGCCCTGCGACCGCCCCTCGCCGCCACATTGTCGGGAACCCTCGTCAGCAGCGGCCCCGACAGCGCCGGGCTGTTGACGATCACCATCGACGGAGTCCTCAGCCAAGGCTCGGAGGCGAACCTGCGCATCGTCCTGTCCGGGCCCGCCGCCGCGGGCGGGGGCGTGACGCTGACCCGGGGCCAGGTGACTCTTGGGCCCTCCGGTGATCCGACCGAGTTCCGAGGAAGCGTCACCGGCCTGGCGGGGAACCGGTTGTCGGCGGATCTGGCCGACGCGGGCGGCCACCGGCTGCGACTCGTGGTGCGCCTGGATACGACATCGGGGGGGCGGGTCTCCGGCCGCGTGGACGCCACCGCCGCTCCAGCGGGATCCGGCCCCGGCTGAGATGACGGCCCCGCGCCTCGGTCCGACCTCGCCCCGCCTCGTACCCGAGACGCGTCAGCGGTTGCTGCCGCGCCAGCCGACCGCCGACCTGGCCGGCCATGTCGACCACTTCGGGCCCCGACCGGATGGCGGCAGGCGGTTGATCGCCGAGGTCGACCGGGCCGGCCTGCGGGGCCGGGGTGGTGCTGGGTTCCCGACCGCCGTGAAGATGCAGGCAGTCGCCCAGCGTCATCGCAGCGTCGTGGTGGCCAACGGGACCGAAGGTGAGCCGGCCAGCAGCAAGGACAAAGCACTGCTGACTCTTGCGCCCCATCTGGTGCTCGACGGCGCAGTGGCGGCCGCCGAGGCGGTTGGGGCCCGGAGAGTGATCCTTTGCATCGAACGCTCAGCCGGCACGGCCATCGATGCCGTGTTCGCCGCCCTGGACGAGCGGCGAGAAGAGCGACTCGACCGGCTGGCAATCGAGGTGGCGACGACCCCGAGCCGGTATGTGGTCGGCGAGGAGTCTGCGCTCGTACAATTGCTGAACGGCGGCGAGGCCAAGCCGACATTCGTACCCCCTCGGCCGTTTGAGCGTGGTGTGGGCGGCCAGCCGACATTGGTGCAGAACGTGGAGACACTGGCCCATGTCGGCCTGATCGAGCGCTTCGGCGCTGCCTGGTTCCGGTCGGTGGGGACGCTCGGCGACCCCGGCACGATGTTGGTGACGGTGTCCGGCGCCGTTCGTCATCCCGGCGTCTACGAGGTGCCCCTCGGTGTCGCCGTCAGCGCGGTGATTGCTCACGCGGGCGGCAGCTCCGCGGGACTCGCCGCCGTGCTCGTCGGGGGCTACTTCGGAACCTGGATCTCTGCCTCCGACGACGCCGTGTTGGGACGGGAGTCGCTCGGCGGGTTGAGCGCGGCCCTCGGCTGCGGTGTGCTCATCGCCCTGCCCTCCGGTGCCTGCGGGCTCCTCCAGACTGCCGGCATCGTTCGCTGGTTGGCAGCACAGAACGCGGGCCAGTGCGGCCCATGTGTGAACGGCCTGAGTGCCATCGCCGCAGCCATGGACCTGGTCGCGCTCGCGGACCCGGGCGGAGACGCCGAACGCCGCTTGCAGCGGTGGCTGGCGATGGTCAAAGGGCGCGGAGCATGCCGCCTGCCCGACGGCACGGCCCGTCTGGTCGAGAGCGGCCTTCGAGTGTTCGCGGACGAAGTCACCCGGCACCGGGTAGTTGGCCCGTGTCCAGCGGCGCGACAGATCCCGCTTCCCCTTCCGAACCCTGGAGGATGGCGGTGAGCATCCACCTCGTCGTCAACCCCATCACCTGTGTCGGCCACGGCCTGTGCGCCGAGCTCTTTCCCGAGTGGGTATCCCTCGACGACTGGGGGTACCCGATCGTCGATCCCAGCCCGGTCCCGGCGCATCTGGAGGGCCACGCCCGACGGGCGGTATCCGCCTGTCCCACTCTGGCCCTCCTGATGAGCAAACACGAAAACCCCCACTGACGCACGAGGAAGGTCACGTCGCATGGTCCCCACCACGCAGTTCGGACTCCTCATCCGCAGCGAGGTCATCCGCGACGCGCTTCGCCGGTTCCTGGACGTCGCGTGATCGCCGAGGTCGGGAGCAACCCTGCTGGTTCCGTGTCGACGAACGAGCAGCGCGCCGCTCTGTTCGGTATGGAACCTGGGACACCCTGGAATCGGAGCCATTCGCGGACACACTGATGACAGATTGATGACAAGCGACACCGGGACGAGAGCGGTCAAGGCCGGCCGCAGGCAAGGAATTCATACAGTCAAGGAAGGCGACCATCCGCCGGACCCAAATCGTCTCAGTGGGAGAATCGGACGACAGGAAGGTGTCGGTCGAGCACAGCGGGCAGCCACCAGCTCCGCTCTCCGAGCAGGCCCATGATTGCGGGGACAAGCATCATCCGGATCACCGTGGCGTCGAGAAGCACGGCGAGGGCGAGAGTGATGCCGAGTTCGGTGGGAGGGATCGGGCCGGTGACGCCGAAGGCGACGAACACCACGATCATGATGAGGGCGGCATTGGTGATCGGCCGTCCAGTGCGGGCGATGCCGTCGCGAACGGCGAGCTGGGCGTCGCCAGTCGCGTCGTAGCGCTCCTTGATGGCGGCGAGCAGGAACAGCTGGTAGCCCATCGACAGCCCGAACAGCAGGGCGAAGAAGAACAGCGGTGCCCACGCGTCGACAAAGCCCTGTGGTTGGATGCCGATGAGGCTGGCACCGACGCCATACTGGAAGACGAGAGTGGCGAACCCGAAGGCGGCGCCGACACCGACCAGGTTCAACAGGATCGACGAGATGGCGATGGTGAGACTGCGGAACACGACGAGCAGCAGCACGAACGCCACGATCATGATCACTGCGATCGCCAGTGGCGCTCTGCCGGTCAGGACAGCGGTGAGATCGTGGTTCTGGGCGGCCGGTCCGCCGACGCGGGCGTTCGGGATGGTGCGGGCGAGGGTGGTGCGGAGCCGGGCAACGAGAGCGGAGGTTGCAGGATTGTCGACCCCGGTACGAGGGATCACCTTGATGGCGGCCCGCCCTGTGCTCGCGGGCGGGGCAGCCACCTGTGCCCCGGTGACTCCCGGATCCGCAGTGGCCGCGGCCACTACAGCGTCGGCCGTTGCGGTGGTGGTGGTGATGAATAGTGGAGCAGCGGCACCGGGCCCGAACCCCTCAGTGACGAGGTCATAGCCGTCCCGGCTGGAGTGGCCACGGTCGACGACCTGGGCGCCGGGCATCCCCAGCCGCATCCCGAGGGCAGGTGCGGCGAGGGCGAGGAGCAGGACCAGCCCGACGACGAGCGTGAGCGCCGGACGGCGGAGTGCCATCCCGGTCCAACGGGCCCATCGGCTCTCCGCGGAATGGCCCGGGTCCTTGTTCCCCCGGGTGCGGAGAACCCGATCCCCGAGGGCGACCAGTACCGCCGGAAGCAGGGTCAGCGACGCCAGAGCGACGGCGACGACCGAAAGGATCATGCCGAGCGCCATCGACCGGAAGACCATGATGGGAACGAGGAACACCGCGGCGAGCGACAGCACCACCGTCAGCGCAGAAAGGAACACGGCCTTGCCGGCGGTGGACAGGGTTGCGGCGATGGCATCGAGGGCGTCTCGGCCATCGTGGCGCTCTTCGCGGTATCGCGTCACGATGAACAGGCTGTAGTCGATGCCGACGGCCAAACCGATCATCATCGAGAAGTTCATCGCCCACACCGACAG
>JBPCNP010000110.1:0-8198 GCA_051001215.1 Acidimicrobiales bacterium
GCCCTCGAACTCGGCCACCATGGCCCAACGCGTTGAACAGCAGCCTCCCCACCGGGTCGGTGGGATCGTGCACCGCCCCGCCGAGGCTGAGCTTGACCTGGCGGCGCGTGAGGTCTTCCACGATGGCTCGGGCGTCCGGCAGGGAACGGGCAAGGCGGTCGAGCTTGGGGACGACCAGGGTGTCGCCGGCCCGGCAGGCCGCCAGCGCTTCCCGGAGACCTGGCCGTTCGCGGTTCGTGCCGGTCAGGCCCTGGTCGACGTATTTCCGCTCCGGCGACACACCCAGAGCGGCCAGGGCGTCTCGCTGGGCGGTCAGGTCCTGTTCGTCGGTCGAGACACGGGCATAGCCGATGAGCAGCACATCCATGACTTCCTCCCTCTGACGGTGGTCACCAGAGTCCGCCCCCCATGGCCCGGTTTGCTCAGTCCCGACGCGATGGTGGCGTATTTCGGCGTCGAGGGTGTCGCTCATACCGTTCCTCCTGCGGGCCTGGTCGTCGTTCCTCCTGCGGGCACCCCGGTCGTCGTTCGACGTCGGGTCGGCCCGCGCCGGGTCGGGGGCCGGCCTCGCTGTCGCCGGCCTGGCCCTGCTGATCACGTATCGAGTCAGGCGCCGGCCAGCCGCGAATATGGCGGCCCGGCCAGGGCGGCGGGAATGGTGGCCGGCAGCGCTGAGGCCACGGCCATCAGCCCGGGGACCCCGAGGAGGCTCAGCAGAGGCGTGGCGAACGATGACCCGCCGACCCCGAACAACCCGAAGAGCAGGCCGACCACCGCCCCCGCCGCGCTGAGCCAGGGCCAGGCCACCACCGCCGTCATCCCCGAGCCGTCAATGCCAGCGCCGTCATCCGGCATCGTCGAGCACGGCTCGGGCGGCCAGGCGCCCCGGTGTGCCGGCGATGCCCCCGGCCGGGCTGGTGCCGGCCCCGGAGATGTAGAGGCCCTCAACCGGGGTGCGATGGGAGCCGAGGGCCCGGGTCGGGCGCAGCGGGCCCAACTGGTCGAGGGCGATGTCGAGGTGCATGGGGTGGGCCCCGGGCCAGCGTCCACCGGCGGCCATGAGGTCGGGGGTGAACGCCGACACCGCGACGACGGAATCCCGGAAGCCCGGCGCCCGGGCCTCCACAGTGTCCAGGCAGGCCTCGACGAAGCGCTCGGTGTGGGCCGGCCACCCCTCGTCGATGCTGGCCGGCGCCGCCGGGCAGGCCAGGTACACGGTGTGGTGGCCGGGGGGCGCCAGGGTGTCGTCGAGGGCCGAGGTGGTGAAGGCGTAGAGGGGGAGAGGGTTCGCCAGCAGCCCCGCCGCGGCGAGCGTCCAGGCCCTCGACAGGTCCCCCAGGCGGTCGACGTAGCTCTGCAGGCCGTTCCAGTCGCCGGGCCGGGCGTCGGGGTAGGCGGGGAGAGCGGTGGCGGCCACGTGCAGGAGGGCCTGGACTACGTTGCCCCGGCGGGTGGCCTGCAGATCCTGGCCGGCCTTCCCGGCCAGGGGAGGATCGAGCAGCTCCAGCAGGGCCAGCTTGGGATCCAGGGCGGTGATCACCGTCCGGGCCGGGATGCGCTCGCCGGCCTCGGTCCACACCGCCCGCACCCGCCCGGCCGAGGTCTCGATGCGGCCCACCGGTGCCGAGCACCGAAGCTCACCGCCGAAGGATTCGAGGCGCACCACCAGGGCGTCGACGAGCCCCTGGGCCCCGCCCCGGGCGTGCCACTGGCCGAAGAGGTGGTAGGCGGCCTGCCAGAAGGCGTAAAGGGCACCCCCCGGGGTGGTCGGCCCCACCCCGGCGTGGGCGGCGAAAGCGGCCACGGGGCCCCGGGACAGGTCGCTGGGCAGGGACCGTTGCAGGAGGGTGTCGTAGGGGCCGAGCACGTCGCCGATGGTGGCCAGCGGCTGATGCCGCAGGGCACGCACCAGGTTTGCCGCCCGCCCGGGCAGCTCCCGGGCACTCATCTGACCCCGGATGGCGGGCAGGATGGTCCGAACAATCGGAGTCGCTCTCTCCATGAAGGCCCGGTAAGCGTCGGCGTCGGCCCGGCTCTCCTCGGCCAGCGACGCCACCGTCGCCTCCACCGAGCGGTGGAAGCGGACCCGTCGTCCGTCGGCGTGGATGGCGACAGAGAAGGGGTCCATCTCCTGGTACACCAGACCGGCCCCGGCCAAGTCGAGCTCGGCGGGGATGTCGGTCATGTTGATGATGTTGTGGGCGGCCGAGTGCAGGTCGAAGCGGTAGCCGGGGATGGTCTCCTCGCTGCGCGAGCCGCCGCCCGGGCGATCCAGGGCTTCGAGCACCACCACCTCCCGGCCGGACCGGGCCAGATAGCACGCCGCCACCAGCCCGTTGTGGCCGCCGCCGACCACCACGTCGACACCGGCGGCGGATCGCAGGGCGCTCACCCGAGCATGAGGAACAGTCGCTCCACCTCGGCCGGGTCATAGCCCTCGGCCTTGGCCGCCTCCTCGTCCTCGAGGCAGTACTGCAGCTGGCTGACCAGCAGCTCGAGCCCGGCCCGGTCGAGGGCCCGGCTGGCGGCTGCGATCTGCTGGATCACGTCGCGGCAGGACCGGCCCTCCTCGATCGTGGCCAGGATGCCGGTCACCTGGCCCTGGATCCGCCGCAGGCGACAGCGGGCGTCGGCCACCACGTTCTCATCCGGGCTCACCGGGTGCCTCCGGCCAGCGGGGCGCGGCTGAACCGGTCGGCTGTGGCGGGGGCACGACGGTGTCGTCGCCGCCCTGGACGAGGAGCGTCGGTGTCGAGAGGGCGGCGGCCAGAAGACGCTCGCTGTACCGACGGAGGCTCACGCCGGTGGCGACGGCCAGCATCGTCCTGGTCACCCTACTGGTCGTGGCGGCGAGCGCTATCCGCCTCAGGAGCTCGGCCTCGCCCGCCACGAAACGTTGCAGGCGGACGACGATCAGTCCGAACGCGTAGAAGCCAGCGTAGGACAGCGCGTTGTCGAGCGCGGCGGCGGGCGCTCCGGGACCGGTGGTGGGGCCGTGGTGCAGCGCCGGGGAAATCGCCACGAGGTACCCGGCGGCCAGGACCAGCGACCCGGCCAGGCCGACGACCACCCGCCTGCAGGCGGCCGCGAGCAGCACCGCGGTGACGACGGTGAACGGGAGCATCCAAAACTCGGGACCCACCAGGGCGTCGACGGGTGTCGCACCCCGCAGCAGCAGGAGTCCGGCTACCCCGGCTACCGTCTCGGCGAGCACGGCCGGGCCGTCGAGCGGCGGCAGGGCCGATCGGCAGCGGATGCGTAGCGCAGCCCGGCCGAACACGGCGACGGTTGTCACGACGACCGCGAACGCTGTCAGGGCCAGGGCCGTGTCCCCGCTCGGGGTGCCTCCCAGGAGCTGGACACCGCCGAGCAACAGCGTGCCGGCCCGCACCAGGCCAAGACCGAAGGTTGTGACTCGGTCGGTCGAAACCGTCGCCTGGACGCCGGAGCTCCCGAGCTTGCCGTGGCGCGGGCCACCGGGTCGCCGCTCGCTGCTCGCCTCCTGCGTCAGACCGGACGACCGGGCCGCGCGTGTCATGAGGAGGATCGATGAGAGGAGGGCCCGGACCGATGGGATCCGGGCCTTCCTCGCATGGCAGCATCGGGCCTCCAGCCGGCCCTGTGCGGGGACGGCCAAGCGGAGGGAGCGCCATGTCCGAGGTGGAGGAGAAGGTCCGCAGCGTGCTGGACGGGTCTCAGACGCTGTACGTCCGCACGGCGGCGGCCTCCGGCGAACCCTGGGTCGCCGGGGCATTCTTCGCCCCGTCAGACCTCTTCACGCTGGGCCTGGTGCTCGAGGTCACCGGCAAGACCCTCGCCAACATCAAGACAAACCGCCGGGCCGCCGTGGTCGTATCGTCAGGGTCGCCCTTCGACGTCTTCCTGCAAAGGCCTGGCCGACGTCGAGATCGTTGACGACGACGCGGGCCGGGAAGACGTGAAGCAGGCACTGCTGTCCAGGGCGCCCCAGATCAAGCCCTTCTTCGGGATCCCGTTGGAGGCGGTGCGGCTGCGGCTGCGCTCGTGGCGGACGACCGATGTCCCCGCCGGGTGGCTGCCCGGCAAGGAGCTCCAGGCCCCCCGGCTCCTGAGCAGTCGCCTGTCCGCCGGGCGATCGGCCCGTGGGACGGTGTCCGCCGTTGGAATCCGGGCGGTCCGTCGCAACCACGCCGAGATGGCAAGGTCGGATCTGTCATGTGGCCTTCGCATCAGGCAGCTTGCGTGGCCCTTCACCGACTCGACCGATGCCCGCGCCATCGGGTCCGGCATGTCCGTTTGCGTTTCCTCGAGGCACGGGAATGTCGATGGTCGCGGCGAACGCTCGGTTCCCGCCGTCGCCGGCGCCGGCACGGCGGGCGTTGCTCGTCAGGCGCCGCTGACACGAACCGGCAGGGCACCGCGCGGTCGCAGAGTGGCGCCGACCTCCAACGCCGGCTCCACGTCTGTCGCCTCCAGGCGGAAGGCCCGGACCAGGGTGGCCACGGCTACGACCAGCTCGGCCGTGGCCAGGTGCTGGCCGATGCAGCCTCTCGGGCCGCCGCCGAAGGGAAGGTGTGAGTAGCGGGCCGGCTCGCCGGCAGCCTCGGCGTCACGCGCCCCGAAACGACTGGGGTCGAAGCGCTCCGGATCGGCCCACACCTCTGAGTTGTGGTGGATCCCCCACACGCTGACCGCCACGATCCGACCCGGCGGGACGCCATAGCCGGCAACGGCTGCCGCCTCGTGGGCGCGGCGGACGATGGTGTGCCCGAGGGGTAGAGCCGCATCGCCTCGTTGATGACCTTGGTGGGTGTAGGCCAGCTTGTCGATGTCCTGCTCGCCGATCGGCCGGTCGCCGACCGCCGTCCCCGCCTCGTCGCGCACGCGCTGTTGGTCGGCTGCGTGCCTGGCCAGCAGGTGCAGGGTGAGCGCGAGCGTGGTGCCGGCGGTCTCGTGGCCGGCGATGAGGAACGTGAGGGCCTGGTCGCGCACGGCCGCGTCGTCGAGAGCCTCACCGGTTTCGGGATCGCGGGCCGTCAGTAGCAGGCTCAGCAGGTCACCGCCATCGAGGGACCCCGCCCGGCGCGCTCCGATCAGCTCGTCGACCGAACCCCACAGGTCGCGACGGGCGCGGCCCGCCCGCCGGTTCGCCGGTGTCGGCCACGACGCCGGAACCCGCACGGCGGAGAGGGCGCGGCGCGGCGCGAACTCGCTGAGGAGGGGCACCGTCTTGCGCAGGACCGGGACCAGCCGCTCGACGTCCGCGCCGAAGACGGTGCGGCCGAGGGCGTCCAGGGCGTAGTGCATGCCGGCGTCGTGGAGGTCGACCTCGCCCCGGACGCGGGCGACGGGCTCCCACGATGACACCAGGCGCGCCGCGGCCGACGCCATCGTGCCCACATGGGTGGCGACCCGCCGGCGGGTGAACAGCGGGGCGACCGTTCGACGGTCACGCCGCCAGAGATCGCCGTCGCTCGTGATCAACCCGTTGCCCATGACCCAGCGGAACTCCTCGAACGCCGGCACCTCCTTGTCGTAGCGTGCGGCGTCGGTGGCCAAGATCTGTCGGGCCGCGTCAGGTCGGAAGACTGTGTCGAACTCGAATCCCACCCGCGGGGGCCGACCCGGAACCGGACGACGTCGCCGCCGAAGTCCTTCAGCGCCCGCCGGTCGGTCCCGAGCTGGTCACGACGGAGGTCTCTCGCCGCCCCGAACAGCCACGAGGTCCCCGACGGGGGCAGGCCGTCCATTGCGCGGCGGCTCGTCCCCTTGCGCCGCCGGTTGCGACCGCGCGCGGCCATCCGAACCAGCCATGGTCGAGCGGAGACCGGCGGCCCCGAATTCGTCGACGGGGGCTGTCGGGGCTCAGCGTCGGCGGCCCGCCGAGCCGGTCCCCCTGGCTGTCACTTGGGCCCCGCGGCCATGTGTGGCGTCGAGACCCAGGACCCTTGGCAGCTCCGAGACACCGACGCCGCTGAGACGCCAAGGCCCGTCCACGCCCGCTGGACCCGTGCCCTTCCGTGACGAGAAGAACCACGTGGTTGGGTGCGTCGACCCAGACCGCGCCGGGCGAAGTCGATGTCGTGGTTCGCGTGTCCGAAACCTAAGCCCCGCAGCCGCATCGCCGAGCGGGTACCGGAGGCGGATCCCTCAACCGGGAGGAGAATGTCCCTCCTTGCCCAGCCAGTAGACCAGGTTGGCCCGGGCGGTGAGGGTGTCGGGGTGGTCGGCGCCGAGGACCCATTGCCGGTCGGCCAGCAGGGCCTGGAACTGCGCCACCGCCTCGGCCACCCGTCCCTCCTCCCCCAGCCAGTCCGGCGGCTCATGTACCTCCACGGACTGGCATTTCCACCCATGACCGGGCCCGGATGAGTGCCCCGCTTGTAGCCACACTCCCGGACGACCTCATCCCGCGGGGCTGGCTACTGCCCGAACCCGGATGCGGCGAACGACCCCGCAAAGGCGATCCCCAAACGGGACCGGCCTCGCCGCCGAGCCGCGGGGCCAGTCCTTGGTGGAGAGTCGTCTCGGTAGCGGTTCCTGGCCCGGAGCATTCGGCGCCCGGGGGCTTGCGGGTCCATCCCGGTTACTCGTCGGTTGGTGCCACGTTCCTTGACTTCACCCAAGGTTGAGCGGCGAGAGGGTGTCGACGTCGAGCACAGACCAAGCTGGTCCAGGCCGGTACCGGTTTCGTCACCTGCGAGTGACCATGAGATGAGCCGTCTCCTCGGCGGGCGTCCCCAAACGGTCATGCTGGCGGCATGGCCGAGGTCGTCGTGTGCGGGGGCAGCGTCATCGGCCTGTCGACGGCGATGCTGCTGGCCGGTGACGGCCACCAGGTGACGGTACTGGAACGCGACCCCGCACCGCCTCCGTCGGACCCCCGGGACGGGTGGGGAGGATGGGAGCGACGGGGCGTGGCCCAGTTCCGGCAGGCCCACAACCTGTTCGCCCGGTTCCGCCAGATCCTCGACGACGAGCTCCCCGGCATGGTGGGCGAGCTGGTTGAGGCTGGCTGCGTCGAGGTCGACCCGCTGGCGCTGGTGCCGACGTCGGTCCGCGGTCCGCGACGCCGGTCCGACGACGACCGGTTCCGGTTCGTCACGGGTCGGCGACCGGTGGTGGAGGCCGTGCTGGCCCACGCCGCCGACCGGCAGGACGGGATCGACGTCCGCCGCGGCGTCGGTGTGGCCGGGCTGCTCACTGCCGGCAGCCTGGTGCCGGGCGCACCGCACGTCACCGGTGTGCGCACCACCGAGGGCTACGAGCTCGGCGCCGACCTGGTGGTCGACGCCATGGGCCGGCGCACCACGCTGGCGCAATGGCTGGTGGCCGCTGGTGGCCGGCGGCCGCACACGGAGTCCGAGGACTGCGGGTTCGTCTACCACACCCGGTACTTCCGCGGCCGGGCCGTCCCCCGGCTCCTCGGACCGCCCGTGGCCGAGATCGGGACCATCTCGCTGTTGACCATCCCGGGCGACAACGGCACGTGGTCGGTCACTGTGTGGGGCTCGTCGGACGACGTCGCTCTCAAGAGGCTGCGCGAGCCCGAGCGGTTCACGGCCGTCGTGCGGGCCTGCCCGCTCCAGGCCCGCTGGGTGGACGCCGAGCCGATCACCGACGTCATGGTCATGGCCGGGATCATGGACCGGTACCGGCGCTTCGTCGTGGAGGGACGGCCGGTGGCCACGGGCGTGGCCGCCGTCGGCGACGCCTGGGCCTGCACCAACCCGTCGGCCGGGCGCGGCGTCACCGTCGGGCTGGTGCACGCCCAGAGCCTCCGGAACGTCGTTCGGTCGCACGGCGACGACCCCGAGCGCCTGGCCAGGGCGTGGGACGAGGCCACCGAGGCCGACGTCGCCCCGTTCTACCGGGACCAGATCGAGGCCGACCGCCGCAGGGTGGCCGAGATGGACGCCCTGCGGGCCGACGAGGAGCCCCCGCCGCGTGAGCCGAGCACGGTGGCCCTCGCCGAGGCCACCATGAACGACCCCGACGTGTTCCGCGGCGCGCTGGAGACGGCCATGTGCCTGGCCCTCCCGCGAGAGGTGCTGGCCAGGCCCGGATTCCTCGATAAGGTCCGCGCCGCGGCCGAGGTTGTCCCGGACCTTGTTGAAATGAGGTGGTGGTCCCCCGCCTGAGACCTGCCGGCTGGTAGGTACTGGGCGTTCGCCAAGAACACCAACAGAAGGGGACCACCACCGTGGACAAGACCGTAC
>JBPCNP010000111.1:0-3300 GCA_051001215.1 Acidimicrobiales bacterium
TCGTGTTCCGGGGCAGGCATCTGCGGGTCGAGGCGACACCCGGGACGACGAGCTACCGGCTGACAGAAGGCGATGCGCTCGAGATATTCCACTTCGGGAAGGCGACCACCGTGTCGGGCGGCGACCCCGTGGTCTGCCCGACGCCGCCCGAGGAGGCGTCTCGGACTCCGCCTCCGACCCAGCCCGCGGGACGGCGGCCGCTCCACCGATACGACCGCCTCGACCCTGGCGCCCGAGGAGCGACACCGTGACCGCTCGACACCAGCCCGAGCCTCGATGCCGTCGGGTCGACTCCCGTGACGACCACGCTTGGCTGTTCGACCTCGCGGGTCGACCAAGACCGCCGAGGTCCAGGCCGCCGCGCGGGACACAGGCGCCGGGGTGGAGGTTGGCCGGGCCGCCACTTCTGCCCCCCCGGCATCCACCTATGCCCTGCCTCGCGAATGGCGGGAGCGCCATGGCCTGCCTCGCTACGGCTTCCACGGGCTGTCCCACGCATGCGCGGTGCGCCGGGGGGCGGAGCTGATCGAGGCGTCGCCCGAAACACTCGGGGTGGTGACCTGTCATCTCGCTGCCTGGGGCGTCGCTGGCGGCGGCGGTGTCAGGTGGCCGCTCCGTCGACACCACCATGGGGTTCACGCCCGTCGAGGGCCTGGTCATGGCCGCCCGCTCGGGAAGCGTGGATCCTGGCATGCTGCTGTGGCAGGTGCAGCACGGCGGCCGGACGGTCGACAAGGTGTCAGACGCCCTCGAGCGCCACCGGCCGCGTCGACGTGGACGTCAGCGACGGTGGCGCGTCGGTGCGAACCTGGTTGTGCGGGCACCCGAGGACCTCGAGATGGCACGTGAGGTCCGGGCCACGTTGGGTGTCGACGGGGTAGCAAACGGGTGGTCAGGCCCGTTGTCCGCGCCGTGGGTTGGCTTCGGCCTCGGGCGACGGTGGGGCCCCCGGCCAGACCCAGTCCCGGACGTCGGCGGGGTCGTCACCAACCTCGCGCGTGTAGGCACGATGACGGATTCGTTCGTCGCTCATGTGCTGGCGCAACGAGGCGGACCGCTCGGCCAGGCCGGGCACGCGGTCGATGACGTCCATCACTAGGTGGAAGCGGTCGAGCCCGTTGAGCATGACCATGTCGAAGGGCGTGGTCGTGGTGCCCTCCTCCATGTAGCCGCGGACGTGCATGCTGTCGTGGTTGGTCCGGTTGTAGGTCAGGCGGTGGATCAGCCACGGGTACCCGTGGTAGGCGAAGATCACCGGGCGGTCATGGGTGAACAGGGCGTCGAACTCGGCGTCGGGGAGGCCGTGGGGGTGCCCGGACGGAGGCTGGAGGCGCATCAGGTCGACCACGTTGATCACCCTCACCTTGAGATCGGGCAGGTGCTCGCGCACGAGGGCGGCGGCGGCGACGGTCTCGAGGGTGGGAACGTCACCCGCGCAGGCGAGCACCACGTCGGGCTCGCCGTCGTCGTTGCCGGCCCAGTCCCAGACGCCCAGGCCGCGGGTGCAGTGCAGGATCGCCTCGTCCATCGACAGGTACTGCAGGGCGGGTTGCTTGCCGGCCACGATGACGTTGACGTACTGGCGGCTACGCAGGCAGTGGTCGGCGACCGACAGCAGGCAGTTGGCGTCGGGCGGCAGGTACACGCGGATGATGCCGGCCTGCTTGTTGACCACGTGGTCGATGAAACCAGGATCCTGGTGCGAGAACCCGTTGTGGTCCTGGCGCCACACGTGCGAGGAGAGCAGGTAGTTCAGCGAGGGCACGGGGCGCCGCCACGGGATCCGGTTGGTCGTCTCCAGCCACTTGGCGTGCTGGTTGAACATCGAGTCGACGATGTGGATGAACGCCTCGTAGCAGTTGAACAACCCGTGCCTTCCGGTCAACAGGTAGCCCTCGAGCCAGCCCTGGCAGAGGTGCTCACTCAGGACCTCCATCACCCGACCGTCGGGCGCGAGGTGGTCGTCGCCCGGTACCGTCTCGGCGTCCCAGGCCCGGTCGGTCACCTCCAGGACCGCTCCCAGCCGGTTGGACACGGTCTCGTCGGGGCCCATGAGGCGGAACGTGGCCGGGTTGCGAGGGACGATGTCGCGCAGGAAGCCGCCCAGGACGCGGGTCGCCTCGCCCATCACGCTGCCCGGAGCCGGCACGTCGACGGCATAGTCGCGGAAGTTCGGCAGCTCGAGTGGCCGGGTGAGAAGGCCGCCATTGGTGTGGGGGTTGGCGCCCATCCGTCGATCGCCGAGTGGTGCGAATGCCGCCAGCTCCGGGCGCAGGGTCCCGACCTCGTCGAAGAGCTCCTCGGGGCGGTAGGAGCGCATCCAGTCCTCGAGCTGGCGCAGGTGGTCGGGATGGTCGGCCAGACCGGCGAGAGGCACCTGGTGGGCGCGGGAGGTGCCCTCGACGGGCACACCATCGACCACACGCGGGCCGGTCCACCCCTTCGGCGTGCGCAGCACGATCATCGGCCAGCGCGGCCGCGTGCCTTCGCCCCCCTCGCGGGAGCGGTGGCGGATGGCGCCGATCTCGGTGACCACGTCGTCGAGCGTCGCTGCCATCAGCTGATGCATCTCTTCGGGCTCGGAGCCGGTCACGAAGCGGGGCGCGTATCCGTAGCCTTCGAAAAGGGCCCGCAGCTCGGGCTCGGGGATACGGGCGAGGATCGTGGGGTTGGCGATCTTGTAGCCGTTGAGGTGCAGGATGGGCAGCACGGCGCCGTCGGTGACGGGATTCAGGAACTTGTTCGAGTGCCAGCTGGCGGCCAACGGTCCGGTCTCGGCCTCGCCGTCGCCGACGACACAGCACACCACGAGGTCGGGGTTGTCGAAGGCGGCGCCGTAGGCGTGGGCCAGGGAGTAACCGAGCTCGCCACCCTCGTTGATGGACCCCGGGGTCTCGGGGGCGACGTGGCTCGGGATGCCTCCCGGGAAGGAGAACTGGCGGAAGAGGCGGCGCAGACCCTCCTCGTCGTGGCCGATCTCCGGGTACACCTCGGTGTAGGTGCCCTCCAGGTA
This sequence comes from Acidimicrobiales bacterium, assembly GCA_051001215.1. Lineage (GTDB taxonomy): Bacteria > Actinomycetota > Acidimicrobiia > Acidimicrobiales > AC-14 > DATAQC01. The sequence goes on from JBPCNP010000111.1 coordinate 3,014, forward strand.
GACGTTGGCCACCAGCCCGGGGCCGCCGTGGCCCGGACCGGTCACGTAGATGGCATCGAGATCGTGGCGCCGGATGACCCGGTTCATGTGCGCGTAGACGAAGTTCAGCCCGGGCGTGGTGCCCCAGTGGCCGAGCAGGCGCGGCTTGACGTGGTCGAGCCGCAGAGGCTCGCGCAGCAGGGGGTTGTCGAGCAGGTAGATCTGGCCGACGGACAGGTAGTTCGCCGCCCGCCAGTAGGCATGGATGCGATCGAGCTCCTCGGTGGTGAGCGGTGCGGCATCGGTCA
>JBPCNP010000112.1:0-54746 GCA_051001215.1 Acidimicrobiales bacterium
GGCCCTGAGGCCGGCGGGACGACGGTGACCATCACCGGGACGAACTTCACCGGTGCCACTGCGGTGAACTTCGGAACCACGCCGGCAACCGCCTTCACCGTCGTCTCGGACAGCCAGATCACCGCAACCTCGCCGGCCGGCACTGGTGTCGTCGACGTGACCGTCACCGCTCCGGGCGGCACCAGCGTTGCCGCCCCCGCCGACCAGTTCCGGTATGTCGCCGCAGGGTTCGACCTTTCGATCACGAAGAGCCATCTGGGGAACTTCACGGTTGGCCAGGACGGCACCTTCACGCTGAGGGTCCATAACGGGGGAACGTCGCCGAGTTCCGGCGCCTCGACGGTCACCGATGCGCTCCCGCCCGGCCTCAGTTTCGTGTCGGCCGTCGGTCCTGGTTGGGTCTGTTCTTCCGGACCGCCGGTGTCGTGCACCAGCACGGTCCCCCTGGCACCCAACGCCGACTCGGATATCGTGCTGACGACGTCCGTCGACGCCGCTGCTGTCCCGTCGGTCACCAACACCGTCACCGTGGCCAACCCGGCCGACCCCAACCCGGCGAACGACAGCGCCAGCGACAGCGTCACCGTGTTGACAGGGACGACGACAACCACGTCGACATCGACCACGTCGACCACGTCGACCACGTCGACCAGCACCACCTCCACCACCGTGCGCCCGCCCACCTCGACCAGCACCACCTCCACCACGGTGCGCCCGCCCACCTCGACCAGCACCACGTCACCCCCACCCCCGCCGCCACCCCCACCGCCACCCCCCCCACCGCCACCCCCCCCACCGCCACCCACGTCACCCCCGCCGCCACCACCCGGTCCCGAGGCGACGCCGCAAGCGAACAGCCAGCCTGTCGCCGCCGGACCGGCGACCAGCCAGCCCACCCCGCAAGTCACCACTTCGACGACGCCGTCGACCTCGCCACCCGTGACGACGCCGCCGTCCGTGCTCCCGAACGCCCCCAGCCGGCCGCCGACGACGCCGTCGGCCGCCCGCCTGACACTCGATCAGCCGTCGGCAATTCCGGGTGGTCAGTCAGAGCTGAGTGGCGGCGGCTGCCCGGCGTCCAGCGAGGTCGTCCTCCAGATGGACGGGGCGACGATCGGGACAGGGAAGGCCGACCCGCAAGGGCGCTTCCGGGTACCTTTCCAGCTTCCGAGAGTCCCCATCGGGCGCCACGTGATCGATGCCACCTGCGGGGGCACCACGCTGCACACGCCCATCGACCTGGTGGTCTCCACCGCGGGGTCGACCGGGGGAGCCCAGGCGGTGGCGGCTGGTGCGGTGCTGGCCTTCTTCGTGTTCATCATCCTCATCCTCGTCCCGGCCCGCACGGACTAGGCGGTTTCCCCGACGGTCCACGCCATCGGCGCCCGGAGCCTGTTGACTAGCCGGAAGTGACCAACACGACCAGGCAGATCCGCAGATGAAGGTCGCAGCCATCGGCGACGCCCACCTGGGGCGCTCGTACTACGCCTTCACGTCACCCGACGGGGTCAACCGTCGCGAGCTCGACTTCGAGGAGTCCTTCGCCCGAGCCGTCGACCTGGCCCTGGCCCAGGCGCCCGACCTCATCGTGTGGCTGGGCGACATCTTCGACCATCCCCGCCCCACCTACCGGTCGTTCCGGGTGGCCCAGCGTGCCCTCACCCGCATCCGCGAGCACGGGGTGCCCCTGGTGGTGATCACCGGCAATCACGACACGCCCCGGCTCCCGGGCACGGGCAGCCCGTACTCGGCCCTGGCCGACACGTTCGGTGAGTTCCACTTCGCCCACCGAATGACCTACGAGCGCTTCGAGCTCCCTGGCCTGGTCGTGCACGCCGTCCCCCAGATGCTCACCGTGGAGTCGACCCTCGACGCCCTGGCCGAGGCCGACCGCGGCCGCAGTCTCGACCGCACCAACCTGCTGCTCACCCACCCTCGCATCCCCCAGGTCGAACCCCACCACGCCGACATCAACGAGATCGAGGTCGACGCCGGCCGGCTTCGCTCAGACCTGGTCCTGCTCGGTCACTACCACTTCCACGCCAAGGTGACCAAGGGCATCTGGTACGCCGGGTCGACCGACACCTTCTCCTTCGCCGACGATCCCGAGGTGCCCAAGGGAATCGTCGTGCTCGATACCGAGACCGGCGAGTTCACCCACGTGCCTCTCACCGACCAGCGCCGTCTCGTGACGCTCGACACCGTGCACGCGCTGGGCCTGTCCCCGGCAGAGGTCGGCGCCCTGGTGCTCGAACGGGCCTCGTCGGTGCCCGATGGGTCAGTGGCCCGGCTCTACGTCGACGGCGTCGACCCCGAGGCATGGCGGCTGATCGACCTGGAAGCGGTTCGCCAGGTGGCGGCCAACGCCCTCCTCCTGAAGGTCGAACCGAGCTTCGCCGCCACCACCAGCGAGGTCGAGCTCGTCGCCCTCGACGCCATGCCGGCCCAGTGGGCCCGCTACGTCGATCGCCAGACCGACCTGGTGGGCTACGACCGTGACCGTCTCCGTGACCTAGGCACGACCTACCTCTCACGCGCTGTCGAGGAGGCACTCGACTAGTGCGGGTGACCCGCGTGTACCTGCAGAACTACCGGGTCTACGAGGAACCGCTCGAGCTGGAGATCCCCCCCGGCCTGGTCGGCATCTACGGCCCAAACGGCTCCGGGAAGTCGTACCTGGTGGAGAGCCTGCGCTTCGCCCTCTACGGCCGGTCGCGCACGGCCAACGACGAGGTGCGAACGGCCAACGTCAAGGCCGAGTGCATCGCCGAGGTCGAGTTCGAGCACGAGGGCCACCTCTACGTCGTTCGCCGCACCATCAGCGGCGCGGGCGCCATGGTGAGGGCGTCGGCGTTCGCCGACAACATGCAGGTCGCCGAGGGCGCGCGCGACACCACCCGCTACGTCCAGTCCATCCTGGGCATGGACGACGCCGCCTTCCGGGCATCGGTCTTCGCGGAGCAGAAGCAGCTGGCCGCCTTCAGCACCCAGGCTCCGGCTGAGCGGCGCCGCCTCGTGCTCCAGCTGCTGGGCATCACCCCGCTCGACGGGGCACGCGACAGCGCCCGGCGCGACGCCCGCGAAGCCGATGCCAAGCACCAGCACCTGAGGGCCGTGCTGGTCGACCCCGACCTCCTCGCCCAGCAGGTGGAGGCGTCACGATCGGCGACGGCCGTCCTGGTCGAGGCCGCCGTCACCGGCGAGATCGAGGCGATGGCCGCCAAGGACCGTTCTGCCGCGGTCACGGTGGCTCACGACGCCCTCGATGCCGTTCGCCAGGAACATGCCCTGCTCGTGGCCGAGGCCCGTTCGGTCGAGGCCGAGCGCGACCGGGCCGCGGCCACGGCCGATCGCCTCGCCGCCGAGCTGGCCGCGCTGGACGACGACGCCCGGCGGCTCGACGCCCTGGCGGAGGCGGCCGAAGGCTGGCAGGAGGCCGAGGGTCGCTTGCGGCTTGTGGAAGCCGTGGTGGCCGCCGGCGCTGTCGTCGAGAGTGTCGTCGTTCCCCCGGCACCGGAAGCACCCGACGAGGAAGGCACGGAGGCGGCGCGGGTGGCAGGGGAGGAGGCACGCAGCGGGCTGGCCGCGGTGAACGGTCGCCTGGACGGGGCTCGAGCCGAGCTGGGCCGAGCCCGCGAAACCCTGGAACGGGCCGCCCGGCTCACGGGCGAGGCCGACTGCCCGCTGTGCGGGCAGGCGCTGGGGGAGTCGTTCGCCGACGTTCAGGCCCACCGGGCCTCGGAGCTGGCCGAAGCCCAGGCGCGGGTGGCCGAACTGGAGGCCCAGCGCACCCGGCTGGCTGCGCTGGCCACCGACCAGGCCCGCCGGGCCGCCGACGGGGCGCGGGTCCTGCGCGACGCCCGCCGGGCCTGGGAGACCTACCAGCAGGCAGTGGCCGAGCGGGCCCGGGGCCGACGGGCCCTGGCCGATGCCGAGGCTGCCCTCGGGCATACAGCCACCGCCGCCGACCGCGCCCAGCTGGCCTCCGAGGTGGAGCGCCGCCGGCGGGCGGCCGACGAGTGCCTCCGGCTCCGGGGGCGCCTGGAACGCCGGACTCAGGCGGTGGCCGAGCTCGACGTCGTGCGCCTGCTGGTGGCCGAGAGCGACGGCCGGCATCGTGCCCTCCTCGGAAGGGTGGCGGCGCTGGGGTTCCGGCCCGACGATCTGGCCAAGGCCCGTTCGGCCCGACACCAGGCCCGCCTCGACGCCGAGGAGACGGCCGCCCGGGCCCAGGCTGCCCGCCTGGCTGCCACCGAGGCCCTGACGAGGGTGCAGGCCGACGAACGCCGGCTGGCCGAAGCCACCGAGCAGCACGCGCGCCTCGATGTCCTGGCCGACGACGCCCGTCACCTGGGACGCCTGGCTGAGCTGCTCAACGCCTTTCGCAACACCCAGGTGGCGGCCGTCGGCCCCCGTCTGTCGGTGCAGGCGGCCGAGCTGTTCGGCGAGCTCACCGATCACGAGTACGACCTGCTCGAGGTCGACCCCGACACCTTCGAGATCCGGGTCAGCGACGCCGGCCTCGTCTACGGCATGGACCGCTTCTCGGGATCGGAGATCGACCTGGCCAACCTGGCATTGCGGGTGGCCATCAGCGAGCACGTCCGCTTCCAGTCGGGCGGGGCCGTCGGGCTGCTCGTGCTCGACGAGGTGTTCGGCCCCCTCGACGACGATCGCAAGGACCGCATGCTCCTGGCTCTCGATCGCCTGCGGAGCCGGTTTCGCCAGGTCCTGGTGGTCACCCACGACACCGAGATCAAACATCAGCTGCCCAACGCCATCGAGGTGGTCAAGCTCCCAGGCCGCCGGGCCACGGCCCGCCTGATCGCCGCCGGTGCCTGACCGGTCGCACCGAGTCGCCGCCGCCGTCTGCTACAACAGGTTCGTGGCCTGGATCTTCGACCTCGACGGTGTGCTGTGGCTCGGCGGTGACCCGATTCCCGGGTCGACCGATGCAGTGGCCAAGGTGCGCGATGGCGGGCACCGGGTGCTGTTCCTCACCAACAACTCCTCCCGCCCGGTGTCGGCCATCATCACCAAGCTCACCGACATCGGCATCGCCGCCGAGCCCGACGAGGTGGTGACCTCGGCGCAGGCCGCGGCCTCGCTCCTCGAGTCGGGGACCACTGCCCTGGTGTGTGCCGGCGTGGGCGTACGCGAAGCGCTCGACGAGCGGGGCGTGCGAGCGATCGACGAGGGCTCGGCCGACGCCGTCATCGTCGGCTATCACGAGGAGTTCGACTATCACCGCCTCACCGCCGCCTACCGGGCGGTGTGCGGCGGGGCGCGCCTGATCGGCACCAACGACGATGCCACCTACCCCACGCCCGACGGCCCCATACCGGGCGGCGGTGCCATACTTGCCGCCGTCACCACGGCCACCGGCAGCGACGCCGAAGTGGCCGGAAAGCCCTACGAGCCCATGGCCGAGCTGGTGCGACAGCGTCTGGGCGACGATGTCGATGGAGCGATCCTCGTCGGCGACCGGCCCTCCACCGACGGTCTGATGGCTCGCCGCCTCGAGGTCACCTTCGCCCTCGTGCTCACCGGCGTTACCGGCGCCGGTGACGTGCCCGATGACCCGCCTCCCGACCACGTGGCCGACGACCTGCGCGCCCTGGTGGACGAGCTCCTCGACTGAGGTCGGACCCGTCGGGCCGAGCCGGCCTGTCGGGCCCGAGTCTCAGCTGTCGGCGTAGACCCAGGGATCGCGGGTCAGGTCGCGCAGGCGAGACGCACATGCATCGTTCACCCCGGTGATCACCAGCGTGGCTTTGCCCGCCTTCTGGGCGCCGGTGACGGCCATGTCGTAGCTCCCGTCGGTCTGCCCACACGTCGTGGTCTGCACCTCGATACGACCGTTCTGGAGGGTGAAGCGCCCATCGGAGGCGCCACCGCCGTTGGGGACGATCAAGGTAATGGTGCCGTCACTGCGCAGTTGCAGGGTGGCCAGGTGGGCCGAACGGTAGATGCCGGAGACGTCGGCAGGCCCGCTCGGAGTGCCCGCGGCGGGTGGTTTGACGTTCTGCATTGCAGCCATGCGGCTCCCGGTGCCACACCCGCCAAGGGCGACGACGGCAGCCGCCGACACCATGATCGTCCGAGCCCTCATTACCAAATCGTTGCAAACGAAGCCGTCTTCGTCCAGACGGCGCAAAAACCCTTCTCTCCCAAGGCAATGCTTGACCCCGCACTGTCGGTCGGATCAGATGGGCCGCGGTCCGGTCCTCGCGCCGGGGAGAAGGAGCGTATCGATGAGCCCAGTCAAACGCACTGTCGCCGCGGCCAAGAAGGCCGTGGCCGCCAAGAGCGCCAAGGCTCCGGCGAAGGCGAAGGCGCCGGCCACCAAGGCTTCGACCAAGAAGGCGCCGGCCACCAAGGCCCCGGCGACGAAGGCCCCGACCAGGAAGGCGGCCGCGACCAAGGCACCGGCGAAGAAGTCGCCGGCTCGCAAGTCGGCGGTGAAGAAGGTGGCAGGCAAGGTCTCGGAGTCCGTCCGCGAGAAGGCGGCGAAGAAGAAGTAGCTGCCGCTCGGGCCACCGCTCGCTGCGTTTTACAAGTCGCGCATGGCCTTGAAGCGCTCACCGGCGTCGATACCGGCAGGGCGCCCGGCCTCGGCCGCCCGGTCGGCGATCTTGTGACGAAATCGCTCGGTGTCGGCTGCCGCCGACGCCGCTTCGATCTGCATCGTCGACCGGTACTGGCTGCGGTGGCAGAGGAGGGCGGCCAGCTTGGTCTCGAGATGCTCGCCGACATCTTCGATGTGGTCGGGCTCGTCGGCCTCCCACAAGAGCAGCGTCGACGGCCGGTGCGGAGGGGCGGCCAGCTCCGGGAAGAAGTGGGGGTCGCGGGCGGCCACGATGGCATCGGTCACGATGAATCCGGCAGCCCTGTGGTCGGGGTGCAGCCGGTAGCGCTTCCAGGGGTCGTGGCCCAGCACCACGTCGGGGCGCAGCCGCCGGATCCACGAGGCGACCTCCCAGCGCTGTCGCAGCCCGGCCTCGAGCTCGCCGTCGGTCCAGCCGCAGAACACCACGTCGCCGGCGCCACCGACGGCGCGCGACGCCGCTCGTTGCTCGTCGCGCCGAGTGGCCACGAGGAGGGCCACGTCCTCGTCGGGATCCCACGAACCCTTCGAACCGTCCGTGCAAACCAGGTGGTGGACCGAACACCCCGCGGCTGCCCACTTGGCGAGGGTGCCACCGCAGCCGAATTCGACGTCGTCGGGGTGAGCCCCGACCGCCAGCGCCCGGGCTGGTGTGGGCAGGCCGCTCATGGCCGGGTGAGGGCCAGATCGGAGGGCAGGTCGACGTCTCGTCCGAGTCGCGGTTCGCGCACGACCCGCAGGGAAAGGCCAAGGCGTCGGGTTTCGGCCCCGTGGCGGGCGAACGAGCCAGGTCCGTAGGAGAACGTGAACCCTGAGCCAGCCGGGACACATGCCACGTTAGTGCCGTCGTCACGACTGTCGGGAACCAGGGTGACGCCTGCGAAGGCGCCGACCCAGGCCAGGTCACGGGCCAGGGCCAGATCGGCGTGGGCCACGATGACCCGCCGAGCGCCCTCGTCGCCCAGACGGTCGACGCCCGCCTCGACGGCCCGGTTGAGACCCCGCTCGGGCTCCCACACGACGAGGGCATGATGGTCGCGGGCCCAGGTGGCCACCTCGGTGTCGTCGCAGACGACGGCGACCGGCAGTCCCCGGGCCGCCTCCAGGACATGGGTTGCCATGGTCCTGGCCAGGCCCCGGCGCTGGGTCGGATCGAGGGCGGGTGCCAGCCGAACCTTGGCCTCGGCGAACGCCTTGACGGGCAGGAGCACTGCGACCGGCCCCATCCCCAGATTTCCGGCCACGGCCGAGTGTAGGGCCCGCCGGCCCGAGAGGCAGTGACGGGCCCGCCGGCCCAGGCCGTTGCGAGTCGGGGCGGTAGGGTCAGGCGGTGGCGACCCGGGTGGCGGTGCTGGGGGCGGGATCGTGGGGAACGACCCTGGCGGCCATGTTGGCCGGCCGGGTGCCGACGGTCCTGTGGGCCCGGCGCCCCGAGGTGGCCGGACAGGTCGAGGCCGAGCGACGTAATCCCGATTACGTTCCCAACCTCGCACTCCCGCCCACACTCACGGCCACGGGCGACCTGGCCGAGGCCCTGGCCGGTGCCGACGTGGTGGTCATGGCCGTTCCCTCCCACGGGTTCCGGTCCGTGTTGTCGGCGGCCACGCCCCACCTCGAGCCGCGAGCGGCCGTGGTCACGGTGGCCAAAGGCGTGGAGCAGGGAAGCCTGAAGCGCATGACCGAGGTCGTGGCCGAGGTGGCGCCGGGTCACCCGTACGCCGTGCTCACCGGGCCCAACCTGGCCGAGGAGGTCGGCCTGGGCCAACCCACCGCGAGCGTGGTGGCCGCTCGGGGTGCCGACGGTGATTGCGACCGCCAGCTTGCCGCCCACCTGCAGGCCCTCTTGTCGACCGGCTCGTTCCGCGTCTACACCAATGACGACCTGGTGGGCTGCGAGCTGGGAGGCTCGGTCAAGAACGTGATGGCCATCGCCTCTGGCATCTCCGACGGCATGGGCTTCGGCGACAACGCCCGGGCTGCGCTCATCACGAGGGGGCTGGCGGAGATGACCCGCCTGGGTGTGGTGCTCGGCGGCCAGGCCCTGACCTTCGCCGGCCTGGCCGGGCTCGGCGACCTGGTGGCCACGTGCATGAGCGCGCGCAGTCGCAACCGATGGGTGGGGGAGCAGCTCGGGCGGGGACGCACCATCGCTGACATCACCGCCGGAACTCGCATGGTGGCCGAGGGGGTGCGCAGCTCCCAGGCCGTCGTCGATCTCGCCGCCCGGGCGGGCGTCGAAGCACCGATCGCCTGCGAGGTGGTGGCGGTGATCCACCACGGCAAGCGGGCTCCCGATGCGCTGGCCTCGCTCATGACGCGCGTCACCGGACCCGAGCTCTACGGCTTCTCCTCGATGTCGGGCTAGTCGGGTGTGCGGCCAGTCGGCTGCCCGGGTAGCTGTTGGCGCAACCGGCTTCCGGGGGGACTCTCGGCTTCTTCACAGCAACCTCCCAGACATCGATGACATCCTGGGACGGTGTCCATTCCACCCCGAGGAGGCCCCGCCATCACTCCCCCCACCGACGGCCCTTCGCCGGCCGAAGGCGTCTCCCCCGAGACCGTGTCCGCCGCGGCGTTGCTCGAGGCAGCCCTGTTCGAGGTCAAAAAGGTCATCGTGGGCCAGGACCGGGTGGTGGAGCGCATGCTCGCCTGCCTGCTGGCCAAGGGCCATGTGCTGCTCGAGGGTGTACCGGGCCTGGCCAAGACCCTCGCCGTGGAGACCCTGGCCGAGGTCGTCGGCGGTTCCTTCGTCCGCCTGCAGTTCACCCCCGACCTCATCCCCGCCGACCTCATCGGGACCCGCATCTACCGGGCGTCGACCGAGTCTTTCGACGTGGAGTTCGGCCCTGTCTTCGCCAACTTCGTGCTCACCGACGAGATCAACCGGGCACCGGCCAAGGTGCAGTCGGCCCTGCTCGAGGTCATGTCCGAAGGCCAGGTGTCGATCGGCGGCATCACCCATGCCGTGCCCGATCCCTTCCTGGTGCTCGCCACCCAGAACCCCATCGAGTCCGAAGGTGTCTACCCCCTGCCCGAGGCCCAGCGCGACCGCTTCCTCATGAAGGTCCTCGTCGATTATCCCGACCGGGCCGAGGAGGTGGAGATCGTGCAACGCATGAGCGTCAACCCGCCCCACGCGGCCAAGATCCTCTCCCTCGACGACCTGCGCCAACTCCAGAAGACGGCCGGTCAGGTGTTCGCCCACCGGGCCGTCGTCGACTACGCGGTGCGACTGGTCCACGCCACGCGTGACCCGGCGCAGTACGAGATGGGCGAACTGGCGTCCCAGATCGCCTACGGCGCCAGTCCCCGGGCCAGTCTCGGTCTCATCGCCGCCGCCCGAGGCATGGCACTGCTCAGGCGCCGCGACTACGTGTTGCCCCAGGACGTGGTCGACGTGGCCGTCGACGTCATGCGCCACCGCATCGTGCTGTCCTACGAGGCCCTGGCCGACGGGTTGTCCGTCGACCAGCTGTTGCAGACCATCTTGGACCGGGTGCCCGCCCCCCGCCTGGCTCCCAGCCAGGACGCGGCAATGACTGCTCCGCCACCTCCGCCGCCACCCATGGCGGCTGTCGGCTCGTGAGCCGCAGGTCGGCTGCGCCCCCCGACCCTCAGGTGGTCAGCGCGTCGCGCAGTGAGCAGGTCCTCCGTCGTCTCGACCTCCAGGTCACCCGTCGCCTCGACGGCCTCCTCCAGGGCGACTACCTCGGGCTGCTGCCGGGCCCGGGGAGCGAACCGGGGGAGAGCCGGGTGTACCAGGCGGGCGACGACGTGCGCCGCATCGACTGGAACGTCACCGCCCGCACCACCGTCCCCCACGTTCGCGATCAGGTGGCCGACCGCGAGCTCGAGACCTGGGTGGTGGTCGACTGCTCGGCCAGCCTCGACTTCGGCACCGCCCTGTGCGAGAAGCGCGACCTGGCCGTCGCCGCCGTCGGCGCTGTCGGCTTTCTCACCGCCCGCATCGGCAACCGCATGGGTGCGGTGGTCATCGAACCGGAGCGCGTGCGGCGGATCCCGGCCCGCCACGGGCGCCAGGCCCTGTTCGCCCTGTTGCACAGCCTCATCACCCGCCCCCGCGCCGAGCCGGGCGCCGGTGGTACCGATCTGGCCGGCGGCATCCGCCACCTGGTGCAGCCGCCCCAACGGCGGGGCCTGGCCGTGGTCGTGTCGGATTTCCTGGCTCCCGGGGGTTGGGAGAAGCCCCTGCGGGCCCTGGCCCTGCGCCACCAGGTGCTGGCCATCGAGATCGTCGACCCGCGCGAGCTGGAGCTGCCCGACGTGGGGTACCTGGCCATGATCGACCCCGAGACCGGGCGACGCCTCGAGGTGCCGACGGGCAAGGCCAGTCTCCGTGCCCGCTACGCCGAGGCCGCGGCCGCCCAGCGGGCGGCGATAGCCGGGTCGATCCGCCGGTCGGGTGCCCAGCACCTCCAGCTGCGCACCGACCGTGACTGGATGCGCGATGTCGTCGCCTTCGTGGTGTCGAACCGCCGGCGCCGGGGCGCCCTGGTGGCGACGCCTCCTTTGGGTGCCGCAGTCGCGGGGGTGGGAAGATGACGTTTCTCGCCGTCGGTCGCCTGTGGCTCCTGCTGGCCGTGGTCGCCCTCGCTGTCGCCTATGTGGTGAGCCAGTTCCGCGCCAAGAAGTACGCCGTGCGGTTCTCCAATCTGTCGCTGCTGGCCTCGGTCGCGCCCAAGCGGCCCGGTTGGCGACGCCACCTCCCCGCCGCCGCCTTCGCCCTGGCCCTGACCACCTTCGTCCTCGCCTTCGCCCAGCCCACCCGCAACACCAGGGTGCCCCGCGAGGAGGCCACCATCGTGATGGCCGTCGACGTGTCCCTGTCGATGCAGGCCACCGATGTCGAGCCCACCCGGTTGCAGGCGGCCAAGGCCGCGGCTGCCTCGTTCGTGGACCTGGTGCCGGCCAAGCTCAACGTCGGCCTGGTCTCGTTCTCCGGGACGGCCCAGGTGCTGGTGCCGCCCACCACCGACCACGGCCTGCTGAAGCGCAACATCGGGAACCTCCAGCTGGGACCGGCCACGGCCATCGGTGAGGCCATCTTCGCGTCGCTGGGCGCGGTCGCCTCGGTGCCGGCCCAGCCCGGCAACAAGCCCCCGCCCGCTCGCATCGTCTTGATGTCCGATGGCGCCACCACCGTCGGACGGCCGAACTCGGCGGCGGTCAGAGCCGCCGTCGACGCCCAGACCCCGGTGTCCACCATCGCCTTCGGCACCGAGACCGGCACCGTGTTCGTCGAGGGCAACCCGGTGCGGGTCCCCGTCAACAAGGACGCCCTGCGCACCATCGCCGACGACACCAGGGGCAGCTTCTTCGAGGCCTCCTCGGCCAGGGAGCTCAAGAAGGTGTACGCCGACATCGGCAGCTCCGTCGGGTACCGCACCGAGCGCAAGGAGGCCACCGCCATGTTCGTGGGCCTCGGCCTGGCCTTCGCCCTCGTGGCCGCGGCCACCTCGCTGGTCTGGTTCTCCCGCCTTCCGTAACTCGGCGGCGGGCACCCGCCCGCCTCGTAGGTCGGCGGGGCCCTTCCCCGCCGACCTTCCTCGTCGGGCAGAGTGGGGGACGATGGGGTGTGTCCAGGTGCAGACGGCTGCGGGCTCCGAGGAGGAGGCCCGGCGGCTGGGCGACGTCGTCCTCCGGCGCCATCTGGTCGCATGTGTCCAGGTGATCGGGCCGGTGCACAGCCGGTACTGGTGGGAGGGCAGGTTGGAATCGGCCACGGAATGGCTGTGCCTGGCCAAGACCACCGACGACCGGGCCGACGAGGTGGTTGCGTCGATCCGGGCTGCTCATTCCTACGACACGCCCGAGGTCATCGTGGTGGCGGTCACCGGTGGTGACGACGCATACCTGCGGTGGATCGCCCAGACCGTCGACCGGGTTGGCGGTGACGGTAGGGTCACCACGTCGTGACGACCGTCGCCCCCGTCCGCCGTCCGCAGGTGCCGAGCCTGGCTGTCGAACGGGCTCTGTGGGAGGAGGGCGCCGACGTGGTCGTGGGCGTGGACGAGGTGGGACGGGGCTCGTGGGCCGGGCCCTTGTCGGTCGGGGCCGCGGTGCTTCCCCGGGACCGGCGGGTCTACGGGGTGCGTGACTCGAAGATGCTCACCGAGGCGGAGCGGGAGCGCCTGTTCCCCCGCATCGCCGCGTGGTGTCGCGCCTGGGCCGTGGGTCACGCCAGCCAGGAGGAGTGCGACGAGTTGGGGATGTCCGAGGCCCAGCGCCTGGCTGCCCGTCGCGCCGTCGAGGGCCTGGGTCTGACGCCCGACATCGTGCTCGTCGACGGCAGGTGGGACTTCGTCGGGACGCCCAGGGTGCGCCGCATCGTGAGGGGCGACGCCTCGTGCCTGTCCATCGCCGCCGCGTCGGTGCTGGCCAAGGTCACGCGCGACCGCATCATGCGCAGCGAGGCCCCCCATTTCCCGGCCTACGATTTCGACCTGAACAAGGGTTACCCCTGCCCTCGCCACAAGGCGGCCCTGGCAGCGTGGGGCCCGACGTCGATCCACCGGCGTACGTGGGTGTTCATGGACCACCTGCCGTGGGGCGGCGTCCCCCGTTTCGTGCGCTCCGACCCCCAGCTCGACCTGTGGGAGACCGGGGCATGAGCCCACGACCGCCGGCGGTCCTGGCCGGCCTCGTCATGGTTGCCGTCGTGGCCACCGGCTGTGCGGCCAAGGACGACGGTGGCGTCATCACGCCGCCGAAGAACCCGACGACGACCGCCGCCTCCCGCTCCTGAGCCCACCCGAAGCTGCGGTAGCGTGACGGCGATGAGCAAACGCGACGCTGTCGTGCTCCGTGTGGCCGCCGGTTGGACCGTCTTCGTGTGGGTCACCTTCATCCGGAACATGCTCAAGGACCACACCCACTCCACCGGTTTCAAGGTCGTGCACATCACCCTGGCGGTGGTCTCGCTCGGGTTCGCGGCCGCCCTCTGGATGATCGCCGCCCGCAACCGCAAGCAGGCCGCCGACCGGGTCGACACGCCCTAACCGGCGTCAGCGTCCCCGGCCCCCCCGGCCCCGGCCGCTCCGACATCCACGTCGAGAGCCAGGGTGAGGCAGCGGCACCCTCCGCCTGCCTTGAGGAACTCGCCGACGTCGGCCACGACCACGTCGAAGCCCCAGTCCTCGAGCTGGCGGCCGACGCGGGGCGGGCACGCCGGCATCACCACCGTGGTCCCCACGACCACCGAGTTGGCGCAGAACATCGCCGCCTCGTCGGCCTCCAGCACCAGCAGCTCGTCCACCGCCGATTGCACCACCGTGCGCCCGTAGCGGTCCCAGGCGTCGGGAACCACCATGGCCCGGGCGGCGTCGAGCGGGCAGAAGCTGAGGTCGAAGTGATAGAGCCGGGGATCGACCAACTCGATGGGCCGCACCTCGGCCCCGAGGAGGCGGGACAGCTCGACATGTGACGCAGCGTCGGAGCGGAAGCGATAGCCGGAGAGAAACCCGTGGCCGAAGGGCAGGGCGTCCCCCGCCCCTTCGTGGGCCGGGCCTTCGGGTGCCGCGGCTCCCAGCGGCGTCACCGACCAACCGTGGGCCGTGAACCACTCGACGTAGTGGGGCACCTCGCCTCGACGCTCGGGGTGACGGAAGCGGCTGGGTACGAAGCGGTCACCGTTGAGCGTGCCGGCGTTGGCCGTGAAGACCAGGTCCGGCAGACCGGGACGGGGCTCGAGCACCTCGATGTCGGCGCCCGCGGCCGTGAGTGTTGCTACCAGGCCGTCCCACTGGGCCCGGGCCCGCTCGAGGTCGACCTCGACCTCGCGGTGCATCCACGGGTTGATCTCGTAGAGCACGGCGAAGAACTCCGGAGGGCACATGAGGAACCGGCGGCCCCACGACAGCGGCCCGACCGTCACTGAAGGGTGAGGTGGCCGGCGAGCTTGTCGAGGAACAGCCCGACGTCGGTGACGATGCCGAGGGCCTGGTGGCTGCCCCGATCGGCCAGCTTGGTGACCACGGCCTGGTTGATGTCGACGCAATAGGTCTCCACCCCGGCGGCGAGCAGGTTGCCGGTGGCGATGGCGTGCAAGGTCGAGGCCAGCATGAGGGCGACGCGCACCCCGCCCAGCAGGGACCGCATGGCGTCGGCCGCCTCGACCACATCGGTGAGCACGTCGGGGAGGGGGCCGTCGTCACGCACCGACCCGCCCAGCACGAACGGCACCTGGCGGCGCACGCACTCGTACATCACCCCGCCGGTGAGCCAGCCGTCTTCGACGGCTGCGGCGATCGAGCCCCGGCGGCGCACCTCGTTGATGACGCGCAGGTGGTTGCTGTGGCCGCCCGCCACGGGAGTGTCGCCCGAGAGGGGTACACCGAGGGAGGTCCCCGAGACGTTGGCCTCGATGTCGTGGGTGGCGAAGCCGTTCCCGGCGAACACGACGTCGATCCAACCGTCGCGCACGAGGGCGGCCAGGTCGGGAGCGGCGCCGGTGTGAACCACGGCCGGACCGCAGACGGCCAGGACCTTGGCCCCCTCGGCCCGTGCTGCGCGCATGCGATCGGCCACCCGTGACACCAGCACGTCCTTGGGCTTCTCCGACGACACCTCCGACGTCATGAACTCGAAGGGGCTCGCCCCCCGTGGGCGCTCGAGGAGCCGGGCCCGTACGCCGTCGTCGCCCATGACCACCTGGTCTCCGGCCCGGACGCGGTGCATGGGCGACGTCCGCACCCGGCCCTCGGCCCCCACCACGAGGGCGCAGTCCATCTCCGGGTTCTCGACGTCGACCCAGCGCCCGGCCAGGCGCACCTGGGTGGGGAGGTTGGACGTGGCGTTGAAGCCGGCGGGCAGCACCCCGTCGGTCTGGGCGATGGCGACGACGGCGTCGGACTCGGCCACCCGGTTGGCGCCGTGCACCCGGAGGTCGGACAGGAGTCGACCGAGAGCGTCCTCGTCCGACGCCACCACCTCGAAGCGAACCTTGCTGGCGTCGAGGTTGGTCCTGCCGATTTCGACGTCGACCATGCGGTAGTCGGCCCCGGCGTCGATGATGAGGTCGAGGATCTTGGCCAGGATGAGCGAGTCGATGATGTGTCCCTCGACCTCCAGGACCTCGCTGGGCATCAGGCCTCGCCGGCCATCAGGGCTCGGGTGTGGGCGGCGCCGACGGGGGGGCGGCGATGGTGGCCAGGTCCTCCCGGCGCTCGACGATGGTCGCATCCGACCCGGCTCCGTCGGCACTGGTTTCCTCGAGGGGTATCTCGTCGGCACCGATGGTGGGGGTGGGCTTCAGCCGGCCTTTGCGGTGGTCCCACGAGTCACGGATGACCACCTGGATCACCCCGGCCGCGGGAATGGCGAGCAGCGCCCCCAAAAAGCCGAACAGCTCCACGCCGACGAGCACGCTCACGAGTACGAACAGCTGGTTGATCTGCACCGTCTTCGACATGATCACGACCTGCAGCACGTGGTTCTCGAACTGCTGGTACACGATGTACACGATCAGCATGATGATGCCGGCGGTCGTGGAGTGCAGGAAGGCCACGCCGACCGTGGGGATGGCTCCCAGCGTGGCTCCGACCAGCGGGATGAGGTCGGCAAAGGCCACCCACAGCGCCAGCACGCCCTTGAAGGGCACGCCCAACGCCCACAGGCTGACGTAGGTGACGAAGGCAGCGATGACGCTGATGAGCAGGTTCCCCATCACGTAGCCGGTGATGGCCCGGGCGCAGTCGCGGGCCACCGCGGTCAGGCGCTGCCGCTTCGGTGGGGAGAGAAGCCCCACGCCACTCGACAGGAGATCGGGGCCGTAGAGGATCATCAGGACGGACAGCACGAGGATGGTCACGAGCGAGAGCAGGCCGTTGGCCACGCCCCGGGCCACACCCAGGGCTCCGCCTCCCGAGGAACTGGCCCAGTCCTGGATCGTGGTCTTGTTCTCGTCGAGCTTCTTGTCGAGGTCGAACTTCTTGACCAGGCGGCCGACCTCGCCCTTGCCAGCTCTGGCATCTTTGACGTAGCCGGGAAGGGCGTCGGCGAAGTGCTGCACCTGGTCGACGAGGGGCCTGATGAACAGGTAGAGCATGCCCGCCATCAGCAGCATCCCCACCAGGTAGACCACCACCACCGACAGTCCCCGGGGTAAATGCAGCCGCCGGCACAGCCCCGAGACGGGCTGATCGAGCACCACGGCGAGGAACGCGGCCACCACGAGCCAGGCCTCCACCCGGGCCAGGATCACGAACAGGTAGAGCCCGACGACGGTAGCCAGTACCAGGCCGATCGTGGCCATGATGATCTTGACCGGGACCGGGCGCGGCTCGGTCGGCACGGGCCGAGCCTACCCATCCGTCCGGGTTTCACCGGGGAGCCCCCGGGGCCGTCCGGCCCTCTTCAGGACCGGTTCAGTTGTCCCAGTCCGACCAGGCCACGTTCCAGTCGCCGAAGCCGTTCGTCGGCGCCAGCTGCTTGGGGGTGCCGACGACTTTGACCACGTCGCCGGGGACGGTGAAGTTGTAGAACCATTCTGCATCGGCTGGGGACAGGTTGACGCAGCCATGCGACACGTTGTTGCGCCCCTGGTCGTCGACCGACCAGGGGGCGGAATGCACGAACTCGCCAGAGTTCGAGATGCGCACATCCCAGTCGACGGTCTCGTAGTACCCGTCGGCCGAGCCTCTGGGGATTCCCACCGTGGCCGAATCCATGGTGATCTTCGGGCTCTTCTCGGACACCACGTGGGTGCCGCTATCGGTGGGGTAGCGATCTCTCCCGGTCGACACGTCCATGGTGCGCAGCACGGTGCCGCCCTCGGCGACGGTCATCTGATGGGTCCCGGCGTCGACGGTGGTGATGTGCGATGCCCCGATGTGGAACGACATGGTGCGGGGCGTGACCGCCCACACGCCGTTCCCGGCGTCGAACCCGGCCAGGTCGCCGGCGAGAGTGATCTTGGTACCCGGGGACCAGTAGTTCTGGGGGCGGTAGTGCACCTCGGTGTCGGAGAACCAGTGCCAGGCACCGGCGACAGCCGGAACCGTGGTGACCTGGAGGCGGGCCTCGAACGCGGCGTGGTCGGCGACGGCGGCGTTCAGGTATACCGACAGCGGCATGCCGATGCCCACGGTCTGGCCGTTCAGGGGTCCGATGCTGACCTTGAGCACCTTGGTGGGGGTGAGGGTGGTGAACGTGGAGCGGCGGACCTCCCGGCGACCGCGAACGTCGATCACGGTGGCCGCGACGGTGTAGGTGGCAGCCGGTTGCAGCGGCTCGGTGGACCGCCAGTGCTGGGCGTCGCCGCCGCCGGGCAGCTCGGCCGGCCCGGTGGCCGGGTCAGGCCCCGGCTCGGAGCTGGTCGCCGGAGTGGCGGCTCCCGACGAGGTGGTGACGGCGACCGACTCGAGCCGCCCGAGGGTGGCGTTCACCTCGACGGCGGCGTCGAGGCGGACATCGACGGCGCCGTTGGCGGGCGACAGTGACAGCGAGACCGGTGGCGGCGCCAGCGGCGCGGCGGAGTCGAAGGGGTGCCAGACGCGCCACCCGACGGCGATGCCGGCAGTGGCCAGGATGCTCACGATGGCCACTACGAGGAGTATCGGGCGCAGGTGCCCGCCGCCGCCCGCCCCGCCGCCGACCTCGTCGTTGCCGCCTGCCCTCGTGCCGGGTCCCACCGTCTGGAGATCGAGCATCGTCCTCAAGCATCGCACTACACGGGGTGTGCGTCACCATGTCCTATCGGCCCGGCGTGCGGCTGCCACGGGCCAGGCCTCCCCACCGGCCGTTCTCGTCACTTCGTCCCCACCGCAACCTGTCTGACGCTCGGGGCACTTGCGGGCGGCGATCGGGTTGGCTACCGTTGCCTCGGACGTAGTTACACGGTTGCAATTCTTCCCCGGGCATTCTCCCCCCACTGATCGCGATGCTCCCGCGGAGGTCCTGGTGGCAGTTCTGGATGCGACAACGTTGTCGGCGACCGTGGCGGTGCCCCCACTGCCTGGCCCGGGTGCTCCTCTGAGCGTGGCGTCGGCGAACGCCGGGGCACTACCGGGCCACCTCGAGGCGTATCGGTTGCTGCTGGAGCGCCTGAGCCTGCGTCCGACCATCGACGCCTCGATTTCCGGGCTGGTCGACCAAGCCGTCGGCGTTTGGGCTCGGCCGGGGTTCGACAGCTTCGTCTCCCTGCCTCGGCTGCGGTTCGAACCCTTCCCTCATCAGCTCCAGGCGGCGGCCAGGGTGCTCCGGCGCATGCAGGGTCGGGCGATCCTGGCCGACGAAGTGGGCCTGGGCAAGACCATCGAGGCCGGCCTGGTGTTGAGCGAGCTGCGCCTCCGGGGGCTGGCCCGCCGGGTTCTGGTGCTCGTCCCCGCCGGCCTGGTCGACCAGTGGCAGGAGGAGCTCGACCGCAAGTTCGCCCTTCCGTCGGTCGTGGCCCAGGGCCGGGGTCGGACACCGGCCGACTCGATGCCGGGCCCGAGCGGCCCCCAGAGCGCGATGACCGACCAGCCGGTCGTGATCGCTTCCCTGGCGTCGGCCCGCCGCCCCCCGCTTCGCGACACGTTCACGACCGACCCGTGGGATCTGGTCATCGTCGACGAGGCCCATCGCGTCCGGAACGCACGCAGCGCCTCGGGTCGCCTGGCGCGTACGCTCCGGAGCCGCCACCTGCTCCTCCTCACGGCCACGCCGGTGGAGAACCGCCTGGGCGACCTGCATGAGCTGGTCAGCCTGGTTCGCCCTGGCCACCTCGGCACACCGGCGCAGTTCCGTGCTCGCCACGGAGCGGGATCGGGGCCGGACCAAGCCAGCGACCTGGCTGCGCTTCGCAGCCGCCTGGGCGAGGTGATGGTGCGTCATCGTCGCAGCGAGGTCGCCCTCATGCTCCCGGGCCGCCTGGCCCATACCCGGCGCGTGGTGCCACACGCCGACGAGAGCGAGCTCTACCGCCTGGTGTCGGAGCGCGTGCGCAACGACGGGCGCGGCGCCTCGCCTTCGCAGGCCATGGGCCTGCGAAGCATCGCCCGCCTGGCTGGCTCGAGCCCTCCGGCCCTGGCCGCCGGCCTCGAGAACCGGGGTTGGGCCGACCTCGCCTCTCGGGCCCGTGGTCTGGCGACCACGGAGAAGGCAGGCGCGTTCCTCGAGGTCCTGAAGGGCCATCGGGCTCGGAGCGAGAAGGTGGTCGTGTTCACTGCCTTCCGCCACACGCTCGGCTTTCTCACGGACCTGGTTGCCGAGACCGGGATCGACGTCGCCGCCTATCACGGCGGGCTGAGTCGTCGGGACAAGGAAGCTGCCATCCAGTCGTTTCGTGACGACGCCGAGGTGCTGGTCACCACCGAGGCGGGTGGTGAGGGCCGCAACCTGCAGTTCTGCCATGCCATGGTCAACTTCGACCTGCCCTGGAACCCCATGCAGATCGAGCAACGCCTGGGCCGGATCCACCGCATCGGCCAGGAGCACGACGTCGAGCTCACCAACCTGGTGGCTCGGGGAACCATCGAGGACCGCATCCTCGGGGTTCTCGAGGCCAAGATCAACCTCTTCGAGCTAGTGGTGGGGGAGCTCGACATGATCCTCGGCCGGGTCGACGATGACCTCGATTTTGAGTCGTTCGTGTTCGCCGCCCATGTCGCCAGCAGCGACGACGGGGAGTTCGCAGCCCGCATGGACGCCTTCGGCGACGACCTGGCCCGGGCTCGCACCGACCACCTCGCCGGCCGCGAGCGAAACGACGCCCTTGTCGACGTTGCCGACCCATCACCGCGGTCGTGATGCCGTGACTGTCGTCGACCCGGGGCTGCGATTCTGGCTGGGCTACGCCGAGCAACGCGGCGCCGTCTCCGAGGATGCGGGCTTCGGGAGCGCGGTGGTCATCCTTCCCGAGACGCTCCAGCGGACCCTCGGCCTTCCCGAGGAGGTGGCCGTTACCGCCGATCCCGATGCCGCCCGCGAAGAGGGGGCGCTGTTGCTCGTTCCCGGCCAGCCGGTTCTCGATCGTGCCGCCGAGGCCGTGCTGGCCGAGGGCGATGCCGGGGTGTCGTGGCTGGCCTGGCCGGCCTCGGACCGGCCGTCCCGCCACGACCTGATCGCCGCGGCCCGAGAACGGTTCTCCGTCGACCACGGTCGCATCGACGCCGGCGGGGAGCCGGCTCCGGTGTTGTTCCCGTTGCTGCGGGTGGGAGCGCTCATCACCTACACGGTGTCGCTCGACCTGCGGTTCCAGGAGCGTGAGGAGGTGTGGGTCGACGGGCGCACCGGCCTCCCCCTGGAGGCGCGGGTGCGGCGCCTGGGCTTTTCCGGGTCCACCGAGCCTGCGCCCGCGTCGCCGTGTCGCGAGCTCACCTCCGATCTCGTTGGAGCGTTCACCGCAGCCCAGGGCCTGTTCGACGCGCTGGCCGCCGATCGCCTGCGCCAATTTGCCCGCCAAGCCGACGATGCCCGCCGCCGCCAGCTCGACGCGGCCGACGCCTATTACCGCGACGCCCTCGCCTCGGTGGCGCGTCGGCGAGCTACCGCCACGGCCGAGCGCCGGACCCTGCTCGACGCCCAGGAGGAGGCCACCCGGGTCGAACGCTCCCGGCGCGTGGCCGAGATCGAGGCCACGTTCGCTCCTCGCCACGAGGTTCGTCCCATCCGTGCCCATCTCGTGCTGGCGCCCGCCCTCGAGGTGCCCGTCGACGTCCGCCGGGGGGGTCGGACGTACCCCGTCACACTGGCCTGGATCCTCGGGGCGGCCACGTTCGCCCACCTGCGCTGTCCCGACTGCGCGAGTGACGCGCCCCTCGTCGCCGGCCGCCAACGGTTGGGTTGCCGAAGTTGCCTCCCCGCGCCGTCGCCGGTGTCCGATTCACATGCCGCGGTCGGTGGGCGCGCAAAGGAAGGTCGAGATCGAACCGCCTTCCCTCCCCCGTCGCCGCCGGCTCCACCGCCCACGCAGGCTGGCTCCCGGCCCGTCGAGGAGAAGCCGCCAGCTGCGGCGCGCGGGCGGGCCCCGGCCAAGAGACCGTCTCGCCGTACCCAGCCCCCGCCCTCCGGCGCCGCGCCGCCTGGGGGGTTCGAGAGGGCGGGAACCAGGCTGGCGTCCGACCTGTGGGGAGCGGTGGCCCGGGGTGAACGATGGCCGCGAAAGGGCAAGGGAGTAGCGGCCGACTCGCCGTTCGCGGCGGCGGTGCGCCTGTTCGGTGCCCACGGCCCGGTACGGTCGGTGGGGCTCGAGTCTGGGCGCTCGATCATCGACTTCAGCTCGATCACGGTGCCTCCCGTCGGTACGCTCGCGTGCACGACCGGCAGGCTCTGGACGGGTTCCGAGGAGGTGTTCCCCTTCACCCTGCGGTGGAGCCTCGATGGCGCCAAGCCCGTCGTGTCCGAGGTGCTGCCGTTCCTTGGCGCAGGTTACGACCGGTTGCCGTCACCGACGCGCCTCCACCCTGGTACCACGCCGTTGCTGATGGAGGGCGCACCCACGCCTCGGCTTCCCCTCGACCCGGTTGCCGCGGCCACGTGGGCGTTGGCCGTGGCACCGCTCGGGATCCCGGTGGTCCTGCGCTGCCTGGCCGCGTGGTGGCGCGTCCGCGACGACATCGACGAAGCCCGCTTCCCGCCGCCGGTGGTTGCCACCGCACTGGTGCGCCTGGTGGCAACCCGCGCCGGCGCCCACCGGGCGTCACTGCCGATCGGGCACGGCACCGACGATGCCACCGTCACTGTGGCTGCCCGCCACCTCCAGTCCCGCCTCGAGCTGAGCCGCACCCGTCCCTGGTGAGCACCCGGTCCGCCCAGCGCCGAAAGGGCCGAGGGTATAGGTCTGCGCCTGCGAGCCTGGGCAAGCTCGAACCGAAGCGTCGGCGCGACGAGAGTGTGAGCCGGTCGCCCAGGTAGGGCAGTACCCGTTGGTGTGGTTCCCTCCTCGAGACATCCGGGCTCGCTCATTGGCCGAGCGCAGCGACCGTTGCCGACGATCCGTCCGGTTGCTCATGTGGCGAGCGCTGCGCTGCCAGGACGCCAGGGCGCTAGCGTGAGGATGCCATGGGCCAACTGATCACCGTCACCCGGAAGCCGACCACCAAAGCGGGCGTGGCCGTGTTCGACCTCAACCGGAGCCTGACCGGGATGGGCCACGAGCGCTACAGGTCACCCGAGGTCACCGGGCACCGTCCCGTCGACGAGTTGGCCCGGCGCCTCTTTGCCACCGGGGCGGTGACGGCCGTCCACGTGTACTCCAACGTGGTCACCGTGGAGCTCAGCGAGCCCGCCGGCTCAGGAGGCAAGACACAGCCCGCCGGCTCAGGAGGCAAGACACAGCCCGGGAGCGGGGGAGAGGGCCTCGACGAGGTGATCCGCGATCTGTTCACGTACTACCGCGAAGGGGTCGAAGTGGCCAATCCTCTGGCTATGGCCGCTGAGCCGGCAGCGCCCTAGACCCGAACGTACGTTCGTCTATGATGGGCGGGTGACGCCAGCCCCATCTGCGGTCCACCCGGCTGCTCATGCCACCCTCCGTCCCGACCTGGCCGAGGTGGCAGACCGGGCCCGTCCCGTGGTCCCGGCCGGCGAGCGCCTGCTCCCGGTGCTTCCCGCCCTCCGCCCCCTCCTACCCGAGGAAGGCCTCCGCCGGGGATCAGTCGTGGCCGTCGTGGGTTCGACCTCGCTGATGCTGGCCGTGGTGGCGGCCGCCTCGGCCTCGGGCTCGTGGTGCGCAGGGGTGACCGTGGGGCGCCCTTCGCTGCACCCGGAGGCTGCGTCCGAGCTCGGGGTGGCCCTGGAGCGGTTCCCGCTGGTGGCCGCCCTCCCGGGTACGCGTCCGGGGGGATGGTCGTGGGTCGTGGCTTCTCTGCTCGACGCCGTCGACGTGGTGGCCGGCTGGCCGGCTGGCCGGGTGCGGGGAGCCGATGCCCGTCGCCTGGCCGCCCGGGGTCGCGAGCGAGGATCGGTCCTGGTGGTGGCGGGCGCAGGGTGGACCGAGGCGGTCGACGTTCGCCTCACCGTGGTGGGGTCGACCTGGGAGGGGATCGGCCGTGGCCACGCCCTGCTCCTGGCCCGGCGGGTCGAGGTGGCGAGCACGGGACGGGGGGCGGCGACCCGTGAGCGCCGCCGCGTCCTGTGGTTGCCCGACAACGAAGGGGGAGTGGTCGACGGGGGAGTGGCCGGCGCCCTCGCGCCGGGAAACCTGGCGCCGGGAAACCTGGCGCCGGGAAACCTGGTGCCGGAGCGCCAGGCTCCAACTCGTCGCGCCGAGCCGATGCCGGCGGGCGCGGCCGGCTGAGCGGGCGGACCTTCAGGCATGGCCGTTCGTACCCTGGTCGTGTGGTGCCCCGACTGGGAGGTGGTGGCCACCGCCCTGCCACCCACCTCGGCCGTGGCGGTGCTGAGTGGCGGTCGAGTCCTCGCCTGTTCGGGGCCGGCTCGGGCCGAGGGGGTCGAGGTCGGGCTGCGCCGGCGTCAGGCCGAGTCCCGCTGCCCGGCGCTGGTGGTGGTCGACCACGACCCCGGCGGCGATGCCCGTGCCTTCGAGCCGGTGGTGAACGCGGTGGCATCGTTCACTCCCCGCGTCGAGGTCACCCGGGCGGGGATGTGCTCGGTGGCCACCCGGGGGCCCTCTCGCTACTTCGGCGGCGACGCCGTCCTCGCCGCCAAGGTGGCCGAGGCGGTCGACGGCGTGCTGGGCCGGGCGGGCGCCTGCGGGGTGGGCGTCGCCGACGGGCCCTTCGCAGCCGAGCAGGCCGCCCGGCTGGGCCGGGGGATCGTCCCCCGGGGAGCCAGTGCCGCCTTCCTCGCCCCCCTCCCGGCAGCCACCCTGGCATCGGTGGTTCCCGGTGCCACCCCTCTCGCCGACCTCTGGGGCCGGCTGGGAATCGTTACGCTGGGCGATCTCGCCGCCCTGCCACCGGCGGCGGTGATCGCCCGTTTCGGGCCCGATGGTGCCGCCGCCCATCGCCTGGCCCGGGGTCTCGACGAGCGACCCCTCGCCGCTCGCACCCCACCCCCCGACCTCACGGTCAGCGCCGAGCTCGACCCCCCGGTCGAGTCGGTGGAGACGGCCGCCTTCGTGGCCAAGTCCCTGGCCGACGGGTTCTGTGCCCGGTTGGGCGAACTGGGCCTGGCCGCTACCTGCGTGGGCATCGAGGCCGAGACCGAGCACGGCGAGCGCCTCAGTCGCATCTGGCGCCACAGCGGGGGGCTGTCGGCCGCCGCCCTGGCGCAACGGGTTCGCTGGCAGCTCGAGGGTTGGCTGTCAGATGGCTCGAACGGCCGGAATGCCGGTGTCACCGGGGTGCCCACGGCCGGGATCACCCTGCTGCGCCTGGTTGCCGACGAGATCGGCCCCGACCGGGGGAGCCAGGCCGGCTTCTGGGGGGGCGACAGTGCCGGGGCCGAGCGGGCGGCTCGGGCTCTGGCTCGCCTCCAGGGGATGCTCGGTCCCGAGTCGGTGGCCATCGCCGTGGTCGAAGGGGCCCGGGGACCGGCCGAACGAACCCGCCTGGTGCCCTGGGGCGACGCCGTGCCCGGCACCTCCGCTGCCCGGCCGAAGGTGAGACAGGTGCCGCCCTGGCCGGGGGGCCTTCCGCCGCCTGCTCCGGCCAGTGTCCATCCCCGGCCGCCGGCCGCCGAGGTGGTCGATGCCATCGGTTTGCCGGTCGGAGTCACCGGTCGCGGTGGGCCCACCGGCGCTCCCAGCCGGCTGGCGGTGGCGGGCGGCCCGTGGGCCGATGTCGCCGCCTGGGCCGGGCCCTGGCCCTTCGACGAGCGCTGGTGGGATCCCCCGGCCCACCGCCGGCGGGCCCGGTGGCAGGTGGTCACCACCACCGGCACCGCCTATCTCCTGGTCGTCGAGTCCGGCCACTGGTCGGTCGAGGCCACCTATGACTGAGTGTTGGCTGTGGGGACCTTCGTTTCCGTGCCGGGCCCGAGCGGCCCTCTGAGCGGGGTGCCGGGCCCGAGCGGCCCTCTGAGCGGGGTGCCGGGCCCGAGCGGCCCTCTGAGCGGGCTTGTGTCCGGCGACGGAGCCGGCGCCGAATCGGATCCGGCCCCTGGCGTCGCCGTGTCGCCGTCGGCCCGGTGTCGCGGCCCGAGTTGGGAGCCCAGGGCCGTTGCCGCCCACAGGGCCAGAGCGGCGACGGGGATGAGGGCCACGGCCACGATGCCGTCGAGCCAGAAGTGGTTGCCGGTGGCCACCACGGCCCACACGGTGAGCACGGGGTCGGCTAGCACCAGCCAGCGCCACCGGCTGTCACTGGCCCCGATCACGAAGAAGGCGATCATCACCGCCCAGCCCACGTGCACCGACGGCATGGCCGACAGCTGGTAGGCGAGGCTGCGGCCGAGGGCGTCGTACACCGACTGGTGGTAGAGCAGGCCGGTGTCGACGAACCCGAGGCCGTCGAGCATGCGGGGAGGGGCTACGGGCACGAGTTGGATGGCCAGGCACGCACCCGTCACGATGGCGATGGTGTTGCGGGCCCGCGGGTAGCGGTGACGGTGGCGCGCGAACATCCAGACCAGGAACACGAGCATGGACGGGGCGTGGACGATGGCGTAGAAGTCGTTGAGCGACTGCACCAGCCACGGATGGGGCAGCACGAGATGCTGCACCGTCACCTCGCTGGGCAGGTGCACCCAACGCTCGATGTCCCAGATGGACCGCGCCCGCTCCAGCGCGCCGTCGACCTGCATCACCGAGACGGTCCCGGCCAGCTGCCAGATGGAGTACAGCCCGGCCACCACCGCGGCCTCGGTGGCCACCGCCCGGGTCACGACCAGCCCGCGCCGGTAGGCGTCGTCGACCTGGGCGACGAGGCCGGGACGGATGACCACGGCGACGGCGACCAGGCAACCACAGAGGACGATCCCGGCCTTCCAGGACAGCCACACGCAGCTTCAGCCTCCTCGCCGGCTACTGGACGATGAACGTCCCGTTCATCTGGGTGGGGTGGACCGAGCAGTGGAAACGATAGGTTCCGGCAGGCATGGCCTTGACGGCATAGGCCACCTTCTTGGGCCCAGTGACGATGGACCCGGAGAACAGCGAGTCCGACGAGCCGGCGTCTTTGAGGATCACCACGTTGTGGGGAAGCCCCTCGCGGTTGTCGAAGTTGATGGTGAAGTCACGGTTGGCCGGAACGGCCAGGCAGCCCTTGTCGTACTCGAGGTTGTCGGCCGAGATCGACACCTGGTCACCCGAGGCCGTGCAGCTCGGCCTGCCGGCGCCGATGGTGGGATCGTCGGCGTTGGACCCACGCCCGCCGCCGCACGACACGGCGACGAGGGCGACCATCACGGCCAGCACGATCTTCCTCAACTGCTTCCTCCATGCCTCGGGTCGTGCCTCGGGTCGTGCGTCGGGTCGTGTCTCGGGCCGGTACTCACGTGACCTTGATGTCGCCCTTCATGCCGGCGGGGTAGTGGCCGGGCTCGTGGCAGCCGTAGAGCACGGTGCCGGCGGTGGGGAAGGTGAAGGCGATGGTCTTGGTCTCCCCGGCCTTGATGCTGAAGCCGGTGGGCTCATCGGCCATGTTCATCCCCGACCCCATTGCCTTCATCTCGTCGTCGTGCTTCTGCTGGAACGCAGCGTCACCGACCTCGAACTCGTGATCGGCCTTGGTGGGGTTGGCGACCTTGAACGCCACCGTCTCACCTCGTCTCACGCTCACCGTGGCAGGGTCGAACTTGAGGTCGTCGGTCGCTTTGATGTCGATGGTGCGTACCGCCTTGGCCACGTCACCCGGCTGGGCGGTGGCCGCCTTGGAGCTGGAGCCCCCGCACCCGACCAGGACCAAGAGGGGGACGGCGACAGCGATGGCCGAAGCTGACGATCGTGGCTTCATGTGACCTCCGGGGTGGCGGCGGGGAAGCGAAGCGGGCAGATCCTAGATGATGGCCGGCCCGGTTCCTCGGGCAGGGAAAGGCAACACCAGTTCGATAAGATGGCCGGGTGAGCTGGCACAACGAACCCGTTCCCTGGTCGGAGCTGGAGCGCCGGCTGTCCGATCGGCCCGTCCCCCCGGCAACGAGCGTGCGCGGTGACGGCGGCGACAGCCCCGCCTGGTCGGCCAAGCGGGGGCCGTATGTTCCTCCGCCCGCTCCCACTCCCGCCGCCGGCTCCGGGCCCCTGCGCCGTCGGGCCGGCAATGCCAACCCCACCGCCTACGCCGAGCTTCACTGCCACTCCAACTTCAGCTTCCTCGACGGCGCCTCCGCCCCCGAGGAGCTGGCCGAGGAGGCGGCCCGCCTGAACCTGACCGCCCTGGCTCTCACCGATCACGACGGCCTCTACGGGGTCGTGCGCTTTTCCGAGGCGGCCGCCGCCCTGGGGGTGCCCACCGTCTTCGGCGCCGAGCTCACCATCGCCGACCGCGTGTCCGAACGACGTCGCCGGCCGGGGAAGTCACGGGCCGGCTCCGTGCCCGAACGGAATGGCGGTGTCGCCGACCCCGCCGGCCGCCACCTGGTCGTCCTCGCCCGCGACGCCACCGGCTACGCCCGGTTGTCGCGGGCCATCTCGGTGGCCCAGATGGCGGCACCCGAAAAGGGCCTGCCCCGAACCAGCGTGGGCGAGCTGGCGGCCCTGGCCGGCGGTCACTGGCAGGTGCTCACCGGGTGTCGCAAGGGGGCGGTGCCGGCCTCGCTCGTCGAAGCCGGTCCCACCGCCGCCGCCCAGGAGCTGGCCGCCCTCGTCGGCGCCTTCGGGCCCGACCACGTCGCCGTGGAGATCTGGGACCACGGCGACCCGCTCGATTCCGCCCGCAACGACGCCCTGGTGGCCCTGGCCGCCCGGACCGGCCTCGATGTGGTGGCCACCAACAACGTGCATTACGCCACGCCCGCCCGTCGCCCCCTGGCCACCGCCCTGGCCGCGGTGCGGGCCCGCCGCTCGCTGGACGAAGTCGACGGGTGGCTGCCGGCGGCGGCATCGGCCCACCTGCGCTCGGGCGCCGAGCAGGCCCGCCGGTTCGCCCGCTACCCCGGGGCGGTGGAGCGGGCGGCCGAGCTGGGCCGGGCCTGTGCCTTCGACCTGGCCCTGGTGGCACCCAACCTGCCCAACTACCCGGTGCCCGCCGGTCACACCGAGATGACCTGGCTGCGCGAGCTCACCCGCCAGGGCGTCGAGCGTCGGTACCCGCCCCCGGGCAACCACAAGGCCCTGGCCCAGATCGCCCACGAGCTGGAGGTCATCGAGGCCCTCGGCTTCGGCGGCTACTTCCTCATCGTCTGGGACATCGTCGAGTTCTGCCGGCGCAGCGACATCTACTGCCAGGGTCGGGGGTCGGCGGCCAACTCAGCGGTCTGTTACGCCCTGGGCATCACCAACGCCGACGCCGTGGGCCTGGGCCTGCTCTTCGAACGCTTCCTGTCGCCCGAGCGCGACGGGCCCCCCGACATCGACGTCGACATCGAGAGCGACCGGCGGGAGGAGGCCATCCAGTACGTCTACGAGCGTTACGGCCGGGAGAACGCCGCCCAGGTGGCCAACGTCATCACCTACCGCCCCAAGTCGGCCGTGCGCGACATGGGCCGGGCCCTGGGCCACCCACCCGGTGCCCTCGACGCCTGGTCCAAGCAGATCGAGGGCTGGTCGCTGGCCGAGGCTTTTCCGGAGAAGACGGCCGGGCGTGGGGAAGGGGCCCCACCCTCCGGAGGAGGGCGGGGATGGGGCCCCGCCCGGGGCGCCGAAGGCGCAGACAACACCGTTCCTGCACCCGTCGTCGCCCTGGCCCGCCAGGTCGAGGGGTTCCCCCGGCATCTCGGCATCCACTCCGGGGGCATGGTCATCTGCGACCGGCCGGTGGTGGAGGTGTGCCCGGTCGAGTGGGGCCGCATGGAGGGCCGCTCGGTGCTCCAGTGGGACAAGGACGACTGCGCGGCGGTGGGCCTGGTGAAGATCGACCTGCTGGGCCTGGGCATGCTCACCGCCCTGCACCTGGGTGTCGACCTCATCGCCCGCCACCACGGCGTCGCCGTCGACCTGGCCACCATCCCCCAGGAGCCCGAGGTCTACGACATGTTGTGCAAGGCCGACTCGGTGGGGGTGTTCCAGGTGGAGAGCCGGGCTCAGATGGCCACCCTGCCCCGCCTCGAGCCACGCACCTTCTACGACCTGGTGGTGGAGGTGGCCCTCATCCGCCCGGGGCCCATCCAGGGGGGCTCGGTCCATCCCTACATCCGCCGGCGCAACGGCACCGAGGCCGTCACCTACCTGCACCCTCTCCTCGAGCGGTCGCTGAAGAAGACCCTCGGCGTCCCGCTGTTCCAGGAGCAGCTCATGCAGATGGCCATCGACGTGGCCGACTTCAGCCCCGGCGAGGCCGACCGGCTGCGCCAGGCCATGGCCTCCAAGCGCAGCCACGCCCGCATGGAGGCGCTACGGGACCGGCTGTTCGAAGGCATGGCCGCCAACGGCATCGTGGGCGACGTGGCCACCCGGATCTACGAGAAGCTGGCCGCCTTCGCCGACTTCGGTTTCCCCGAGAGCCACTCGGTGAGCTTCGCCTACCTCGTCTACGCCTCGTCGTGGATGAAGCTCCACTACCCGGCCGCCTTCTGTGCCGCCCTCCTCAATGCCCAGCCCATGGGCTTCTACTCACCCAACACCCTGGTGGCTGACGCCCGCCGCCACGGCGTCACCGTCTTGGGCCCCGACGTCAACCACAGCGAAGCGAAAGCTGTGCTTGTCGACCCGGCCGGGGCCTCACCCCCGGCCTCCTCGCCAGGGACGGAGGCCCCTGCCCGGCCCGGCGCCGTCATTGCCTCCTCCGCGGCAGCCATCCGGTTGGGGCTCGAGTACGTGCGCAGCGTGGGCGACGACCTGGCCGCCCGGATCGCCGAGCGCCGGCCGTACACCTCCATGGACGACCTGGTGCGCCGTACCGGGGCCACCCTGCCGGCGGTGGAGGCCCTGGCCACCGCCGGGGCCTTTGCCTCGCTCGACCTCGAACGGCGCGGTGCCCTGTGGGGAGCCGGGGCTGTGAGCGAGGGCGGCGCCGGGCGGCTTCCCGGGGTGGTGTGCGGATCGGACGCGCCCACCCTGCCCGGCATGTCCGAGGTGGAGACGGCGGCCGCCGACCTGTGGGCCACGGGCGTGGCCCCCGACAGCCACCCGGTGCAGTTCGCCCGCACCCATCTCGACGGCCTCGGAGCGGTGACGGTGGCCGCCCTCGAGGCCGTCGACCACGGACGGCGGGTACTGGTCGGCGGCGTCGTCACCCACCGCCAACGACCGGCCACGGCCCAGGGCACGGTGTTCGTCAACCTCGAGGACGAGACCGGCATGCTCAACGTGATCTGTTCCGCCGGGGTGTGGGCCCGCTACCGGCGGGTGGCCCGGGGCGCCCCCTCCCTCCTCGTCCGGGGCCGCCTGGAAAAGGTGGAGGGGGCCATCAACCTGGTCGCCGAGCGCATCGAGGCCTTCTCTCTGTCGGTGGCCGCCGCCCGCTCCCGCGACTTCCGCTGACTCAGGACCCCGATGCCCTGTCCTTGCCGAAGACGGCGTCCTCACGGAAGGCGAGAGCCTTCTCGAGGCGCACGGCGGTGCCCGACTCCGGGTCGGAGATGAAGTGGACCTCGTCGACCAGGGCCCGCATGAGCTGGATGCCCCGGCCCCGCTCCGACGCCAGGTCGCTCGGAGTCCTGGGATGCGAGGAATCGAAGCCCTGGCCCGTGTCGACCACCCTGATGATGCAGCGGTAGTCGGAGATCTCCACCTTCACCTCGTACTCGTCGCCCGGCCCCGAGTGGTCGACCACGTTGGTGCAGGCCTCGCTCTGGGCCACGGCGATGTCGTTGATGCAGTCCTCGGCCACCCCGATCTCCCGCAGGGCATCCCTCACGATGTGGCGCGAGACGGGGATGCTGAGGTTGTCACGGGGGAGAGAGACGGCCAGAACCAGTTTCACGGCGCTCACCGGTCCCGGACGATGTGGTGATTCGTTTGCACCGACATCGACGACCCACGTTCTCGTTGGCGAAGAAACATGACGCTGCACTAGAGGTTCCCAGGCGGCGCGCCGTTCAATCCCCCCCTCCCACCCCTGGGCGGTCGTCGATCACCGCCGGAGGCCGGTCTAGCCTCCGCAGGGATGAGCCAGGAACCGCCGTCGGGTCGCGGGGCGGGGGAGGCCAACCCGGTCCGCCTCGGGCGCTCGGCCCTGGTCATGGCCGTCGGCACCACCCTGTCGCGCCTCACCGGCCTGGGTCGCTTCATCGCCCTGGCCTTCGCCCTGGGCGTGGCCGAATCCCGTCTGGCCGACTCCTACAACATCGCCAACACCATGCCCAACGTGATCTACGAGCTCGTGCTGGGCGGCGTGCTGAGCTCGGTGTTCATCCCCATCGTGGTGCAGGAGCTGCGGACCCGTCCCCGGGATGAGGCCTGGGAATCAGTGTCGGTGCTGGTCAGCGTGTCGATGATCGTCCTCGTCGGCCTCAGCGTCGTCGCCGTCCTCGTCGCTCCGGCCATCATCCACCTGTTCACGATTCGCCTGTCCGGCCCCGAGGCGGCGCGCCAGCAGGCGGTAGCTACCTTCTTCCTCCGGGTCTTCGCCCCCCAAGTGGCCTTCTACGGGCTGGCCGCCATCGCCGGGGCCCTTCTCAACGCCCACGATCGCTTCGCCGTGCCCATGTTCGCCCCCGTGCTCAACAACCTCGTGGTCATCGCCACCTGCCTCGGCTTCGCCGCCGTCGTCCACGGCACACCAACCGACGCCTCCATGGGCAGCCACCTGGGCGAGAAGGCCCTCCTGGCCGTCGGCACCACGGCGGGGGTGGTGATCATGGCCCTGGCCCATTGGCCCTACGTCCGCCGCCTGCCTGGCCGCCTCCGGCTCCGCGTCGACTTCGGCCACCCCCTCGTGCGCAAGCTCGGGCGCCTGTCGGCCTGGACTCTCGCCTACGTGGTGATCAACCAGATCGGGTTCGGCGTCATCTTGTTCCTGGCCAATGGCGTCCAGGGCGGGCCGTCGGCCTTCTTCGTCGCCTTCGCCTTCTTCCAGCTCCCGTACGGGATCGTGGCCGTCTCGATCATGACCGCCCTCGTGCCCACCCTTGCCGCGCGCCACGTCGAGGGAGACGTCGACGGCTTCAGGTCATGGCTGGCCGGCGGCCTGCGGGCCACCTTCCTCGTGCTGCTGCCGGCCACGGCCGGTTACCTGGTGTTGTCCCGGCCGCTCATCCAGACGCTGCTGCAGCACGGGGTGGCCAGCTCGGCCAGCACGCCCCTGGTGTCGTCGGTGCTGGACATGTTCGCCCTCGGGCTCGTGCCCTTCTCCGCCTTCCTCGTGATGCTGCGCGCCTTCTACGCCCGCCAGGATGCCAGAACCCCGGTGTTCGTCAACGTGGCGTCGACGGGCAGCGAAGTGGCCTTCGCCCTGATTCTGTTCCCCCATCTCGACGTCCGGGGCCTGGCCCTGGCCCACTCGTTGTCATACCTGGTTGCCGCCAGCGTGGCCGGGGTGGTCCTCAGCCGCCAGCTCGGTGGCCTGGAGGCCCTCCACACCCTGCGGGAGCTGGCCAAGGTGGCAGTGGCCACGCTGCTGACCACCGGCGCCATGCTGGCCGCCCAGGCCCTGGTTCACGCCCTGATCGACCCGGGGGGCGGCCGGGCCCTGGCTGAGGTCGTCGTGGCCGGCGGCGTGGGGGCGGTGGTGTTCCTCGGGGCGGCCAGGGCGGTGGGGGCCGAGGACCTGGCTCTGCTGGTCAACCTGCTCCCCGGTCGGTTCCGGACCGTGGTCGGCTCAACGGGGACCTGAGCGCTCAGCCCGGCCCGGCGAGGCGTGAGATGAACCTGGGGACATCGTGGACTACCATTACGGAATGGAAGTGGGGGGAGCGGCAGGTCTGATGGCGGCAGGTCTGACGGCGGCAGCTCTGACGGCGGCTCACGGCGCGGAGTCACGACGATGAGTTGGGCGCGCCGGCACCCGATCGCGGTCATCTCCGTGGTCACGACCATGGCCGTCGTCTCGGGCACCGCGGCCTGGGCCGTCACCTACGACCACCGTTCGTCGCAGACCCTGCTGCCCGGCACCGTGGTCGGCGGGGTGCCCGTGGCCGGCCTTCACGAGGCTCAGGCCGTCGGAGCCGTCCGTGCGTCCGTCGAGGCACCGCTGCACCGCGCCATCCACGTCCACACCGATTCCTTCGACGCCGACACCACGGCGTGGGACCTGGGCCTGCAGGTCGACGTCCCGTCGGCCGTCAGCGGGGCCATGGGCCACTCGCACAGTGGCAACCTCTTCCAGCGGGTCTGGCGACGCATCTTCGGGCACCCCTCGCACTCGGTGGCGGTCACGCCGAAATGGGGTTCGGGCACGGCGTCGGCCATCCTCGACCAGGCCGCCAAGGCCGTCCACCAGGAACCCCGCAATGCCAAGATCGACACCTCCACGGGCTTCGTCAGCATCGTCGCCCCCAAGACCGGTCGCGAGCTCGACGTGGAAAAATCGCGTACCGCCCTCCTCGAGGCGGCCAGGGCCGGGAAGTCGACGGTCGATTTTGTCAACACCCCGGTGGAACCCAAAGTCGGGGCCGACGCGGTGAGCAAGGTCATCCTCGTGCGCACCGGCGAGAACAAGCTCTACCTCTACGAGAACGGCCAGATCACCAAGACCTACCCGGTGGCCACCGGCCAGGCGATCTTCCCGACACCCGCCGGCACCTGGCATGTGGTCAACAAGCTCGTCAACCCCACCTGGACCAACCCAGGGAGCAGCTGGTCGGGTGGCATGCCCGCCACCGTCGGCCCCGGTCCCGGCAACCCCCTGGGTGACCACGCCCTGGCCCTCGACGCCCCGGGCATCCTCATCCACGCCACCTCCGACAACGCATCGATCGGCTACAGCGCCTCCCACGGCTGCATCCGCATGCACGCCGAGGACGAGAAGGACCTGTTCGGCCGGGTGAACGCCGGCACCATCGTGGCCATCGTCAACGGTGGGCCTCCCACGCCCCGCCCCGGCGCCACGCCCGCCCCCACCACCCCCGACCAGAACGCCACCGTCAACTACTGATCGGGTGAGCCTGGGCGCCGGCTCGGCCGGCCCGTCGCTAGATGGTCTGGTTGGCCAGGCCGAGGTGGTGCGAGGTCCACTGCTCGAGGTGACCCCGGCGACGGTCGTCGAGGACCTCGCATGCCCATCCCCAGTGGATCGACACCCACTGGCCAACGGCCACGTCGTCGACGAACCCTCGGTCGAGCACGGTGCGCTGCACCCGCTCCACCCTTGCCTCGTCGAGCACCAGATTCTGATCGCGCAGCGCCAGCGGGCGGCGGCGCACGACCAGGGCGGTGTCGTCGACGGCCGTGACCTGGCCCCAACTGATTCGGCAGTTCTCCATGGCCGCCATGGCCACATCGGAGCTCTCGAGGTGGCGGTACACGTCGACGACATGAAACAGGTGGAACGGTTTGGCTCCCTGGGGCGCCTTTCGCAACAGCTGGTCCCGCAGGGCAGGGGTGAGCTGGGCGCCGAATCGCTCGATCAACGAGCGATTGAGGTCAGCTGCCTCCACCCGGGTGAGCAGGTCGTTGCCCAGCCAGTAGGCCTCCACCACCCGCTCGTCGAAAGGATCGGCAATACCGTTGGCGGTGGCGATGGTGCGCAGGTAGGGGAGGGCCCCGGAGAACTTGGCCAGCAGCGGCGCCAGGCGGGCGTCACCCCGGCCCTCGGTCGCGTGCTCGAAGAGCAGCTCGGCGTCATTGCCCCCGCAGTAGCCCAGGTGGTTGGGCATGAAGGCATAGCGGATGAACGAGAGGAGCCCCGATGTGGGGCTCGGGGCGGTGACGGCCACCCACCACTCCTACCACCTGCCGGCCACGAGTGGGCTCCGACAGGGTGTCCCATATGATCACCGGCGGCATCCTCACCCGCCCCGAAGTCGTCGTGTCGTCGGTCGCCATCGTCGGCGCGGCTATCGTTGCTCTGCGAATGACCAATCCCAAACGGGGGCTCGGCCGCCTCAAACGCTCGAAGGCTGCGGTGCCCGTCGTCGCCGGCGGAGCCGAGACGCCCTTCCAGGTGGGCAAGACCGACGACGTCTCGGCCACCCACCAGGTGGTCACCTTCGCTGACGTGGCCGGCCTCGACGAGGCCATCGCCGAGCTGCGAGAGGTCAAGGAGTTCCTCTCTGACCCCCACCGCTTCCAAGTCCTGGGGGCTGAACTGCCCAAGGGGATCCTGCTCTACGGCCTTCCCGGATGTGGCAAGACGCTGTTGGCCCGGGCCCTGGCCGGGGAGACGGGTGTGCCGTTCTTCTTCGTGTCGGCCACCAGCTTCGTCGAGAAGTTCGTCGGCCTCGGAGCCGCCCGGGTGCGCCAGCTCTTCGACGCGGCCAAGCGCGAGGCCCCTTCCATCATCTTCATCGACGAGCTCGACGCCATCGGCCGCTTCCGCAGCGCCGAGGCTGCCGGCGACCGTGAGTTCGACCACACCCTCAACCAGCTCCTGGTCGAGCTCGACGGGTTCTCTGGCTCCACCGGCGTGCTCATCCTGGGGGCCACCAACCGCCCCGAGCTCATCGACTCGGCACTCATGCGCCCGGGCCGCTTCGACCGCCGCATCCAGGTCGACCGCCCCGATCGCGACGGGCGGGAGAAGATCCTGCAGCTCCACGCCTTCCGGCGCCCGGTCTCCGGCCGGGTCGACTGGAGCGAGGTGGCTGGCAACACCGCCGGGCTGAGCGCGGCCGAGCTGGCCAACATCGTCAACGAGGCGGCGCTGCTGGCCGCCCGCCGCCACCGCGACCGGGTGGCCCCCGAGGATGTCGACGAGGCGTGTTCGCGGGTCATCTCCGGCACCCGCAGCGCCAGGCTCATGACCGACGAGGAAAAGCAGCTGGTCGCCGTGCACGAGGCCGGTCACGCCCTGCTCTCCATTCTCCTGCGGGGCGTCAAGCCGCCGTCCCGGATCTCGATCGTCAACCGTCCCGGGGCCTTCCAGCGCTCGCCGTGGTCGTCGCCCGACGATCGCGAGGTCATCACCAAGCGTGAGCTGATGGCCCAGCTCATCGTCCTGCTCGGGGGGCGGGCGGCGGAGATGAACGTGTTCGGCCAGCCCAGCACCCGTTCGGAGGACGACCTCGAGAACGCCGCCGCCCTGGCCCGCCGCATGGTCGAGCGCCTGGCCATGACCGGCCGCTTCGAGCTCGCCGGCCACGACCAGGACTCGAAGCGCCCGCTCACCGCGGACGAGGATCAGGGGGGCAAGGAGGTCCGCGAGCTCCTCCTGCGGGCCGAGCAGGCCGCTCGCACGATCCTGCACGACAACGCCGATGACCTCCAGCTCATCGGCGACGAGCTGACCGAGCGTGAGACGCTCACCGCCGCCGAGCTCGGCGAGCTGGTCCACCGCCCGGTCGACGCCGAGGACAGCCACATCGGTTTCGAGGCCAGCTAGTCGGCACGGACCCGCGTCGGTGTCGGTAGCCTCGACGGGGTGGGCCGCCGGGACTGGCGCTGGTGGGAGGAGTTCGAGCGCACCGACCTGGGCTCGGGCCCGGAACCCGGTACGGGCTCGCCCACCGAAGCACGCAATGCCCTCATCGTCCGCTGGGTGGTCACCGTCGGCTGGTCGGTCCTGGCCGTGTTCAAGGTCCTCGAGGGCGCCTGGCTCTTCGCCGGGGCCTACGCCGTGTGCGCCGTCGGCTTCTTCGTGGCGTACGGCATCGTCGCCCGCCGGCGGAGATCACCACCGTGAGCGGTCCCGGCGGGCGACACCGGGCGCCGGACTGGGATCAGCCGGTGTTGCGGAGGCCGGCGGCGACCGGGGTACCCTTTGACACTCCCCAGTCGGGTCCCCGGAACGCTGGGGCGAGGTTCGACGAAGGACTGGGGAACGCTGGTCATGAGCAGACCCCGGACACCGACAGGAGCGATCATGGCAGACCAGAGCGACGACCTGATCTCGGCAGTTTCCGAACTGGACGACGCCTACCTCGGGGTGCTCCTGCTCGTGTCCATACGCCGGGCCACCACCGAGGAACCCCGGCGGGCCGGGTTCTGGCACGGGCTGGCCGGCGTGTTGGCCGCCGAGGAGGAGAAGCGGCGCGGGGTTGCGGAGTTCCGTCATGACGAGCCGGTCGTCCTCCAGCCCGAGGAGCTCCGCGAGCTCCAAGGTCTGATCGCCGAGCTGCGCGCCGACTTGGAGACGGTCGAGGCCGAGTACCAGGAATCGTACGGCCAGCTGCCCTCACCTCCCGCGTAGCGCTCAGTCGACGTTGGCGCAGCACGGCCTACGGCAGGGGAGCGGCGTAGGTGGCTTCGTGAAAGGAGCTGGCGGGTGGTGTCGCCGGGGCGATGAACCCTTTGGCCCTGCCCCCGACGAACGAGGTCGAGATGTAGTCGCCCACCATGTAGCCCTGGTTACCCGGGGGGAGGCACCGGGCCCGGGCCTGTCGGACCCGTCGTTCCCGTGCCGGCATCTGCGGCGAGGAGCGCGGCGAGGGTTGGCGCGCTCACGGGTCGGTAGTCCCAGGCGTCGACGCCGACGTTGATCATGCGACCCCACTGGCGCCATCGTTCGTGGACGTGGCCGTGGAGCAGGCAATCGCCGCGGTCGACAGGTCGGTGCTCGAGGTAGCGGTCCTCGTCGTGACTGTCGCCGCGGTAGGGGAAGTGGCAGGCCGTCACTGCCACTCCCGCGATGTCCAGGGCGACCTCGCCCTGGTGGACCTCGTCGAACCCGGCGTCCCGGTATCGCTCGGTCCAACCGCGGGCCCGTCGCCCGTTCCCGGCCCAGCACCGATCATGGTTACCGGCGACCAGCAGCTTGCGACCCGTCAGCCGGACGACCAGGCCCAGGGTCTGTTCGATCCGGCCGAGGGCCACGTCGCCGAGGACCCAGACGGTGTCGGTGGGCGCCACGGTGTCGTTCCATCGCCCGATGAGCTCGTCGTTCATGTTCGCCACGTCTGTAAAGGGACGGTTGCAATAGCGAATGATGTTGGCGTGCCCGAAGTGGAGATCGGCGGTGAACCACACGGTCATTGGGTTCCTCCGGCGGCGGGACGGGGCCGTTGACTGCGTTCGGTCTGGACCTCGTGCACTCTACGGGCCCGTCGCGAACCGGGTCTCGGATCGCCGTCATAGCCAGTAGTGTGACGACGTGACCTTGCGAGGAGACGGCGGGTGCGATCGACCAATCATGGCGTCGCCGGCGGCGGCGGGATGACAGACGTGCGAACGCTGGCCACCGAGGCGGTCGGCGCCGAGGTCCAAACGAAACCTCTCGTCCCACTCATCGAAGCCGACCAGGCACCGCTGCTGGCCCGTCCCTACTTCGCCGGCGGCGACCCCGGGCCGATGGTCGCCGTGCTGGCCCAGGTCCCCGAGTTGCTCGAGGTGACGATGCCGTTCCTCGGCGCCGTGCTCGGGCCCTCGTCCATCCCCACCCGGACCAAGGAGATCGTCATCCTGAGGACGTCGGCTCGGGCCGGGTGCCGGTACTGCGTCGACTCGCACACGGTCGTGGCCCGCGACGCAGGGTTGTCGGTGACCGAGGTACGAGCCCTGCGGGGCGAGATCGACGACACGACGGTGTTCGCCGACCCCGCCGACCAGGCCGTGATCGGGTGGTGCGACGCCTTGGTCGGCACCGGATCGGTGACATCCGAGGCCAAGTCCCACCTCCAGGCCGCCTTTGGCGACCACGAGGTGGTCGAGCTGACACTGCTGGCCACCACGACACTGCTGCTCAACCGCTTCTGCACCTCCCTCGACCTGCCGTCGTCGCCCGAGGTCCTCGACCGTCTGGCTGCGGAAGGCCTGCGGTGAGCGCCACCACTGATGCCGTGGCCGCCGGAGTCATCGGCGAGCGCGTGTGGATGTATAGCAACTACCACTGCAACATGGCCTGCACCTACTGCCTCACCGACTCGGCTCCGTCCTCGCCGCGGCGGCAGCTCTCGGCCGAGGCGATGATGACCGTGGCCCGCCAGGCGGCCGACCTGGGGTTCGGGGCGCTGGGCGTCACCGGCGGGGAGCCGTTCTTGCGTCCCGACCTGCCCGAGACCGTGGCTGCCATGGCCGGCCTCCTTCCCACCGTGGTCCTGTCCAACGCGACCCAGTTCAGCGGCTCGCGGATGGAGCGCCTCAGGCCCCTCGTCGACACGGACGTCGCCGTCCAGATCTCCCTCGACTGGGCCGACGCCGAGGCCAACGACGACCTACGGGCCCCCGACAACTACGCCCGGGTGGTGGAGGCCGTTCCCCGCCTCGTCGACATGGGCGTACGCGTCCGGATCGGCACCACCCTCGACCCTGATGCCCACGTCACCGACGACGACAAGGCCCGCCTATGCGCCCTCCACCGCTCGCTGGGGGTGAGCGACGACGATCATGTCGTGCGCCCGATCGTGCGTCGGGGACGGGCCGCCGCGACTGACATGGGGGTGCGGGCCACCGCTGCCGATCTGCCTCCGGAGTTGACGATCACCACCGACGGGGCGTTCTGGAGTCCCTTCGGCCCCACCGTGAAGGACGGCGTCCTCGACACCGACCTCCTGGTGACCCGCACCACCGACCCGCTGGCCACTCCCGCCGCTGCCCTGGCTCGTATCGTCGAAGGCCGCCCGCCCGGCGACGATGCCGGTTTCGGCATACGCTGAGCGTGAGATCCACCGGCCCGGTCGGGCCCTACACGAGGAGCCAGCCATGACCGCACGCCCGGATTTCACCACCGACGGCGCCGACACCGACGCCATTGAGACCCGTCGGCTCGGGCGGGGAATGGCGGTCATCCGGATCCTGTTCGGTGTGACCTATCTCACCAACGGCTTGGCCAAGCTGTTCGGCCTGCACCGCATCGAGATCGGGCCCTATGTCGCCAACCTCATCAACCGGAGCGACGCCCGGTCCATCCTCGATGTGGAGGTCAACAAGAACGCCCTCCACAAGCTGCCCCTGATCGGCCGCATCACCAACGACCTAGTGCTGGCCCACTGGAGCCTGTTCGGCTGGGGGCTCACCGCCGTCGAGATCGTCGTCGGCGTGCTGCTCCTCTCCGGGCTGGCGTCGAGGGTAGGCGCCCTCCTGGCCCTCGGCCCGGCGCTGTTCTTGTTCTTCGTGTACTTCACCAACAACCGCTGGCTGCCCGAGCAGCCCCTGGGACTGGTTCCTCTCGTGGTGCTCGCCCTCGTTCCCGCCGGGCGGTGGTGGGGGCTCGACCGGCGGTTCGCCGACCGAGGTTGGCCGTTCTAGGAGTAGGCCGACGCAGCTACGACCCGCCGGCCCGGGCCTGGCGGTCCTCGCCGGTGCACGTGCAGTTGTCGGTTGGCTTCCCGCAGGCGTCGCAAGCCACCCGTCCCTCGTGATCGTCGATGTGGACGCCGGCGCCGCAGATGGCACACGTGGCGCCGCTCATGTTGATGTCGGGGCTCATGGGTTCCCTCCTCCTTGTGTCGCTCGGGGACCAGACTAGGCCGACGCAGCGGGTCCGACGTCCTCCCGGGGGCACCGCTCCGAACACCGGGTGTGTCGACGCGTTTCTGCAGGCCGGTGGAACGCGACGAGAATGGAGACAATGGGAGCGATGACATGGCGATCCGGGGCCCCGTCGCACGAGCCGGCAGGCGGACCGGCGTGGTGGTCCGAGCGTCGGGGGTAGATTTGTTCCCCGCAGAGTGGTGAGGTGCCCAGCAGTTGAGACGGACAACATCATGACCACCAGCGCGACCAGGACAGTCGTCCGTTGACGCCGTACGAGATCCTCGGGGTCTCCCCGAAGGCGTCGCCCAAGGAGATCACCGAGGCGTACCGTACACTGGCCCAGATCTTCCACCCCGACCGCTTCTCCGGCAGCCCCGACCACGTCAAGGCCGAGGCCGAGAAACGCATGAAGAACCTCACCCAGGCCTACGCCATCGCCCGCAAGGGCGGCGGCGCCAAAATGACCGGTTCGCAGTCGTCTTCGGCGGACGTCACCGTCGTCGAACAGGCCTGGGAGGCTGCCGCGAGGGAGCGGGTGGCCAAGGCGGCGCGCGGTGTGCCCTGGCAGGAAGGGGTGCGGGCCCGGGCCAAGGCCGAGGCCAAGGCGAAGGAGGACAGAGCGACCCGGGAGCGCTCGGCCACCCACGGCAAGGCCATCGCCCGGCCCAAGTCCCGTAGCGAGCCCGGTGTCCTCGCCGGAATCGGCGAAGCCCGCCACACCAACCAGATTGTCTGCCGGGACTGCAAGAGCATCCAATGGCTTCCCGATGGCTGGGAACCCACGCTTTACGACACCAATTACTACTGCTCCATTTGTGGTCGATTGTTGCTCTCGCGTTGAGCGCTACTGGTTCTCGACACTCTCCGACCAGCATCTAGAGGTTTTCGACACTCTTTCGCCGATCGTCGGAACTCCGTACAATGCGGCCGTCCGCCGAACCCGGAGTGTCGAATGGTCCTGTGGTACATCGCAGATATCCTGCTCATCCTCGTCGTTCCACCCGTCGTCCTCCTTTTCCTCAACCGGGTGATCCGGCCGATCATGGAGATCGACAAGTACGTCGACGACGTCCTCGAGCACGGCGTGCTCCTGAGCGGCACCCTCGACGCCGTCCCCAACCTCATCCGTAGCTGTGAGCTCACCGGCCAGTGCCGTCTCAACGTCACCCGCTACGGCCTGGCTCTGGCTCGACTCCTCCCTGATTGACGCACTTCCCGATCTGACACCCAAAGGAGACAACAGTGGGCCTCGCAACCATCCTCACCCTGGTGGGAACGGCGATCATCGTCGCCGCCCTCGCCCTGTACCTCATCGCCATCTCGTATGTCCTCAACCGGGTGAGCTTTCGCCTGGGCACGGTGCTGATCGGTGTCCGGGCCATCGTGCACCAGGTCGAGCCGGTTCCCAAGTACGTCGGGATCCTGGTGAACGACGTGATGGCGATCGACCAGGCGGCGCAGCAGCTGCTGGCCTGGGGCAAGGGCCCCGAGGCCACGGCCAGGATCAGCGGCATGGCCCCAATGCGTCCCTGACCACGGTGTCCCGGACCACGGTGTCCCGGACCACGGCGTTCATCCGCATCCCACGAGAGAAAGGCACGGTCGAGTTGTTCAGGCGCAAGAAGAAGAGCGAGTCCGCACCGCCCGACGAAGCCGAGACGGCTACCACCGACGTCGTTTCCACAGACCCGCAGAGCGACGCCACCGTCGATGTCACCTCGACCGGGCCGGCGACGGCGACCGGTGATGCCGGAGCGGCGGCGTCAGCCCGATCCGGGCGGGTTGACGACACCGAACCGGGCCGCGCCGCCATTGCCTTCGCCGAGGCGCCGGCACCGGTCGGCGACGACGCGGCGGATGATCTCGTGCCCAGCTCGGCTGAAGCCAAGCAACGACGGAGCAGGTATGCCCCGAGCGACGAAGCCCTGGCCGCGGCCACCGGTGGTGAGGAGCACCTGCCGGTGAGCTACTGGGTGGGAAGCGTGCAGAGCGTGCTCACCAAGTCGGGCACGTCGAGCGCGGAGGATCGCGAGCGTCAGGCCGCGGCCGAGTTCCAGGCCGCCATCATGCCCGGGCTCATGGGTCTGCGCGACGCCGTGCCCGATGCTGCTTCGCCCGACGATGCCCTTCGAGTCCTGGCCCAGCGGGAGGCCGAGCACGAGTACCCCGAAGACCCTGAGGCGGGCTCGTTGAGCCAGCGCGACATCTTCCGGACCGACGCCTCGGTGTACTACCGGATCCGGAACCGTTTCGACAAGCCCCGCCGGCGGGTGGGATGGGGCGACCCCTGGCGC
The DNA here is from genome assembly GCA_051001215.1 of Acidimicrobiales bacterium. Taxonomy (GTDB): domain Bacteria; phylum Actinomycetota; class Acidimicrobiia; order Acidimicrobiales; family AC-14; genus DATAQC01. The sequence continues at coordinate 43,289 of JBPCNP010000112.1, forward strand.
CCGCCGCCCGGTCTGGCCCGCCCGGATCCCCCGCACCGCGCCCTGAACCGGGGCAAGTAGGCCCAGTCGCCCGGCCGGGGTCGCCCCAGGGCTACATGCGGGCCGCGATGGCTGCCTGGCCGACGCTGATGGCGCCGTCGTTGGGAGGCAGGCGCTCGTGCACGAGCACGCCCAGCCCGCGGGCGGCGAGGTGCGTCACCACCACCTCGGTGAGACGGGCGTTCTGGAACACGCCACCGGACAGGGCGACGGTGTCGAGTCCGTTGCCGGCGGCCAAATCGGCAGCGACCGTGGCCACCGCCCGACCCAGGCCGTCGTGGAACCCGGCGGCGATGTGGGCCACGGCCGTGCCTCGTGCCCGCTCGGCGATCACCCGGGCCACCAGGGGCGAGGGGTCCACGACGGTCATGCCGGCATCGGTCGACACCGCCACGTCCCATCCGGGTGCATCATCGGGCGGGATGGCAGCGCAGGCAGCCTCCAGCTCGATGGCTGCCTGGGCCTCGTAGCTGACGCGAGCCCGTAGGCCGCAGAGGGCGGCGACGGCGTCGAACAGCCGTCCCGCGCTCGTCGTGGCGAGGGTGTCGGGCCGCTCGACCAGGGCCAGCACGGTCGCCCATCGCTCGTCGACTCCCCGGCCATAGGCCGCTGCCGCCTCCGCACCGACGGCGGTGCGGGCCCAGGCCATGGCCATCCGCCACGGCTCCCGGACGGCCTGGTTGCCGCCGGCGAGCGGCACCGCCTTCAGATGGCCGACCCGGCGGAACCCGGCCAGGTCGGCGACGAGGAACTCTCCTCCCCACATGGTGCCGTCGGTCCCCATGCCCAACCCGTCGAAGGCCACGCCCAGCACCGTCGCCTCGTGGCCGTGGTCGACCAGGCAGGAGGCGATGTGGGCGTGGTGGTGCTGGACGGCCAGGGTGGGCAGGTTGGCCTCGGTGGCGAACTTGGTGGACAGGTACTCTGGGTGCAGGTCGTGGGCCACCAGATCGGGCGCCACCCCGGTGAGCCGGCAGAGGTGGTCGACGGCCTGCAGGAACGAGCGATAGGCGGCCAGGTGCTCCAGGTCGCCGATGTGGTGGCTGGCGATGACATTGGCGCCCTTGGCCACGGCCACCGTGTTCTTGAGCTCGGCGCCGACAGCCAGCACCTGCTGGCGTGACGGGCGCACCAGGGCGATGGGTTCGGGGGCATAGCCCCGCGACCGGCGGACCATCTGCACAGCGCTCGCGTCCAGCCCCGGGCCCCGGGGTCCCGAACGCACCACCGAGTCGTCGCAGCGGATGTGGATGGCCCGGTCGTGGGCGAGGATGGCGTCGACCATGGGACCGAGGCGGATCAGGGCGTCGGCGTCGTCGTGGGAGATGGGCTCGTCGGACAGGTTGCCGCTGGTCATCACCAGGGGGCCGCCCACCCCCGACACCAGCAGGTGATGCAGGGGCGTGTACGGCAACATCAGCCCCAGCTCGGGCAGGCCCGGCGCCACACCCGGGGCCGTCGTGGCGTCCCGGGCCGGACCGGGCCCCTGAGCGGAGGCGTCACCGAGGCGGGCGGCGAGGACGATGGGACGCCGGACCGAGATCAGCTCGGCCTCGGCGGCCGGCGTCAGTCGGCACAGTGTTCGGGCCTGGGCCAGATCGGCCACCATGATGGCGAAGGGCTTGTCGTCGCGGGCCTTTCGCCGTCGGAGCTCGGCGACCGCTTCGGCCCGGCTGGCGTCCACCGCCAGGTGGTAGCCACCCAGGCCCTTGACGGCCACGACCTGTCCGGCCGCCAGGGCGGTGACCGCACCGTCGAGAGCCGCCTCGCGCTCGGCTCGTACCGCTCCATCGGGGCCGAGCAGCCGGAGCTGGGGCCCGCAGACCTTGCAGGCGTTGGGCTCGGCGTGGAAGCGACGGTTGGCCGGGTCCTCGTACTCCCCGCGGCAGTCGTCGCACATGACGAAGCCGGCCATGGTCGTCGCGGCCCGGTCGTAGGGAACGGACAGAATGATGGTGTAGCGAGGCCCGCAGTTGGTGCAGTTGATGAAGGCGTAGCCGAACCGGCGGTCGCTGGGGTCGCCCAGCTCGGTCGCGCAATCGGCGCACATGGCCACATCCACGCTGACGGCGACCGCCGGCGCCCCTGCGGCCCGACTGTCGACGATCCGGAAGCCCGCCGGGGCTTCCATTGGGCGGCTGCACCTGTCCGATTCGAGGCCGGCGATGCGGGCCAGCGGCGGCGCCTCATCGACGATCCGGCGCACCAGCTCATCAAGAGCGGTGCCGGGGCCCGCGGCATCGACGATCACGCCCCGGCTGTCGTTGGCCACCGAGCCGGTCAGGCCCAGCTCGACCGCCAGCCGGTAGACGAAGGGGCGGAAGCCCACCCCCTGGACGGTTCCGGTGACCCGCAGTCGCCGTCGTTCGGTGGTCACCGGCGGCCCACCCCGAACTGGTCACGCTTCTCGGTGCTACGGCGCGGCCAAACGTGACCGGAAGGCAGGATCGGCCTCAGCAGATGCGGGGGAGTGGGTCGCCGACGAGCATGTCGACGACGCGGTTCCCGCCGAAGCTGGTGTTCAGGATGACGATGCCGGGCGGGTCGTCGCGGATCTCACCGATCACGGCGGCGTCGGCACCCACCGGATGGGCTCTCATGGCCGCCAGGGCGTCGTCGGTCTCGTCGGCGGGCACGACGGCAACCAGCTTTCCCTCGTTGGCCACATAGAGAGGATCGATGCCGAGGATCTCGCAGGCACCGTTGACGATGCCACGGACGGGCAGGGCCGACTCCTGGAGCACCACCGCAACTTCGGCGGCCCGAGCCAGCTCGTTGCACACCGTGGCCACGCCCCCGCGGGTGGGATCGCGGAGGAACCGGGTGTTGGGGGCGGCGGCGAGAAGCTTGGCCACCAGGTCGTTGAGCGGGGCGGAATCCGTGGCCAGGTCGGCCTCGAGGGCGAGGTCACCCCTGGCGATGAGCACGGCGACACCGTGGTCACCGATGTTGCCCGAGACCAGCACCTTGTCGCCCGGCTTCACCGAGGTGGCGTCCAGGTTCACTCCCGACGCCACCGTGCCCACGCCCGATGTGGTGATGTAGACCCCGTCGCCCGCTCCCTTGTTGACCACCTTGGTGTCGCCGGTGACGACCTGCACCCCGGCTCGGGTGGCGGCCAGGGCCATGTCGGCCACGATGCCCCGGAGCTCGTCGATCGAGAAGCCGTCCTCGAGCACGAAGGCCGCCGAGATCCATCGGGGAGTGGCACCCATCATGGCCAGGTCGTTGACGGTGCCGTTGATGGCCAGGTCGCCGATCGACCCACCCGGGAAACGGCGGGGCTTGACCACGAACGAGTCGGTGCTGAAGGCGATGCGCTCGCCACCGCCCACGTCGAGCACCGCCCCGTCGGACAGACCCTCGAGGGTGTCGTTTCGGAAGGCCTCGACGAAGACGGCATCGATGAGCGCGGCCGAGGCTTTGCCACCGGCGCCGTGGGCCGAGTTGATGAAGTCGTCCTTGAGCTTGGGACGCCGGCGCCGAAAGGCCTCGATGCGCTCCAGGACTATGTCCTCAGGGGAAGGCAGGTCCTCAGGGGAAGGCAGGTGTTCAGGCAGCGGCTCCGGTTCGCCCGACTGCTCGGTCATGTGACTAGGCCACCGGCTCGGGCTCGGCCGCCCGGACCGGGATCGTGGCCGACCGGGTGAACCGTCCGTAGTTGTAGTACGCCGCGCAAGCCCCTTCCGACGAGACCATGCACGTGCCGATGGGCGTCTCGGGGGTGCAGGCCGTACCGAAGACCTTGCACTCCCAGGGCTTGATGACGCCCTTGAGAACCTCGCCGCACTGGCAGGCCTTGGGGTCGGCGACCCGCACGCCGGGCACGTTGAAGCGCAGCTCGGCGTCGAAGTCGGCGAAGTCGTCGTTCAGCTTCAGGGCCGACTGGGAGATGAAGCCCAAGCCCCGCCACTCGAAGTGGGGGCGCAGCTCGAAGACCTCGGCCAGAATGGCCAGGGCCCGGGGGTTGCCCTCGTCGTGGACGGCCCGGGTGTACTGGTTCTCCACCTCGCAACGGCCCTCGTTGAGCTGGCGCACGAGCATGACGATGGCCTGGAGGATGTCGAGGGGCTCGAAGCCGGCCGTGACGAGAGGCTTGCCGTAGACGCCGGGAACGAACCGGTACGGGCGGTTGCCGATGACGGTGGACACGTGGCCTGGGCCGAGGAAGCCGTCGAGGCGCAGGTCGGGCGACTCGAGGATGGCCTTGAGCGGCGGCACGATGGTGACGTGGTTGCAGAAGACCGAGAAGTTGGTGACACCCCGGTCCTTGGCCTTGAGCACGGTGACGGCCGTGGACGGGGCGGTGGTCTCGAAGCCCACGGCGAAGAACACCACCTGGCGATCAGGGTTGGCCTCGGCGATGCGCAGCGCATCGAGGGGGGAGTACACCATGCGGACGTCGGCACCCCTCGCCTTGGCCTCGAGCAAGTTCCCGTTCGCTCCCGGCACCCGCATCATGTCGCCGAAAGAGGTGAAGATGACCCCCGGCGTCTCGGCCACGGCGATGGCGTCCTCGACCCGACCCATGGGGATGACGCACACCGGGCACCCGGGACCGTGGACGAGCTCGACCGATTCCGGGAGCAGGTTCTCGATGCCGTGCTTGTAGATGGTGTGGGTGTGCCCGCCGCAGACCTCCATGAACTTCAGGTGCTGGCCCGACCGGGCGGTCATGGGCCCGGCCAGGGCCTCGATCTGGGCCACGGCCACCCGAGCCGCGGCGGGATCTCGGTACTCGTCGACGAACTTCATCTCTTCGCTGCCTCCTGGGACGCGTCGAACATCAGGGCTACCGGGCGGACGTGTGCCGACGTCACAGCGGCGCTTCCTGGCTGAACTGGGCCTTCTCGTCGTCCCACACCTCACCCATCAACTTGATGAATGACAGCGTGCGCTCGGCCTCTTCCTCGTCGAGCACGCTCATTGCGAAGCCCACGTGGATCAGGACCCAGTCACCGACTTTGAGCCCTCCGGGCTCGTTCAGGACCAGGCCGATGTTGATCTCCCGCCGGACACCGTCAATGTCGGCCATGCCTCGGTGCTGCTCCACATCGATGATCTCGACCAGTTGGCCGGGGATTCCCAAGCACATCAGGCACCTCGTCTTTCCCCGCGGGGGCCTGTCGGCCGGGGCGCGGAACAGCGTCGGACAGTCAATTCTCTCATCTACCGGAAATTTCGGTGACGGCCAGGTCGTGGGCCTCGGCGTTGGGGGCGAGCGAGTCGTACCGGTCGAGCAGGCCGACGAGCAACTGACGTACGTCGCGGAGGGAGTCGACGGATGCCCGCAACGTTCGTCGGCCGGCGTCGGTGAGGACGTAGGTGCGCCGCGCCGGCCCGGCCTGCGAGGGTTCCCACCACGATCTGACCAGCTCCTCTTTCTCCATAGACCGTAGGTACCGGTAGAGCCCCCCGGGCTCCGCCCCCTGTATCCCCAGCTGCCGCACCTGCTCGAGCAGCTCGTAACCGTGGGAAGGGCCCTCGGCCACCAGGAGGAGCAGGCATGGCTTCAGGTAGTGGCGGGGCAACGCCCCGGTAACCGCCTCCTGGCCCGGCGAGCTCATCGGGTCGCCGTCTCCCACACGTCGACCTTGCGGGTGGGCATCAGCAGGGTGGCGCTGCAAGCGGCCTCTTCGTCGCTCGAGAGCCGGCACCAGCATTCGTCGCTGCACGGACCGCTCACCGGTCGGGCCAGGTCAGAGAACAGCGTGGCGTACTCGGCCTCGCCCTGAGCCAGGCCCTCGGGGGAGATGGCGTACCACTCTCCGTCGACGACGACGGATCGGTCCTCGACCAGGCCATCGAACTGGGTCCGGCACTCGTCGGTGCCGATGTCGAGGTAGCTGCGGAGCATGGCCACGTCGACGAGATCTCCCATTCCCTCACCCCGGAGCCAGTACATGACCCGCAGGATCTCGCTGCGCCAGTAGAGATTGCGCAAGGCGTCGGATTTTGGGATGGAGCTCACGGCCGGCCTCCAGGAGTCCTACGTGTGCCGAACAGCGCTGGTCACCACCAGCTCGGGAACCCGTCGCTAAGGAGCGCTGGGATACAGACAGGATACATCTAGAGTGAGCCCGACCGCCGGTGGTTCTTTGTGCCCACCGACTGTCGGCTCACTCCCGGATGGGTCAAGATGGCGGCCCAAGCCGTCGTTTCGAGGCCCGCGGTCGGCGGAGCACTCGACACCCCAGAGGAGATATTGAACATGTCATCCGCTCCTGTCGGCACCGCCGTCGACGCTCGCCCCCCGTACCTCGCTGCCCTGGAACAGGTCGTGGCCGAGGTTGTGGCCCCGCGCGCCGCCGATATCGACTCGAACGCCAGTTACCCGCGGGAGGCCCTGGATGCCCTGGGCCGGGCCGGGCTCCTGGGCCTGGTGAGCGCTCCCGAGGTGGGGGGCATGGGCGAGGGGTTCCGAGCGGCTGCCTCGGTGGTGCGTGAGCTCGCCTACGACTGCGCGTCGACGGCCATGGTCGTGATGATGCACTATGCGGCCACCGCCGTGATCGAGGCCCACGGACCCGTCGAGGTACGCCAGGCCATCGCCGCTGGCGACTTCGTGGTCACGCTGGCCTTCTCCGAGTTCGGGTCGCGCAGCCACTTCTGGGCGCCCCTGAGCTCTGCGGTGGCCGGCTCCGACGGCGTGCGCCTCGACGCCCGCAAGAGCTGGGTCACCTCGGCGGGCGAGGCCGACGGCTACGTCTGGTCGAGCCAGCCTCTCTCGGCTGATGGAATGAGCACCTTGTGGCTGGTGCCGGCCGGGGCCTCTGGGCTGGCCGTGGGCGCCCCGTTCGACGGGCTCGGGCTGCGGGGCAACAGCTCCAGCCCCATGACCGCGGAAGCCCTCCCGGTTGACTCGGCGGCCAGGCTCGGCCCCGACGGCGGGGGGTTCGACGTGATGATCGGCACCGTCCTGCCCTGGTTCCAGGTGATGAGCGCGGGATTCTCGGTGGGCACGGCCGAATCGGCGACGGCCAAAGCGGCGGCCCACGCCGTGGCCACCCGCCTCGAGCACCTCGACCAGACGTTGGCCGACGACCCGACGGTGCGGGCCCACATCGCCCGCATGCGGATCACCACCGACCTGGCCGGCGCCCTGCTCCTCGACGCCCTGAGCGCCTTGGAGGCGGGGCGGGCCGATGCCACGCTGCGAGTCCTGGAGGTCAAGGCGGCGGCCAGCACCGCTGCCACCGAGGTCACCGACCTGGCCATGCGGGTGTGCGGCGGGTCGGCGTTCCGCAAGGAGGTGGGGGTGGAGCGCAATTTCCGTGATGCCCGGGCGGCCACGGTCATGGCCCCCACCACCGACGTCCTCTACGATTTCATCGGCAAGGCCGTCTGCGGCCTTCCACTGTTCTGATGGCGCCGTCCTCGTCAGCCCCGGCACCGACGACGCTGGTCGTGGGAGCGGTCGCCTACGACCCCAAAGTGGTGCTCATCTGGGACGGGTTTCGTGACTGGTTCCGGAGCCAGGGACTCGACGTCGACTATGTCCTGTACTCCAACTACGAGCGCCAGGTCGAAGCGCTGCTGGCCGGGCACATCGACGTGGCCTGGAACTCGCCCCTGGCCTGGGCCCGAGCCCAGCGCTTGGCCGCGGCCGCAGGAAAGACCGTGTCGCAGCTGGCCATGCGCGACACAGACTGCGACCTCACGTCGGTGATCGTGGTCCAGGCCGGTTCGGACATCGAGTCGGTGGCCGACCTGGCCGGGCGCACGGTCGGCGTCGGTGCCGTCGACTCGCCGCAGGCCACCCTCATCCCCCTCGCCCATCTGCGGTCTCTCGGCCTCGAGCCCGGAACTGACTTCGAGGTCCGCTACCACGACGTCGCCGTGGGCAAGCACGGCGACCACGTGGGGGGTGAGCGCGACGCGGCCCAGGCCCTCATGGCCGGCGAGGTCGACGCCGCCTGCATGATCGACGGCAACCACCTGCTCTTCACGACCGAAGGCACGTTTCCGCCAGGTGCAACCCGGGTGCTCACCCAAACGCCGCTCTACGACCACTGCAACTTCACCGCTCTGTCACCACCGACGGAGTCGACGGGCTCGGCGTCCGCCGGGCTCCTGGACCGCTTCGAGGCTCTGCTCCTGGCCATGTCCTACGACGACCCAGCGGTGCGGCACCTGCTCGATCTCGAGGGTCTCACCGCCTGGCGCAAGGGCCGGACGAGCGGCTACGGGCCGCTGGAAGCGGCTGTCGAGGAACAGGGCTTCTACGACGACGAGGGACATGTCACCGCCACCGACTATCGACCTTGACTGCCTGGGCCTGGACCGGGGAGGCCAGCTCCTCCTGAACCGGGCCCTGGCCCCCCTCGCGCCGTGCGACCGCCGCGAGGTACGGGCCCGGTCCCGCCACGACGTCCAGGTACGCACCCACGACGTGGCGGTGGGAAAGCACGGCGACCACGTCGGAGGCGAGCGCGATGCGGCCCGGGCCCTCATGGCCGGCGAGGTCGACGCCGCCTGCATGATCGACGGCAACCACTTCCTCTTCACGGCCGAGGGCACCCTGCCGCCAGGCGCCACCCGCGTCCTCACCCAGACGCAACTGTTCGACCATTGCAACTTCACCGCGCTGTCGTCGGCGCCCCGGGAGCTCGTCGGGCGGTTCAAGGCCCTGCTCCTGGCCATGTCCTACGACGACCCGGCCGTCCGTCCGCTCCTCGACATGGAGGGCCTGAAGCAATGGCGTGGCGGGCGCACCAGCGGCTACGGGCCCCTGGAGGGGGCGGTCGCCGACCAGGGCTTCTACGACGGCGAGGGCCATATCACCGCCGCCGGGTATCGACCCTGACCCCGCCGCCCTGTCGTCAGGTCGCTTCGCTCTGTCGTCAGGTCGCTTCGCTCTGTGCCCTCAGGTCGCGTCGCTCTGTGGCGGGTGGTCGGGCGGCGGCTGGCTGGTCAGCTGCACCGGCACCGCCACCTGTCGGGCGCGAATGGCGTAGCGCTCGAGCAACTCGCCGTTGACGGTGAGGGTGAAGGAGTAGTCGCCGGGAGCGGGGATGACGAGATCGACAACGGGAACGGCCAGGGGCATGACCGTCGGGTCCCCGTACTGCATGTCGGCGTCGGCTCCCACCCGAAAGGTCGCATCGACCTGGAGGGGAAGGGCGTTGCCGTCCGCGTCGGTGACCCCCAGGGACAAGGTGTGTTCGGCGTGATATGCGCTGAAGGGCACCTCCAAGACGGCCACCAGGGCCATCGGCGGCAGCATCTGCGGGAACAAGGCGAAGTTCAGGCGGCCCCAGTAGCCGCCGTGGACGTAAAGCTTTCCGTTGACGACCTCGGCGTGGTCCGCCGGAAAGAAGGCCAGCACCCGAAACGTGCGTGTCATCGGACGACCCTTAACCCCGCCGGCCCGCCATCCCGCTCAGGCCCGCCAACCCGCTCAGGGGCTGGGCACCTTCACCGGTAGGGCCAAGAGGCGCTCGGCCACCTCGTCGATGGCTGCGACCACCGGACCGTTGCGGTCGTAGTCGTAGAGCGGGATCCCGGCCAGATCGGCATCCAGGACGGCGTCGCCCCACGGCAGGTGCCCGTCGAAGGACATGCCGTGGCGTTCGCAGTACTCGGTCATGGCTTCGATGTGGGCCTGCTGGCGGATCTTGTTGGCGATGACGCCCACGTGGCCGATGGGCAGTTCCGAGGCCAGCTCGGCCATGCGTCGGGCCGTCTCATACGAACGGTAGTACGGCTCGACGACGAGCAGGAGGGCATCGACGTGGCGGGTCGTCCCTCGACTGAGGTGCTCCGGTGACGCTTCGAGGTCGAGGATGGTGACCAAGTCGGTTTCCTGGCCGATGTCCATCAGCAGTCCGCTGACGGTGGCGTGCGCCGAGCAGAGGCAGCCCTCGTCGGCATGCTTGGGCAAACACATCAACAGCACGTTGACGCCGTCGGCGGTGGAGACGCCGAAATCCTTCACGACGGTGTCCACAGGGTCCTTCAACGCCGTGCTTCCGTTGAGACGGCGCGACACCAGGCCGGTCGGGAGGGGCTCGATGGCGCCGGCCACCTCGCGATCGAGCCCGAGGGCGATGCCCACATTGGGGTTGCTGTCACCGTCGATGACGATGACCCGCTTCCCCCGGCTGGCCATGATGCGGGCGAGCGTGGCCGAAAAGGTCGTCTTGCCCGCTCCGCCTTTGCCGGCCACGGCAATTCGCAGGGACCTCGGCGCGCGCGGCGCGCCACCATCGGGCGTCGGGGTGCGTGGTTCGGTGATGTCGGTCATGGGTTGGTCAACAGGGTGGCGTCGTGGCGGATTCCCGATGGGCGGGAGTGTCCGGTGTCGATGCCTCAGAGCTGCGACTCGACATTCACCGCATCGAGGGAGTCGGAGGAAGGGCCGGGTGCGTCGACCATGATCGGCTCGGCGATGGAGTCGTAGCGTGAGAGGTAGGCGCTGAGGTAGCGACGGCCCTCCCGCAGGGCGCCGGCCCAGGCGTGCAGCCATTCCACACCCTCGTCGGTGAGGCAATAGCTGCGCCGGGCGGGGCCGGCCGAGGAGTGCTCCCACTTGGAGGACACCAAGCCGTCCTGCTCCATGACCCGTAGGCCCCGGTAGAGCCCGCCGGGGTCGACATTGGCCAGGCCGAGCTGTTTGATCTGCTCAAGCAGGTCATAGCCGTGGGCGGGCGCCTCGGCGATGAGCAGCAACAGGCTGGCCCGCAGGTAGTTGCGGGGGAGGCCACCCTGGGGCTCTTCGAAGTTGCGGACCCTCATTGCCGGCGCTCGTTGGACATCTGGAACGCCGGGCAACCCTCTTGGCAGTCGGTGTCGTCGGGATCAGCGGGGAAGCAGTGAGGACAGTCGGGGCCGCACTCGCCATGGGTGCCGTGGGTGAGCTCCTCGAAGGACTCGGCGAACTCGATCCCACCCTCGTGGCGGCCCAGGGCCGAAAGGCTGAAGCGATCGCCCACGCAGTCGATGAGACCCTCCTCGACGAGCTCGTCGAGGTACCGGATGCCCGTCGCCGCATCGACGCCGAGGAAGCGCTCGATGACGGCGGCGTCGACGTCTTCCCCGAAGCCCTCGCCGTGCAGCCAGAACATGACCTGGAGGATCTCACTTCGCCAGAACATGGACTTCAGGGCACCGCAGTGAGGGGCATCCAACATCTCACTCATGTACACCTCCCGAGCCGGAGATACTGCGACGAAACGACGGACGAAGCTTGCCGGCAAGGTGGCCTCTGACGACCAAGGACCACCTGACGGGCGATTCAGATAGGTGTAGTCTACATCTACTTGTCCCAAAATCAGGGGGGTACTTCGCGATCATGGCGACCGACGGACGCAGGACCCGGGCCAGCACCCGAGGCAGCGGCACTCGTACCAACTCGACACCCCGCGGGAACAGCGGATCGAGTGAGCTGGTCAGCGGCCAGGGTGGGCCCAGCTTCACC
>JBPCNP010000113.1:0-7621 GCA_051001215.1 Acidimicrobiales bacterium
CAGGGTCCCGGATGGGGCAGGGGGCTACCCACCGGGCCCACACTCCCGGCTCCTCGGCGGCCCAGGCCTGCAGGTCGTAGTAAAGGGCCCGCACCGCCATCAGGACGCCGTCCTGGTCGAGGCGCGGACTCCCGTCGGGCTTGGTGCGCAGCTCGGCGCGCCATTGCTGATAGGTCTCGGTCGACAGCCGCAGGTCGTGCTGCGGATCACCGAAATCCAGCACTGTCGATCACCGAAACCCCGCAGGTGATGAGCGGGGTTAGCGGGGGGTGAGATGAGCTTATGCGGCTGTCAAGTGGTGACCTCCTGGTCGAGCAGTTCGTTCACGGAAATAGGATCCTCACAGCTCGGGCATGTCCCTCCGATGCCGATGCGGCGCATGAAAATCTGGCACTCCTCGCATCTCTGGTCCCCGACGGCCCGGGCACCGCACCCGTCACACGCGTAGACGGTGATCGGCTTGCGGGGTTGGCCTTTGGGCACCACGACGGGGGCGTGGCCGGCGTCGCGACGGCGTCTGTAGGCGGCGGACCGACACGGGTCGCCGCAGTACTTCTGTCGGCCGGCGGGGGTAAACGGGCGTTGGCAGACGGGGCAGGTCATCGTGACGCCATCGTGACACGACGGGATCTCGGGCTGGTGGATGCCGTGGAAGCTGCGATAGCAGGCGATCGAGCAGCACCAGGTCCCGTCGCCGCGGAGCGGCGGACGTGCAGTCCCGCAGATCGGGCAGGTATCGAGGCCCGTCATGGTCCGGCCACCGCCCGCCGGGTCGCCTCGGCCCGTGCCCGGTGGCTGCGCATCCGGTAGCTGTCGCCGTGGATGTCGACCACCACGCTCCTGTGGAGCAAACGGTCCAACATCGCCGCGGCGACCATCGGATCGTCGTTGAAGACCTTGCCCCAGCTGGCGATGCCGAGGTTGGTGGTCAGGGCGATGCTGCCCTTGAGGTAGCGCTGGGCCACGACCTGGAACAGCGCGGCGGCGGCCTCGGCCGCCAACGGGAGGTACCCGACTTCATCGATGATCAACAGGCGCGGCCCGGCGTAGAAGCGCATGGTGGTGGCCCACCGCCCTTCGAGGGCGGCCCGGTGGCAGCGGGCGGCCAGCTCGGCCGCAGTGGTGTAGTAGGTCCTCATCCCCGCCGCCACCGCAGCGTGGCCCAGGCCGACGGCGAGCATTGTCTTGCCCACCCCGGGCGGGCCGATCAACAACACGTTGGTGGCGTCCTCCACGAAGCGAAGAGTGCCCAGCTCGGCGATGAGTTTGGGGTCCACCGACGGTTGGGCGGAGAAGTCGAAGTCGGCCAGGGTGAACGGCGAGGGCAGCGAGGCGAAGCGGGCCAGGCTGGAACGACGGCGCTCGTCGACGGCGGCCACCTCGACGGCCAGGAGCCGCTCCAAGAACCCCTGGTGGGTGAGCTTGGCCGTGCTGGCGTGGTCCAGCTCGGCGGGCAGGGCCTCGGCCGTCGCGGTCATGCGCAGGAAGGCGAGGTGGGCCCGCAGGCGCTGGTAGTCGGATGACTCGCTCATGGCGATACCTCCCCGGTGGACACGACGGTGGTCCCGGGGAAGGCGAGGCGGATGACCTCGGCCATGGCGGCCAGGTCCACGGCCGGCTCGGCGCTCTGGGGGCCCGCCAGCCTGGCCCGCTCGGCCAACGCCGTTGCGCCGGGCGGGCGGTTGGCCTTGCGGTCACAGGGCCGGGCAGTGGAGAACTGGCTCAGCACCACCGCCTCCAGGGCGGCGCGGTGCTCGGGGGTGCGCACCATGGAGCCGGCCCCCGCTGCGGCCAAGGTGTGGGAGACGAGGAGGGCGCCGACCGGCGAGTACACCTCAACGGTGCCCGTCCCCAGGCGGTGGCGCAGAACGAGCTCGGCCCCACCCAGGCCGGGAGCAACGGAGTAGCGGTTGCCCCGGAAGGCGACGCTGGCCCGGTCGTCCACGGACCTGGTCACCTCGATGGTGGCCGGGTAGGGCACCGCCGGCAGGGCCATGAGCACCTCGGCGTCGGCCAGGGCGCCGACGGTCGGCCACGACGGCCGCTGCCCATCGAGGAGCTCGTCGGGATCGGCGTAGCGGCCGGGGGGACGCAGACGGGCGTCGCCGGCGGTGGACAGGAAGCGGTCCAGGCTGACCTGGGCGTCGGTGGGCGTCGCCGCCGTCATCGTGCGCCACCAGCGGCCGCACACGTACTTCACGCCGCACTCCACCGCCCCCTTGCGTTTGCCCCGCCGCGGCGGGCACGGCGCCACGATGGCCGAGTAGTGCTTGGCCACCGGGGCGAAGCTGGCCTGCACATCGCGGGTCCCCGGCACGATCACCGTGGCCAGGCGGTCGGTGCGCCACTGGCGGGCCGTGCCGCCCAGGCGGCGCATCACCGCGTCCATGGCCTCGATGAGATGGGGTTGGTCCATGGCCTCGGCCAGGACCCCCCGGGTGCGCCCCGAGTGCGACAAGGTCCCCAAGAGGACGTACGCAGTGGCTCCCCAGGGGGCGTGGCGGCGCTCGAACCAGTCCCACTGGATCTCCTCGCCGGCGGGGTGGTCGATCTCGACGGTCTCCCGGCCCTTGACCCCGGTGCACGCCTCGCAGTGGGGGCGCAGGGCGGCCAGGCGCAGCTGGCGGGCGAAGCTCACATAGGAGCGGTCATAGCCCAGGGCCACGACCTCGTCGAAGAGCGCCGTGGCCCACAGGTGGGGGTCATCGGCGAAGCGGGCGGCCACGTAGGCGGCGAAGGGATCCAGCGGGTCGGGGCCGGCGGGACGTCGGGCCCCCGCCTCGGTCTTGCCGTTCACGTAGTTGGCGATAGTCCCCCGGTCGTGACCGAGGTGACGGGCGATCGCGGAGATTGTCCATCCCCGTTTCACCAATGCATTGACTTCCACGTCTTCTCCCCTTGAGAGCATGGGGTGGGGCTCCTTCGTGCTGCCGGCTTGGACACCGAGAGCATCGAGGGAGCCCCCTCCCGAGTGGTGGACCTTGGCGTCCCACCACCCCGCTCAGGCTGCGGGGTTTCAGTGATCGAGAGTGCGGGGTCTTACGTGATCCTCACCAACGTCGAGCAACCGCTGGCGCCCAGCCGACCGAGGTGTCAGACGCCATGGACGACGGTCGCACGGGGCTAACGCCGACCCGCAGTTGTCACCAAGGCGATGACGACAAGTTTTGCGGCCCTATGTGGGAAGGGTTGTCAAGGTGTCGGTCGCGGATGTCGGCGATGATGCCAGTGTGGAGGCGCGCGAGCAGGAGCTGCTCAGCGAGGTCGGGGCAATGTTCGCCGCGAGCGGGTTCACGATCGCGGCTCGCGAGGAGATCGACGAGTGGGTCGTGGATCTCGTGAGCAGGCGCACCGGCGACGTGGTCGCGGCCCTGTGGGGCGGTGGCCCGACGCGATCACTGGCGGTGCTGGTGGCCGAGCAGCGCTGGCTGGTCGAGCAGGTCGGCAGCGGCAGCATCGCCGGAGCGACCTATGTTGACAAGGCCCGTGAGCGGTTGCGACGGTGGATCGACGAAACGCCGTCGGGCTCAGCGAGCTGAGCGTGGTTGACCGACGCGGCTGTATTGGATCGATGCCAGCCGCCCCAGCACGGTGCGCTCCTTTGCTTCGCGCGGTCCCGTGAGGGGATCCGCATGTGGGACGGCACGCTCGGTCGGCTCAGGAGGAAGGCCGCTGGCGGGGGGCTCGGGACCTATAACCGTCCCGTTGCGGTGGGCCGGCATGAGGGCACTCAGCTTCAGTTGCACCCGGCCTGCCGATCGGTCAGGCAGGTTGGTTGCCGGCGAGCGAGCTGAGGTCCAGTCGGAGGGGTCGGTCGTCGACTGTTACCTCGATGACGTTGTTCGCCGTGCGGAACTGGTCGGCCACGAAGTCGTGGGCCTCGAAGGTCACGGCCATGGCCTTGGACAGCGCCGGAAGGTCGACCAGCACGTACAGGCGGGCGCCGCCGAGGCGGTAGTCGGCGAGCTTGCGGCCCCGGTCGACCGCCCGTGTGGACGGAGACGCGACCTCGATCACGAGCAGCGGCGGAGGGTCGAGGTGTAGGGCGCCGACGCGAGTGAACCCCGGGCTTACCACCGCGATGTCGGGCACGTTGACGTACCCGCTCCCGCCCGGCACCTTCCAGGCCAGGCCATTCACCCTTACACAGCCAGACAGCCGCAGCTGAGCGACGACCTGGTCGACGATCAGGGCAACGGCATGCTCGTGGGCGTCAGTGGCAGGCGACACGATGAGGCTCCCCCACGGGTCAAGCTCCAGGTGTGCCACGCCGATCTCAGCTCGGAGCCAGTCGAGATCCTCGACGCTGTAGCCCATCGGCGCGGCGAAGGCCATGGGGTCAGAGTACGCCCTGATCGGCGCGCAGTCACCCGAGTTGGTGGCGCCCTTGCCTTGGTGGAGCATCGACGTCCTGCGTGGACTGTCCCGCAAGTCGATCCGGTTGCGGGTCCCGTTCGCCGATCCTTCGGCGAAGCGGCGGACGACCTCCGGGAACACGATGGGCTTGAGTCCGGCGTCACCGTCGAGCACGAATCAAGGCGATCCCGACGCTGATGGCCCGATCAGCAGATGGCCGGTCGCGCCGGTCGCGATATCAGTCAGTGAAGTCGGTCGGGTGGGCGTCTGGTGGGCGTCCGTAACCCGTCAGTCTTGGTCTGTCACCGACAGGACGTCGTTGACGTAGGTCAGTGGCAACGTCTTCGTGCCCAGGAATAGCGTCATCAGCTGCTCGTTAGTTCGGAACCTGTCAAGGCCTTTGAGACAAGAACTCAGGATTTCTTCTGTAGATCGGTCTGGATGGTGGGGTTGTTGATCCAAGCGACGGTGGGCAGCTTGGGCGGGGTGGGCCGCCGTCCGCAGAACCGGCGGGGGTTGGCGGCGTAGGCGGCGTCGAGAGTCTGGGCTCGTTGGGCGCGGATCTCGGCGGCGGTGCCGTAGTGGACCGACGCTGGGGTGTGCAGGCCGATCCCGGAGTGGCGATGCTCGTGGTTGTAGTACTCGAAGAACTCGGCGCAGAACGCCCGGGCGTCGGCGATGGACCCGAAGCGGGCGGGGAACGCCGGGCAGTACTTGAGGGTCTTGTTGACCGCTTCGGAGTACGGGTTGTCGTTGCTCACGTGCGGGCGGGAGTGGGTGCGTCCGACGCCGAGATCGGCCAACAGCTCGGCGACGCCTTTGGAGGTCATCGACGTGCCCCGGTCGGCGTGGATGGTCAAGGCGCCGTTCTTGACGCCCTGGGCGGCGACCGCGGCGGTGATGAAGGTCTCGGCGAGCTCGGCGGTCTCGGTGGTGGCGACCATCCAGCCGACGACGTAACGGGAGAAGATGTCGATCGCTACGTAGCAGTCGAACCACACGCCCTTGTCTGGGCCTCGTAGTTTGGTGATGTCCCAGCTCCAGCACATGTTCGGCCGGTCGGCCATCAGCTCGGGGCGGGCCCGGGTGGGGTGTTTGGCCTGGGCTCTGCGTTCACGGGCCTCGTCACAGGCTCGCAGCACCCGGTACATCGTCGAGATCGACGCCAGATAGCACCCTTCATCCAGCAGGATCGCCCAGACCTGCGCGGGGGCCAGGTCACAGAACCGGGCCGAGCGCAGCGTGCCGAGCAGTTCGGCGGTCTCAGCCTCGGAGAGTGCGTTGGCGGGGGTGCCACGCGGGACGGGCGGTCCGAGCAGCGGTGGGGCCAGGCGCCGGTAGTGGCTGGCCCGGGACTTGCCCGACCCCCTACGCGCCGCAGCGGTCCCCACCAGTGGTTGAAGCTCGGCGAAGCAACGCTCGATCACCGCTTCGGCCTCGGGCCATGCTCGGGACTCGGGGTCGCGCTCTCGGTAAGCATCTCCAAGAGCGCGTGCGCTTTTCCCGCGATGTCCAGCGCCAGCTTGTGCTTGGCCAGATCCTCCTCGAGCCGCCCGATCCGCTTCTTGGCCTTCTCCAACGCGACGGCGTCCGGGTTGGTCTTCGGCCGTCGAGGACCCTCCAGGCCGGCCGCCGCCGCGCTATCGCGGGCCCGCCGCCACTCCACCACATGGCTCGAATAGAGGCCTTCACGGCGCAACAGGGCGCCCTTGTCGCCGTCGCCGGCGCACGCGTCGTACTCGGCGACGGTCCTCAACTTGTACTCAGCGGTGAAAGATCGCCGCTTCGGCTTGTCGGGAAGCTCGGGAGCGTCATCGCCCACCGCTTCATCATGGGCGCGCTGCATCAACAAGGTTGGCATGGTCATCGGGGTCTACCTGATCCGGTCTCGCCCTTGAGGGATGGTGGCTACCGCGGGTGTCTCAGGCCATGCTGACAGAAAGGGGTTAGCCGCACGCTCAGCCGCCCGGTCCGGTGGCGTGGAGAGGTGCAGGGCGCGACGCAGGTCGAGGTGATGGAGGTCGAAGGCGACCTCGACCGACATCCCGTAGCCCCCGGGCGGCCGCCACTGTCGCCCCGTACGAGCACGCCGCCAGCACCAGCGCACCGGCGGGCACCAACAGCCACCATCCGTGGGTCGCCAGCAGGGCAGCCGAGATGGCGGCGGCGGCGAGGAAGGTGACGGTGAACCGCGCGACAACATCCATCTGGAGACGGAGATCGCCGACCAGGTCTCGCATGGCCGCCGGGAGGAGCGGATAGAGCCGGGGCCACATCACCACGGTGTCGAGGCCGTAGAGCCGCCCGGCGCGATACTCGGCCGCGCGCAGGACATTCCCCAGCGCCGTCAACCGGCCGCGGCCAAGCGCCGTTTGCTGGCCGCGTCAGGGTCATCGTCGGCCGCGGCGCCGGCGTCGAGGACCATGATCGTCGCGGGGGCCGCGTGGCGGGCGCGCCGCCGGGCCTGCCGCGACGTGCCGATCTCTTTCAGGAACCGGGCCAGCCGGCCATCACCCCAATACCCTTCCAACAGGCGGACCAGAGGCAATTGCAAGGGCTACACGATCAGGCCGACGACGAGCAGGCCCACCCCGATGAGGAACCCGTCGGCCGCCGAGAGCTGGTCGAGGTTGTCGAGCAACGTACCGACATCGGGCGCCTGGCCGGGCGCCCCGCTGGCGACGAGGGCGGCGACCAAGGTCGCGAGCACCGCGGTGGGCAGCGTGCCGAGGAGGTTGAACCGCACGCCGAGATCCTGGCCGAGCCCGGCCACGCCCTTGGCGCTCACGGTGCCGGTGTCAGGGAGGCCTTCGGATGCGTCGGGCAGGCGGGTGGGTAGTCCTCGTCGTAGTCGGCGGTGAGGACGCGCACGGTGCAGCCGGCCACCTGGCACCGGAGCCGGGTCAGGTCGCCCGACGTCGGCTCCCCCGGCAGCAACAGGCCGTCCCCGACGCCGAAGCCGAAGCCCTTGTCCTCGTCGAGACCAGGTCGAGGAGCGCCTCTCTTCGCACGACACCGACCACCTCCTCGCCGACGACCAGCCGGACCGCCTCCAGGTTGTCATCGTCGGCGAAGACCGCCATGAGCATCGCCGCAGTCGTCTCCCCACTGGGCTGGGCCCGTATGCGCACCGTCAGCAGATCAGTTTCCGTTCCCGCTGCGCGGGCGTGGCGCGTGCGTGAAAATGGTGCGTGAGCGAGCCCGTCACGCCGTCGTCTTCTTGGTCCTGAGGCCGTAGATCAGTTTGGCGTGGGGTCCGGCCAGA
>JBPCNP010000114.1:0-4118 GCA_051001215.1 Acidimicrobiales bacterium
TGCCGGCGGGCAGGGTGCGCGCCGTCGGGCGCAAGAAGGCGCCGATGGCGACTGGCTCGTAGCCGGCCACGGTGGCCAGGGCCAGCCCACCAGGATCGGTGGTGGTCCGAGCGGCCAGGCCGGCGGCAGCGTCGGGGGCGGCAGGATCGGCGGCGCTTGGCCCGTAGGCGATGTCGGTGACCATCGCCGGGGTGGCGCCGCCGTCGTCGTCGGTGGTGGTCCGGGTCACCAGGCCATAGCGGGGGCGCAGGGCGGTGCCGGCCACGGTGGCAAAGCTACCCGAGCCCGCCGGGCGCGAGCCCAACTCGATGGACGCAGCGGTGCCGGGGTTGTAGTCGATCGAGATGCGGTGCACGCCCGCAGGAATGGACGCCGTGACCGGGGCCGCCACATCGTCGACCCACACGCTGGCCGAGCCCCAGTTGGCCCCGCCGCCGGCCCCGGCCACCTGCAGGTTGGCCGCGGCGGCCAAGCTCACCTCGCCGTCGAAGCGCGCCGACCACGGCGAGCCCAGCCCACCGGGCGGGGTGGACCAGGTGGCCAACAGGGCGCCGCCGGGATTGCCCCTGAGGACGCCCGTTGAAGTGATGGCTGCCAGCTCGCCACCAGGGTCGGCGGGGCGGACGTGGCCAGCTACGTGCGCGACGTCACCGACCGCATTATCGCCTGCACCCAGGGGGCCACGGCCGCGGCGGCGTCAGCCGCTGCGGCAGCTTCACTTCTCATCTTCGAGCGGAAGGAGTCCTTGAACTGGCCCCCGCAAAGCAAAGCGGTGCTCGTAGGATGCCAGTATGAGCATCGGCCGTTGGGTCTGGCGATGGCTGTGGTCACCTGTGCGGCCGAGCCCGGCGCATGAGACTTGGCGCTGCGAGCGATGTGAGAGTGATATAGAGTTCGAAACCGTAGGTTGGGTGGGGAAGCAACGGCTGATGTGGCTTCCTCCAAGCCGCACAGAATTGGCCTCACGGTGTGACTGCCGAACCCGCGATACTCGAGATCCAGATCACTGAATCAAGACCCTCGCTGGTTCAGGCTTCGTCGACGGGTCGATGATTTCAGCTTCCGTGCGGAACTCCAACAAACAACAGGCCGTCTACCGCCGGCGACGAGCAAACAAGAGCTGAACTATTACCGCTATAAGTATGAAGATGGTTGCCATGGCGACTCCGGCCAGCAGCGTGAAGTGCAGTTCGTTCCCTTTGAGTATGTAGAAAACAACACCCAGAAATATAATACTAATAACGATGCGGGCGGGCTGCAGCGGCCCCTGGTGGCGTCGCATAAACTAGAAGTTCGTACATACAGCGTCAACGGCGGTTGCACCAGCTGTTACGTACGGGCCATACTTCCCAATGCGAGCGACTCGGAAGGCAATCTCCTCACCACCATAGACTCCTGCAGTCCGGGCCAACGTCCTAGCTGCCTTCCCTTTGTCGTATCCGAACTGGTTGTACGCACGTCCTACCCCGCCTACGCCGGCGGTCTGAGCGATGACCTTCAACCAGGAGGGGCAGTGGACGTACTTCCGTTTGTCGGGAACGAAACCGAAGCCGTAAGCGGTCAGATCGCCCTTGGCGTTCGCCTTCAGGAAGCCCACACAAAAGGACGCTATGTAGCGGTCATTCCCGCACTCCTCAACCTGCCTGTCGACTTTGACTTGCTCTTCAGGGGTCAGGGGACGTCGCTTCGTCCCGTCGAGGTCCCGACAGTTGACCGGGTCGCCAGAGCAGTAGTCGTAGTCGTTGGCCGACCCCCCCTTCACGGGAACAGATGGGTCTGACGCGAGTTTTCGTAGTCGGAGGGCGTGGACCGGTCGTGACCTGGGGCGATGCGGGCGTTGGGGCCGGGTGCGGTGTGCCGAGCAGGGCCTGAGGCGCGGACGCGTGTTTTCGGGCTGGGAGCGGGAGGCCTGGGTGCAGCCCGGGGCGGTTGGGGCGGTCGCCGGCACGGCCTCAAGTGTCCCAGGTCGGCTCTGGTGGCGAACGGACGGGGGTAGTCCTCGCCAGGCCTCGGCGGGTCGAGCACATCGGGCTCGACCCCATGGCCAGCCCTTTCCTCGACGACGCCGGGGGGTCAAGGGGCGGGCGTCAGCCCGAGCGAGAACCGCAGCGCAGCGGAGGCTCGCAGCGACCCTTGACGCCCCGGGGGCGTCGTGGCACGCAGCGCCGGCGAGCCTCGGAGCCGGCGGCGAAAGGAAGAAGCTCAGGCCCTCAGCGGGGCGCGGTCAGCCT
Source organism: Acidimicrobiales bacterium (assembly GCA_051001215.1). GTDB lineage: Bacteria > Actinomycetota > Acidimicrobiia > Acidimicrobiales > AC-14 > DATAQC01. Next base: position 2,232 of record JBPCNP010000114.1, read on the forward strand.
CGGCACCGCTGGTGCATCGGTGTCTCTCGGGAGTCGGCCGGCAAGTCGACCATCCGCGTCATCCTCCCTGGGGTCGCTCCGACGGTCCTTCACCGTGACTTGGGCCGTCAGCTGGGCGCCTGGACTGGTCATCGGCGGAGTGGTCGTTGACGGGCACTGGCAAGTCGGCTGGCAAGTCGCTCGGCTCGGCAAGGTGCTCCTCGGCGGCTTCGGCGTCGAGCACGTCGAGCAGCTCCTCGGCGGCGTCGGTGCGCTCGGGATCGTCGTCCGCATCGGCATGGCGGTGCGGCCGGTTGGTGGCGCCGGGGTGGGTGGCGGTGTGGATGGCCTTGAGGGCCCGGATGGAGACCTGGGTGTAGATCTGGGTGGTCGACTGAGTATTCCGGAGTTTCCGTACACCCAGTCCGGAGTTTTCGTACACCCCGGCCCACCTGGTGTCGGAGGCCGCGTTGCGGCCGACGCTTTCGCCCCTGATTCACCTCCTCCTGTGGTCGGTGGTCATCGAGGTCATCGGGATCTTGGAGTCCTGATGGCGTCCTCGCCGGGACGGGGATGCTCCGGTGCCAGTGTGCCCGAGGTCTCTCGGGATTGGAAGGACTCGTCGCCGGACCCATGCCCGTCGACCTCGTGATCTTGGGCGTGGGCGACCAACTGGTCGGAGGTGACGCGCTGGTGGCAGAGGGCGCAGCGGTGCTCGATCGTCCATCCCTCGGGGAGCAGGCCCAGCGGCGTGGCCGGAAGATGCAGGACGACGGTGCGGTAGGTGGTCGTCATCGTGGCTTCGGGGTGCTGGCGGCGTCGGGGGCCGGCGATGTACGTGCGCCCTTCGCCCTGGCGCGGCCGTGGTCAGCATCGCCGGCCGCCTTCGGGGTGGCTTCGGGACGGCGCATCGACTCGCCCTCCAGCTCGATGCGGTGGAGGTTCGCCAGTACCCGGTCCAAGACGGCGTCGGCGACGGTGGGCTCCCCCATGGCCTCGTGCCACATGGGGATCGGCAGCTGGCTGGTGATGATCGTGGAACGAAGCCCGGCCCGTCCTCGATCACCTCGAGGACGTCGGCGGCCTGGTCAGCGTTGAGCGGCCGGAGGAGGTAGTCGTCAATGACCAGGACGTCGATGCGGGCCCAGGAGGCGGTGAGTCGCTGGAACCGCCCGTCGGCCCGGGCCAGGGCCAGCTCGTCGAGCATGCGGGGCGCCCGCAGGTAGAGGGCGGTGTGGCCCCGGCGGATGGCGGCATTGGCCAGGGCACAGGCCAGGAACGTCTTGCCCACCCCGGTGGGGCCGACCACGGCGACATTGTGGTGGCTCCTCACCCAGCCGGCCTCGGCCAGGCCGAGGATCGCTGCGCGCTCCAGGCCCCGCCGGCGGCGGAAGTCGACGTCCTCGATCACCGCGGTGGTACGCAGCTTGGCCGTCTTCAGGTAGCGCTGGAGGCGTCGGTCGTCCCGCTCGGCGAGCTCCCGGTCGACGAGGATGCCGAGGCGCTCCTCGAAGCTGAGCGCCTGGTGTGTGGCCGAGGCGGCCTGTTCGGCCAGGCCGGCGGCCATGGCTCCCAGCTTGAGGGCGTAGAGGCCCTCGATGGTCTGGTGGTTGAGCACGTGGGTTCCTTTCATTGGTAGTAGCCCGGGCCGCGCAAGTTGTCGTGGTCGGGATGGGCGGGCGCCGGGGCCGCCGCCGCCGGCAGCGGTTTGCGGTCCAGGCCGGTGCGCAGGATCGACTCGACGGAGCGGTAGCTGTGGGCCCGGATGGCCAGGGCCCGAGCGCAGGCCGCCTCCAGTCGTTCGGCGCCGTGGCGCTCCCCCAGGCGGACGATGCCGAGACAGGAGCGGAACCCCTGCTCAGGGTGGCGGCGCGCGGCCAGGACCGCCTCCACCAGCTTGGCGGCCGA
>JBPCNP010000115.1:0-9763 GCA_051001215.1 Acidimicrobiales bacterium
GCTCTGCTGGCGGGCCTACTCGCGCCTTGCCCTCCACGGACAACCCCTTCGGTCGTTCGGTCGTCAGGCCCCCAGGTGCTCACTGAGAACGACGCTCACGCGGTCATCGAGGCCGTCCGGCAACACCTGGCCACGGCGACGAAGGCGGCCTCGGCTCGGGTCAGGCCGTCGCCGCTGCCCGCCCCCTGCGGCGGCCAGCAGATCCTGTCGCCGCCGCTCCAACTGCTGGCGGACTCCGGGGTTGGCACCGGCCACAAGCGCGCCAGCAGCGCGAGGTTCGCATGCAGCTGCTTGGTGGAGGCCGGCAGGCGGCGCTTGGCCTCCAGGGCTTTAAGGTGCCGCCGCACGACCTCGCGCTCGGTCCCAGCGGGCGGCGAGGCGTGGTCGTCTCAGGTATCCTGAACCGCCAGGGACGGCGCACCGCCACCGGCGAGCGCTTCACCCGCGTCGGGCCACGGAGCGACGGTGTTCACCGCCGACCTCCTGGCGTCCCGGCGCCCATCCAGGGCGGAGGCGGGCAGGCCCGCTGTCGGCCCCGGGACGGGACGGGACGGAGCCCTCGTGGTAGTCCGAGGTCGGGAAGGCCGGCCACATGGCGAAGGAGGGCAGCGAGTCCGCAGCAGCCGGACCGGAACACGGGAGTGGGCACTCAGGTAAGACCCCATCCGCGATCATCGGCGGGGAGAGGGAAGCCAACCCGTCGTGGGCGCCGGTCCCCTGGCGGGAGCCACGTTCCGGGGGGCCAGTTCTCGAGGGGCCGGGCTGGGGTTTCCTGGGCGACCGGCTGCTCTGTCACGCTGGACACGTGCCGTGGTCTCTTGTTGTGGGTGAGCGTGCCCGCCCACAGACCCGGCGACCGCCCTCGCAGTTGCGCTATGCCGGCCTGGCCGCCGTCGTCGTGCTGTGGGTGTCAGTCGCCACCGCCATGTACCGGGCCGGGCTGGGGTTCCTGGGCGACCGGCCCATCAGTTACCTGGGAACCGACCCCAGGTCGGCGCTGGTCTTCCGGGGCGGGCTGATCGTGGCCGCCGGGCTGATGGCCGGGTTCTCGTGGTACGCCTTTCAGCGGTTCTCCGCTCCCCGCAGCTTCCTGGCCGCCTCGTTGATCGGCCTCGTCGGCCAGGTCGTCGCCGCCGTGGTGCTGCTGTCGGGGCCGGGGTCGTCGCACGCCGTCCACACCGCCGGGGGCCTCGTGCTCGGAGCCTCGCTACCCATCCTGATGTGGCGCTTCGCGGCCGCGTCTGCGCTGGGGCAACGCCGGCGCATCGCCGGCTGCGCCTTGTTCCTGCTGGAGCTCGTCGCCTGTGCCGCCGGCGTCGCGCTGTCCATCTCGGGGCGGGCACCGATCGCCGAGATCGTTCCCGCTTTCGCGTTTCATCTCTGGGTGGCGGTCGTCACGTTCTGGGCGACCTCACCGGCGCCGTGAAAGTGCGAAGCCGGCGCCGCGTGCGGCACCGGCTTCGGCGGGAGCGACCGGGTCTGGCCGGGTCGGTGGGGGGAGGACGGCGGCCCCCCGGTTGCTCCGACAAAGAAAGTGTGACTCCCCAAGCTGGCAGTGGGCTCTGATGGACCTGTGAAGTGTCTGAGGACAGAGCGGCGGGGCGACGGCGGTACGGGTCTTCAGGTCCGGTGGTGGAAGCGGAGGGGGAGGCGGTCGGTGACCCGGGCACCCAGCAGCGTCGGCGTACCGCTGGTGACGGCCACCACCGCGTAACGGCCGGCGACAGGCGGCCGGGCGTCGATCACCTCACCGGCCCGATAGTCGGACTGGAAAGCGACGAGGCACACGGGGGCGCTTCCCGCCGCCGAGACCTCCGGCATCTCGTCGCTCAACCGCCGGGCGCTGACCCGACGCACCCCGACCAGGCTCCCCTTGTGATGGACGGCGTCGTTGGCAACGGCCAGGGCGCGGAAGCACACGCTGGCGTCGGTGTTCAAAGAGTTCCGAGGCCCGCCGCAGGCGGTCACCGCCGCTGCCAGCAGGGCTGCGGCCGCCGACCCTGCCAGCCGGCCACGGGTCGACCGTTGTTTCACGGTTGCCCGCCCCCAGTCGCCAGTGAGTCCCGAGCCCGATCGGGATCGTGGGCCCCGGTGGCCCCCCGAGCAAGCTTGCGGGCCCGAGCGGTCAGGACGGCCCACGCCGTCCAGCCCAATGGGAGCATGGCCCAGAAGCTCACCACCCGGTACAGCAGCACGGCGGCCACTGTGGACGCCTCGCTGTTGCCGTAGGCAACCAGGGCGATGGCCAGGCTGCCCTCCACCACCCCGAGGCCACCGGGCGTGAACGGGAGGTTGGCGGCGAGTTGGCCGGCGCCGTAGGCCAGGAGCAGCCCCGGCCAGGGCACCGTCGCCCCGACGGCCAGGAATGCGATGGCCAGACAGGCGCAGTCGGCCAGCCAGTTGACCGCCGACCAGCCCAGGCCGATCAGCCAGTCCCCCCGGCTGGGGGTGACCGTCACCAACCGCTGCCAGGAGCGGGCGGCCACCTCGTGTGCGTCGCCCCGGGGCCGGCGGGTCACTCGCTGAGCCAGGCGGACCGCCCAGGAACCCACGGTGACGGGGACATGCTCGCCCCGGCGGCGTACGACCACCACGACGGTCACGGCGACGACGGCCACGACGACGACCGTCCTCACTAGGTTCAAGTCGGTGGCGGCGTCGCCGGCCAGGGCCACGCCGATGCCTGCGATGATGGCCAGGGACGCGCCGGAGAGGATCTCGACGGCCACCATGGTCCAGGCCGCCAGCACGTCGTCGGCGCCCCGCGCCCGGAACTGGCGATAGGCGAAGACGCTGGCCCAGGCCACGCCTCCGGGGAGGGAGTTCTGTATCGAGTTGCCGGCCAGGGCGATGCCGGTCAGGGGCCAGAGCCCCACCCTCAGTCCCCCCGCGCCCAGCATGCGCCGTTCCACCTCGGCGAAGGCCACCACCGACGTCACCTCGATGAAGAACGCCAGTACCAGCCACTCCCACCGGAGGTCGCTCAGGATGGCCGTGGCCCCCTCCAGCTCGGATCGTCGACCCGCCACCAGATTGACGGCCACCACGGCAAGGACGAGACCGACGACGAGGCGAACGATCGACCAGGCACGCCACCGCCTCTTGCCGGGGCCCTCGGCGACGACGATCGAGGCCATCGCGGCCGACCCCGTGCACCCCGCCGTCACCCCGGCAGGGTCGTGACCCTCCTCAGCAGGCTCGGCGATGCCGGGACCTCACACGGGGAGCTGGGTGTCGGGTTTGGCCGCCCCCTCGCAGGTGCACTCCTCGGTGGGCACCTTGCACCCCTCGCAGGCCACGCGGCCCTCGCCGGTCATGAACACCTTCGCTCCACACTGGGAGCAGCTGCTCCTGCTCAACAGGTCGCCGATCTGGCTCATGATCCTCCTGCAGGGGGCGGTGGGTGGCCGTCGTCAGTCCGACGAATCGTCTTCCTCCTGGCCCTCGCGGCCTGACCACCCCAAGCCTTTTGTGGCGAACCTGGTTGGCACCTCGCCGGGGTCGTTCTCGTCAGGCCGCGCCTGGTCCTCGTCCGACACGGGCGCAGCCCCTGGCTGATTCTTCATGGCTCTCCTGTTCCCCTCTCTCGTGGACGAAGGCGGAGGACGTGGGCTCGGTACCTCTGGGGTCCGTTCGACCGTCCTTGTTCTACCAGCTCTCTACCCGGTTTTCCCTACGACGCAATCAACTCGATGTCGGTCGGCCGTTCGCGTCGCAGGGCGGGCGAAGGGGTCCGGTGACCTTCTGATGGTCCTCCATGATCCGCAGCGATCGGGTCATCTCGACGGGATAGATGCTCCCGCTCCCGTTCTCGTAGGGCCGGTCGAGGAAGTTGACCACGAGGAGGCTGACCACGACCATCGCCGTCACCGAGCCGATCATCATCGCCTGGACGAGGAAGCGCTCACTCGGGTCGGCATACAGCCACACGTAGGCGATGGAGACCATCGCGCCGACGGCGAGGATGATCCAGAGAGGCGACGGGACGACCGGGCTGGCCTCAGCCAGGCGGCCGCGACGCGCCTCCTGGCGAGCGGCGTCGATCGTGGACCAATGGTCATACGCGACGGACTGCTTGTCACCGGTGATGTCGAGGTGCTCGAACCGCGTGCTCATCCCGTCGACCCAATCTTTGGTGACCGCGCTCAGTCGCTCCGTCCTCATCGCCGGCCACTCCTCGTGGATCACCGAGCGGGCGTAACAGATCAACTGGGCCCGCAGGTCATCTCGCGCCGGAGCGGAGAACGGCTCGGCCGTGTCGAACAGCTCGGTGACCGAGACCGCCTCCCGTCCGGCCTCGTTCCGAGCGTTCCCGTAGCTCTCGAACCCCAGGAAGATGACGAACGCCAGCATGACCGCGAACGACGTCCCGAGGACGCCGAAGACCCCCGAGGCGCGGTCGGAGTCGGCGAAGTACCCGCCCACCGGCGCTCGCCGCCGAATGAGGAACATCACCGTCACCGCCGCCGACGCGGCGGCGGCAACGATGATGCCCACCACCCACAGGTTCACGGCTGGGCTAGGTCTTCGCTGGTGCCTCGGGCGACTCGGGTGCCTGGGCGCGCATTGCGGCCACGGCCGCGGATACGCCCGGTCCGTCGAGGACGTCGGCCATGACGCCGATCTGTTCCTCCCACACGTCATCGGGCACGTCGGCCTGGATGGCGTCTTCGAGGACGTGGTACACGTCGAGGCCCAACTGGGCCCCGGCCAATGGTCCTGCATACGACGGGTCGCCCAGCACCACAGTCTCTGCCGCGATCTCTGCGCTCTCGGGATCGGGAGCGCCCAGGATCACCATCAGGTTCTGCGGGCCGTGCTCACCGACCAGGCGGAGAATCGCCTCCTGGCTGTGCAGGTCCATTGCCCCGGCTGCGGTTCAGACGAAGCACTCGGTGGCCCCGAAGACCACCTTGCCTCCCGCAGCCCGGACACAGGCCTCGATGGACGGACCGGAAATGCCGTCGCGTTCGCCCAGGGCGATGACCAGACGGTCTTTCAACATGGTGTGTTACCCCCTTTCGGGGTTCAGGGTCTCGAGCGTCGTGTCGAGCCAGGAGTTGAGGGCATCGGGCGTGAGCTCGGGGTCCGAGAGTCGGGCCACTTCGGCACCGTCCCGGAAGAGGAGAAACGCGGGCATACCCATGACCTTCATGTCGATGCACAGCCGCCGGTTCTTGGGGGCCTCCAGCTTGAGGACGTGAAGGTCCGGTCGCTCCTCGGCCAGGCGCTCGACGTGAGGGGTCAGCGCCACGCAGGGCACGCATTCGGGCCCCCAGACGTCGATCAGGACCGTGCCTTCGGCGGTCAGGCCTGCGAAGTTGTCCTTGGTGACCTCGGTGACGGTCGTCACGTTGTCCTCCCGTTGGGTCCGGCCGCCGGGTTGCGTTCCAACAACATGCTCATGCCGTCGGAGAGCTGGCACATCCGCCCGAGGAACAGGCTTCCCTTGGCCACGAGGCAGACCCTACCTGCGTCGCCGGTGGTGAGCCGACGGAGGGCGTGGGGCAGGTAGCACAGCGCCGATGCCAGGTGTCCCTGCGTGGGGGCGAACCCCGGCATGCCCTGCTCGGCCACGAAACCGCCCATGGCGTCGCGCTCGATGTCGCCCCGCCGCACGGCCAGGGCCGCCATGGTGCGGTAGTTGCGGGCGGCCACGTCGCCCGAGCCCTGCGGCTCGGTGATCTCGGGATTGTGGAGCTCGGTGGCGAAGTCGTCGACGTCGGTCATGGCCAGGCCGACCCGCTCGAGAGGCTCGACGGCGAGGGCCTCCATGATCTGGGGCGCCGACCCGCCGGCCGCGACCCGGTGCCGGCCCACGGCATCGAGGCGGACGATGGGCGAGCGCCCGTCGTCGCCTTCGATGAGGGCGGCCGTGCCACCCAGGACGTCTTCGAGCACGGGCAGGTCGTGAGACAGGTGGCCCTGGAACTTCATGCCCAGCTTGGGCAGCGAGCCCCCGGCCACGACCGCGACCCGGCGGAACACCCCCGAGGCCACCAGGGCCGATGCCATCACCAGGGCGGGCACCGGCGCGGCGCAGAAGTTCTTGATGTCGGCTCCCGACGCCTCGCTGAGCCCGGCCGCCTGGGCCACGGCCTTGGCCAGGTTGCCGCCGCCTCGCTGGTAGCGGTCGCCGATGGCCTCCTCACCGCAGGACAGGACGTAGTCGATCGACGTCGGGTCGATGTCGTGGGCGGCCAGCAGGTGCAGCAGGGCCAGGGTGGCGGTGGCCTTCGAGGCCAGGTTCTCGAGCAGGACATGGGCCGACAGCGACTCGTCGTCGGCTTGGGCGCCCCGGACCGCTCCGACGAAGCGGTCGGCCCCCACGTGCAGTGGCAGGGCACCGGCTTCGGCCGCCACCTTCTCGGCGTCGCCCCGCGCCCGGTCGATGAGGTCGAGGTCGAGGGCCTTGGCCAGGGGGTGGGCGGCCAGGGCCGCGGCGGCCCGGTCAGCGGCCTTGGGGTCGAGGGTGATGAGGCCGAACTCGTCGACCACGGCCAGTAGGCCGAAGAACTCGTCCTCGCCCACCATCGTGCCGTCGGGCCCGGTGGCAGAGGCATCGGCGTTCGGCCCTCCGACCCCGTCACTGCCTCTCGGGCTCTGCCCGGGCCGGCGGGCCCCGTCACTGCCTCTCGGGCTCTGCCCGGGCCGGCGGGCCCAGGGTCGCTCGGGGAGGTCGCGGGGGTGGATGGCGCCCAGCCAGGCCTGGTGGGGGGCGTAGGCCACGGCGTCATCGGTGCTGCGCAGGGCGGCCAGGAACGCTTTCTGCACACCGTCGTCTTTGGCCAGCTCCCGGCGGGGCTTGGACCCGTGCCGGGCCAGCCCGGGCACGTGGGCCAGCACCTGGGAGGCGCCACTGATCACGGCAAGGTCGGTCATGGGACCAGAATGGCCAAGACGGGGCCGGTCACGCCACTTCGAACACGGTGGGTTGCTTCACCGGGGTGGCAAGGGCGCCCAGCGCGGCCTGGACGAGTCGCAGTCGCCAGGCGGCTTCGTCGGCCGGTCCGAGGGACGGATCGCCGGTGGGGTAGGGGATGCCCCTGGTGGGCACGATCCGCGGCGCGCCCACCCGCATGGCGATGGACACCAGGTTGCACAGCAGGGCAGTCGGGATGCCTGCCCGCTCGAGTTCTTTCGCCAGCGTTGCCCCGCAACGCGTTCCCGTGCCTCAGGTGGCGGTGAGGATGGCGGCGCGCACCTCGGAGTGGCGCAGGTCGGCGGCCCACTCGATGCCGAAGCGCCGGGCGTTGCCCACCGACGTGCCGTTGCCGGCGGTGACCAGGTAGGCCGGATAGAGACTGCCGATGGCCCCCTCTCCCTCCAGGCGGCGGGCCGCGTCGAGAGGCAGGAGCCGGTGGGGGTCTTCGTTGGCCCACACCGTCGAGAACCCGCCGTGCACCGAGCGCCACTCGCCGGGCGTGAGGGAGTCACGGCCGTCGAGGGGGTAGCGCAACCACTTGGTTGCCCGGGCCGACTCGAGGTGGTCGGGGTTGTCGTCGGGGACGAGGGCCGATTCGGTGACCAGGGCCAGCCTGGCCGCCCCGAGATCGCCCACCGGCGCCGCCGGGGTGACGTGGTCGAAGCGGGGCAGGGGCACCTCGGTGGCGGTCGTGTCCCCGCCCAGGCGGGCCAGCACCAGGTCGACGGCGCGGGTGGCGGCGTCGTCGTCGGCCACGCGCGACAGACGGGGCACGGCGCCGACGCGACCGTCGTCGCCCGTCAGGGTCTCGCCGTCCAGCACCCGACGCACTGCAGCAGCCAGGCGGTCGAGGGACGGCCCCATCTGGCGAGCCACCTCGCCACTGGCCACGACCGGGGCGCCCCCGGCCTCATCGAGGCCGGGGTTGTCGGGGTGCATGGCGGCGACCACCGGGATGCCGGCCGCGGTGGCTGCCGCAGCCACACGGGCGCAGGCCAGTCCGTAGCGACCGCTGGTGAAAGCCGGCCCGGCCACGACCAGGTCGGGCTGGGCGGCACGGATGAGGTCGACGATCTCGGCGATCACCGCCGGGCCCCCGGAGGCGCGGTCGTCGCCGCAGAACACGGTGGCCACCACCTCGTGCTCGGGACCGATGAGCTGGGCCAGGCGCCGGCCCGGGCCCACGGCCTCAGGGCCCGACGTGGGCGGCGTGTCGGCGGAGTCCTCGCCTCCCACGCCGGCGAAGAACTGGTTGATGTAGTGCACGACCCGGCTCACGACGCCACCAGCTCCCCGGTGCCCACCTCGGGGGCACACGTCAGATGACCCCAGCCCAGCGGGCTCAGGGCGCAGTACACAACGGCGATCGGGAGTTGCAGCTCATCGGTGGCGGGACGCTCGACCAGGGCCACCACGTCGCCGCCCAGGGCCCGTTCGACCGCAGGCAGGACGAGGCGCTCGTCGTAGTTGCCCGTGCTCACCATGGCCGTGGCCCGCTCGGGCGGAACGACGATGGGCGGCCCCGTGCCGTCGGGCCCGGCCATCTCCGCGAACAGGCCCACTGCGGTCACACCGAGGTCCTCCAGCGCGTCCATCTTGAGGGCCACGTCGCCATCGGCGTTCCCTCCACCCTCTTTGGTGAGGATGGCCGCGTCCCAACCCGCCGCCGCGCACAGGCGGGCGGCATGGGCGGACACCAGTTCCTTCTGGCTGGCGACCACGGGCTCGGGGGAGATGACCACGCCGGCGAAGTCGACGTCGACGCCGTGGCGGGCCCGCAGGGCGGCGACGACGGGGTGGTTCTGGTGCATGAACGTGGGGTTCTTGAGCGACGGGTGCCCGAACTGGCCGCTCACGACGGCTCCGTCGTCGAGATCGCCGGGATCGAGGAGGGTGGGCAGGCCGCCGGAGAAGCTGCGCCCGTAGACGAAGACGTCTTTGAAGGTGCCCTGGGTCTGGAGGTTGGTGATCGCTCCGACCCGGTAACGGTCGCCCGCTCCGGCGGTGGGCGGCGTGGGGGTGGGCAGCCACTCCTCGGCATCGGGAGGTGCGTCCAGGGCGGCGTCGGCCAGGTGGACGGCCAGGCGGAGCACGCCCCGCCGCAGGGCGCGGTCGACGTCCTCCCAGGGAGCATCGTCGGCCGGGGTGAACTCCACCACCAGGTTGTGGGTGGAGCCCAGCGGCGAGAGGGCGGCGGCCGGCCCCGACAGCTCGATCACCGCCTCCTGGGCCCGGGGCAGGAAGCCGGCGGCCACGACCGCCGCCCCCCGCAGCACATGGGTCTGTCCCCGGCCCTGCACACGGTCGGGCCCGACGAAGCCGGCAAAGATGCCGCCGCCACCCGGCCCCTTCGTCCTTGGTTCGACGGCGTCGAGCACCTTCACGATGCGCACCGACTCTCCGGGCGATGCCCACGTCACGTCGATGTGGGCCAGCGCCGGGTGGGCCAGGCACTGCCGGGCAGCGTCGACGGAAACGGTGAGGAGCCCGCCGGTGAACGTCGTCTCAGGCCCGACGGCCACCTCGTGCACCTGGTGCACCAGCCGGGTGAGACCGTCTTCGGGGTGGCTGCCCATGGTCGCCCAAGCTACCGGTGATCGCGGCGGTACGGCCAGACCGGCTCCGTCCGGGGGGTAGAAAGGCATGTCGTGACCGTGCGACCAGGCCCGACGGGCCACTCCCGGAGGTCGAGTACCGATGCCGCAGGAAGACGCAGACGCAGGGCCCGAGCGGCCCTCTGAGCGGGATGCAGGGCCCGAGCGGCCCTCTGAGCGGGATGCAGGGCCCGAGCGGCCCTCTGAGCGGGATGCAGGGCCCGAGCGGCCCTCTGAGCGGGAT
>JBPCNP010000116.1:0-5268 GCA_051001215.1 Acidimicrobiales bacterium
GAGTGGCGGGCCCGAGCGGCCCTCTGAGCGGAGTGGCGGGCCCGAGCGGCCCTCTGAGCGGAGTGGCGGGCCCGAGCGGCCCTCTGAGCGGAGTGGCGGGCCCCGCCACGAGGCGCCGTCGTCGCCCGAGGAGGCGGCCCGGGTCATGCGGGCGGCCGGCGACGAGCAGCGGCGCGTGCGGGTGCGGGGTGGGGGAACCAAACGGTCGTGGGGTGGGTCGTCGTGTCACGCAGGCGGGGGCGGCGGGGCCGCCGACATCGACCTGTCCACCGAGCGCCTCGACACCCTGATCGAGCACAACGAGGGTGACCTGACGGCTGTGCTCCAGGCCGGCGTGCCCCTCGCCCGGGCCCAAAAGGCGTTCGCCGAGGCCAACCAGATGATCGCCCTCGACCCGTGGCTGGGTGACGGTGGGGAGGCCACGATCGGGGGCGTGGTGGCCACGGCCGACTCGGGCCCGTTGCGGCACCGCTACGGGGCGGCGCGGGACCTCATCCTGGGCATCACCTTCGTTCTGGCTGACGGGACGGTCGCCAAGGCCGGGAGCAACGTCATCAAGAACGTGGCCGGGTACGACCTGGCCAAGCTCTTCACCGGGTCGTTCGGGACCCTCGGCCTCGTCGCCGAGGTCGTCATGCGCCTGCATCCCCTCGCCGGCAACCGGGTGACGGCGGTGGGCAGCTCCGACGACCCGGACGCGCTGGGACGGGCGGCGTCAGCTGTCGCTCATTCTCCCCTCGGCGCCGAGTCCCTCGACATGGCCTGGGGCGACGGCCATGGCCAGGTGCTGGCCCGGTTCGGCGGAGCCGTGCCCGAGGCGGCCGCCGGCCAGGCCCTCGAACTGCTGCGCCAGGCCGGGCTCGAGGGCCAACACATCGTCGACGACGACGGCCTCTGGGAGCGCCAGCGGCAGCGCCAGCGCTCCTCGGACGGCACCGTCCTGCGTGTCTCGGGGCTGGCGTCGGACCTGCCCGCGGTGTTGCGGTCGGCCCAGGAGGCCGCCGCCTCCCTGGTGGGGCGGGCCGGCATGGGGCTGTCGTGGATCACCCTGCCCGCCCAGGAAGCGAGCGTGATGGTGGCGGCCATCGAGGACCTGCGGCGGCGGCTCCGGCCGTTCCCGTGTGTGGTGGTCGACGCCCCGGGCGACGTCCGGGCCAAGGTCGACGTCTGGGGGGAGGACGCCGCCCTTCCCCTCATGCGACGGGTCAAGGAACGGTTCGACCCTCACAACGTGTGCAATCCGGGAATCTTCGTGGGAGGCATCTGATGGCCAAGACCGGGGCGTTCGACGCTCATCACCCACCGGCGCAGGAGTTGATCGACGTCTGCGTGCACTGCGGCTTCTGCCTGCCGACCTGTCCGACCTACGTGCTCTGGAACGAGGAGATGGACTCGCCCCGGGGTCGCATCGTGTTGATGAACGCCGCCTCCGAGGAGTCCGCCGAGCTCTCCGAGGCCATGGTCACCCACTGGGACCGGTGCCTCGGATGCGAGGCGTGCGTCACCGCCTGCCCCTCCGGTGTCGAGTACGGCAAGCTCATCGAGGCAACCAGGGCTCAGGTCGAGCGCAACTACACCCGGCCGCTCCGCGAGCGGGCCTTCAGGCGACTGGTCTTCGAGGTCTTCACCCATCCCGGGCGCCTGCGGGCCCTGGTGCCGGGGGCGGTGGCGGCGCGTCGCCTCGGCCTCACGGGCACGGCCGGCGCTCGTCTCGGGCGCTTTCCCAAGCTGGGGGTGCTGCGCGCCCTGGCGCCCGACGTGAAGCTCAGGGCCTCGGTCGCCCGGATGCCCGAGGTCACCCCCGCCCGAGGCGAGCGTCGGGCACGCGTCGGGATGCTCCTCGGGTGCGTGCAGCGCGTCTTCTTCCACGACGTGAACGCGTCAACCGTGCGGGTGCTGGCGGCCGAGGGGTTCGAGGTGTTCGCGCCGGCAAGTGTGCGCTGCTGCGGGGCGCTGATGTTGCACTCGGGCGCCGAGGCCCAGGCCCTCGACCTGGCCAAGGCGATGATCGAGGCGTTCGAGGACTGCGCCTACGTGGCCGTCAACGCCGCCGGGTGCAGCTCATCAATGAAGGAGTACGGGCGTCTTCTGTCCGACGACCAGCAGTGGGCGGAGCGGGGCGAGCAGTTCTCGGAGAAGGTCCGCGATGTCTCCGAGTTGCTCACCGAGTCCGACCCGGTGGCCCCCCGTCATCCTGTTCCGCTGAGGGTGGCGTACCACGACGCCTGCCACCTGGCCCACGCCCAGAAGGTCAGGTCAGCGCCCCGCACGCTGCTGGCCACGATCCCGGGCGTCGAGGTGCTCGAGCCCGAGGAGTGGGAGATCTGCTGCGGATCGGCGGGCATCTACAACCTCCTGCAGCCCGAGGCGGGTAAAGAGCTCGGACGCCGAAAGGCGAAGAACCTGCTGGCCACCGACGCCGAGGCGATCGCCTCGGCCAATCCCGGCTGCACCCTCCAGATCAACGCCTACTTGCGCGAGCAAGGGCGCCCGCTGCCGATCTACCACCCGATCGAGCTCGTCGACCGCTCGATCCGGGGCGTGGCGGCCACTGCGTCCGGGCCACGCAGGCCGGCGCGCTGAGCGAGCGTGGCCGCCCAGCCCATCAAGGTCGTCATCGCGCCCACCGCCTTCAAGGGATCGCTGGCCGCCAACGACGTGGCCGAGTCCCTGGCCGAGGGCATCCGGTGGGTCTGGCCGAAGGCCCGCGTCGAGTTGCTGCCGCTCTCCGACGGCGGAGACGAATGGGTGCAGAGCATGGTCTCGGCCTCAGACGGCTCGTTCGTCGAGGTGGAGGTCGGGGGCCCTCTCGGCGATCCCGTGCAGGCGCGCTACGGGGTCATCGAGTCGGACGGCACGACCACGGCAGTGATCGAGATGGCGGCCGCCTCGGGTCTTACCCTGGTTCGCGAGGACCGGCGCGATCCCCGCCGGGCGACGACGGTCGGCACCGGGGAGCTGATGGGCCACGCCCTCGACAGGGGGGCGCAGCGCCTGCTCGTCGGCCTGGGCGGCAGCGCCACCAACGACGGCGGCGCGGGGCTGGCCTCGGCGCTAGGCGTGCGCTTCTGCGGGCCGAGCGGCGATGCGTTGCCGCCAGGCGGCGCGGCGCTGGCCGGCCTCGCGACTGTGGACCTGTCCGGGCTGGACTCCCGCGTGCGGGAGGCGCAGATCGTGGTGGCGAGCGACGTCTCGAACCCGCTCCTGGGTGACGATGGGGCGTCGGCGGTCTACGGGCCCCAGAAGGGAGCGAGCCCCGAGGTCGTGAACGAGCTGGACGCCGCCTTGGCCCACTTCGCCGACGTGGTGGAGGAGGCTGTCGGGCGCCGGCTGCGCGACGAGCCCGGCGCGGGCGCGGCGGGTGGCGCCGGGTTCGGGTTGATGGCGTTCTGCGACGCCGAGCTGCGGCCTGGCGTCGAGCTCGCCCTCGATTCACTCGGCGCCGACCGGGTGCTCGAGGGAGCGTCTCTCGTCATCACCGCCGAGGGCACTCTCGACTCCCAGACGTTGGCGGGAAAGGTCCCGGTCGGGGTGGCCCGCCGGGCCCGGTGCCACGGCATCCCGGTGGTGGCAGTCGGAGGAGCGGTCGAACCGATGGGGCGTTCTGTCGCACGACGGTTCCACGACGAGGGGATCGTCGCCATCTGTCCGAGCGTCGAGGGCCCGGCGTCCGAGGACACGCTGATGGACCCCGACGACACCCGGCAGCGCCTCGAACGGGCGGGCGAACGGATCGCCCGCCTGGTCGACCTCGGTATGCACGTAGGCGACAATCCCGGCCACGCGGATGGGCCGTGAAGACCCCATGACCTAGCCGCTGCTCGTCGTCCGATCCAGGGTGCGGAACGGGTGGCTGGCGTCCTCATCGGCGCTGCCCGTATCTACGCCATCCGTGACCCGCACGAGCTGGCCCGGCTGGACGGGGTCGCGGCACTCACGCGGACCTGAGCCACAGGTCGCCTGGTTGCCGGCCTCCACGTGCTGCGGGACCCGCGCGAGCGTTGGCTGGCGCCGGGCTCGCCGCCGGCCGGCTGCCGTGAGAAGCGACGTTCCTGGGTGGACGTGAGCCGTGACGAGTGCGATCAGAGCATCTCGAGCCCTTGCGGCCCCGTCGGCGGAGGGAAGGAGCGGTCCAGCTCGTCGAGGTCCCCTTCGGTCAGTTCCAGGTCCAAAGCGGCATGGTTCTCCCGGACGTGGGCCGGCGTACCCGCCTTGGGGACGGTCGTGACGTGGCGATGGCGGAGCACCCACGCCACGGCCACCTGCGCCGGCGTGGCGTCGTATCGCCCGGCTACGGCCCGAAGCACCGGGTGTCCGAGCAGCCGCCCTTGCTCGATGGGCGAATACGCCATGACGGGGAGGCGGTGGCCCTGAGACCACGGGACCAGGTCCCATTCGACGCCGCGCCGGCTGAGGTTGTAGAGCACCTGGTTGGTCGCGACATCGAGGCCGCCAGGGAGGGCCACCAGCTCCTCCATGTCCGCACGGTCGAAGTTGCTGACACCCCAATGACGGATCTTGCCTTCGTCGATCAGTGTGGTGAAGGCGTCCAGCGTTTCTTCGAGTGGCGTGGAGCCGCGCCAGTGGAGCAGGTACAGGTCCAGCCGGTCGGTGCCGAGGCGCCGGAGGCTCCCCTCGCAGGCGCGGACCGTCGCGTCCCGACGGGCGTGGGACGGAAGGACCTTGCTCACGAGGAGCACCTCGTCGCGCCGCCCCCTGATGGCTTCGCCGACAAGCTCTTCGGCGTCACCTCCGCCGTACATCTCGGCGGTGTCGATGAGCGCCAGACCGAGGTCCAAACCCTCTCGTAGCGCGCTGAGCTCGTCCTCACGGCATTGGGGGTCCTCGGCCATGTGCCAGGTGCCGAGCCCGAGCACGGGGATTGGATCCCCGGACGGGAGCGTCGTGGTTCGAACGCTGGCCGTGCCCATGGCCATTCACCGTACGCCGATGCCGCGATACCCGCAGCCCACACTTCGAAGACCGACTCGGCGGGGGCGGCCGTCGAGCTGGCTGCCGCCGACGACGTGGTGGTGGCCCTCCAGGAGGACCACAGCAGGTAGGACGCCGGCGCGTGAGTGCATACGCGCCGATGTCGGATCGTCCCGGTGAGGCTTCGCTGTGCTGTGGCGTTCCATGACGCAGTTGAGTCCCAGGGAGTGGTGTACGAGACGGGTGAGCTGAGGGAGGGTCCCCCAGCGAGGACAGCCACCGCGTCAACCTCAAGGAGCAGTTCCACAACAACCACTTGAGGAGGATCACGATGAC
>JBPCNP010000117.1:0-26387 GCA_051001215.1 Acidimicrobiales bacterium
GCCGAGACGACGATGGCTGCCATCCAGGGCGGCTACCTGCTTTCGACGACGAAGAAGGACGTCCGTCCCATGAGGAACGCCCTGGCGGCGGCCTACACGCACCTCCGCTCCTTCCGTCGCCCTACTCGGCTTCTTGACAAGTCGCTGTACCACCTAGTACAAACAGCGACCTAGCCGGAACCACCGGACCAGAGGGAGACGGTCGGTCGCCCAGGGGAGGAACGCTGTGGCTTTCACATACGGCTGAAAGGATGCCGGCCACACCTGCAGTTGGCAGGCCAAGGCAGACACAGAGGACGCGTTGATGACCAAGGTCGCCGACCACGTCCGGGAGGTCCATGACGTACAGGAGCCCACCGACACGATCATGAACCAACTGCGCAAGAGCGTCCGCGAGACGTGACGGCGAATAGACGTACGCCCGCCAACTGCGGGCGTACGTCTACGAGCATTTCTGGCTCAGGCACTTCCTCGCTGATATCGGACGGACCCTCCGGGCGCAGGTGTGCGCCGCTCGAGCAGCTCAACGAGTCGTACGGCGCCAGGTGCGGTTCCTGGACGTGTTCATCCACCTAGCTGGCTCGGGCCTGACCTCCCCAGTGAAAGGGGATGAACAGCGTGTCCCGCCGTTCTCGGCCGTGATCCGTTCGTAGGTGATCCCCGAGTAGTCGGCGACACCACCGGCGCTGGCCCGTCGCAGCTCCTCGAAGACACCCGACGCGTCCTCGTGCTCGAAGTACCGACCCCGACCGAGCTGATCCGCCAACCCGGTGAGTATCTGCAGATCGGTGCGCACGCCGATCGGCGGCGTCTGCGCCTGGCGTCGCAGCACCACCCGGCCCTCGAAGTTGGTCATGGTGCCCTCCTCCTCGGCCCACTGCGCCGAGGGGAGCACCACATCCGCCCGAGCCGCCGTCTCGGACAGGAAGAAGTCGGCCACGACCAGTAGGTCAAGAGTGTCGAGGCGCTCCTGTACGCGGCCCGCCAGCGGCGCCGACACGACCACGTTGGAGGCGACCACCAGCAACGCCCGCACGCCGGCGTCGGTGCCGAGGGCGCCGAGCATCTCGTAGGCGGACACCCCGGGGCCGGGCAGTTCGTGGGCGTCGATCCCCAGACCCGGGCGACGCGGGCGCGCGCCGCGGTCGTCGATGCGGCGGTACCGGGGGAGCTGGTCGGCCTTCTGACCGTGCTCGCGGCCTCCTTGTCCGTTACCCTGACCGGTCACCGAACCGAAGCCGCCATGGGGTTTGCCCACCTGGCCGAGGGCGAGGGCCAGGTTGATGAAGGCATGCACCACGTGATGCGCTCGACCCGGTCGAGCCCGTACGAGGCGGCGACGCGCTGGACCGCCTCGAACCCGCTCGTCCGACGGGCGATGTAGTCGAGATCGACCGGGCCGTTCCTCACGACGAGGTTGAGCAGTCCGTTGGCCAGGGCCAGGTCGGTACCCGGTATCAACTGGAGATGCAGCGTCGCCGCCCTCCACAATGCCCTGCGTTGGTGACGATGAGGCAGGTACGGCGGAGCGGTACTCTCAGCCTCGGCAGGCGCGGCGGGCGTGGGGGGCGTCAGCGTCACTCTGGTTCCTGTCCATGACGCTTCTAGGCAGGATCGTAGCAGCGGGTGAACGTCAGAGCGGCTTCGCATGTACGGGTGTGCTGACACAAGATCGACTGTTCGTCGTAGCTTGGTACGGTGAGGCCCGAGACGCAGCGTTCGGGTCACGAGCGAAGGAATGCGAATGAGCCTGGTCGATGCGCTCGCGCTGGGAACCCTGGAGCGAGCGGTGATGGAAGTGCTGTGGGAGGGCGGCGGGTGGATGACCCCGGGCGAGGTCAGCGACGCCCTCGACACAACCCAGACGCGGGCGTACACGACGGTGTCAACGATCGTGGCCCGGCTCTGGCGCAAAGGGCTGCTCGAGCGCGAGCGTGACGGACGAGCCCATGCCTACCGCGCCGTGCAGACCCGTGAAGAGTACGTCGCCTCGGTGATGGACGCCGCTCTCGGCAACGTCGACAACCGCACCCGGGTCCTCAGCCACTTCATGCAGGGCCTCGACCGCGGCGAACGTGACCAGGTCCGGCGCATGCTGGCCAAGGGCCCCCGGGATGGGGCGTGAGTCTTCTCCTCGTGGCGCTGGGGTTGGTGACGGTAGCACTGCCCGCAGTGGCGGCGCGACCGGGCCGGCGACTGCAACCCCGACACTGGGCCACCCTTGTCTGGGCTGCCATGGCCGGAGGGGCCGTGATCATCGAAGTCGGCTTGTTGGCCGAAGCACTGCCCACCGTGCTCAGCGCTGCCGGGGTACCCGCACTGGCCGATGCGTGCCAACGCCTCCTGCGACCGCTGTTGCCCGTCGGGGCACCGCTGGGCTGGCTCGCCGCCGTTGGCGCTGTCGCCGGCCCGTTCGGCGCAGGCGTCGGCGTCCTGCGTGCCCGTCGCCACCAGCGCCAGGTGGCGACCGCCTTTGCATGGCTCGGACACTCGACGTGCGTGGCGGGCAGAGCGGTCACCCTGATCGCCACCGAGGAACCGATGGCCCTGAGCCTTGGCGGCGATCAGCCTCGCATGGTCGTCTCCGAAACCCTACTGGTCACGCTGAGCCCTGCCGAAGTCGAGGTGGTGGTACGCCACGAGGAGGCCCACCTCGCTCATGGCCACGAAAGGCTGCTGTGCCGTGCTTCGGGCCTGGCGAGCGTTCTGGGCTGGTTCCCCCCGGCCCGCCTGAGCGCCTCGGTCTTCCGACTGGCGCTGGAGCGTGTCGCCGACGAATGCGCCACCGCCGGCTCGGCGTCCGACCGCCAGCACTTGCGAGGCGCCCTTCTTCGAGTCGCCGGCGTTGGAACGCCGCAGGCGGTAGCAGGGCTGTCCGACGCGGCCACGGTCGTCGAGCGGGTCCGAGCCCTCGAGCGCCCGCCTGTCGACAGCGCCCTGGGTTGCCGGGCCGTCGTCTACCTCGCCGGGTCAGGCATGGGAGCGGCGACAGGCGCCACCGCCTTTGCATGGCTGGGTCAGGTGCACACCCTCGTGGCCATGTCCGGGCGATGCTCGGCATGACGACGCCCCGAGGCGGCCATGCGGGCGGTGGACGCACCCCGGAATGGAGGCGACAACGGCCGTTCGGGAGAGTTGCCGGGGAACCACGCCGGCCGCCGGCCGCCGATCGATCCTCGCTACGGCGACGATGCCGACCACGCC
Organism: Acidimicrobiales bacterium; assembly: GCA_051001215.1. Classification (GTDB taxonomy): domain Bacteria; phylum Actinomycetota; class Acidimicrobiia; order Acidimicrobiales; family AC-14; genus DATAQC01. Next base: position 3,205 of record JBPCNP010000117.1, read on the forward strand.
TTCCACCCAGTGCTCTCTGCCCGCAGGAGCGACTGGCAGGTCGCCGAGACCTCCGCGTCTTCGCCACCACGTTTTCGGGTGGCTGGCGATGGTCCCTGCGTCGCACCAACGCCAACTGCCGGTCGTTCCAGCTCGCCCTCCTGTCTGCGGCCGGGCTGGGTGAGGCTGCGGTCGACCTCCACAGCCGTGGGCGGGGTTGTCCCATCCTGCGCCCGCTACGGTTCGGGCGATGCGTGGCGCGTCGTGGCCGTCGGCGGGGCGCCGTCGCCCACCTGCCCGGGGGCGCCTTCGGGTGCCCGTCGCTGGCCATCCAACCGACACCGAAGCCACGCTGACCCACGTCCACGCTGACCCACCCCGTGCCGGCTGGCCTTCGACGCATGGCCGGCGAGCACATCGTCGACGTCGGCCACCTCATCGACCGCACCTTCGCCTACCCGCGGTGAGCGAACAAGGTCTCGACAGCGCGAAGGTGGCAAACTGGCGTAGGGGTAGGACAATGCGAACATGATCATCCTGCGCGCTGTCGCCCACGCCCTCGCGATCGCCGGTTCGATGACCTGGGAGGTCCTGTGGGCGCTCATCCTGGGCTTCGCCCTCTCGGCCGGCGTCCAGGCGGTGGTGCGTCGAGAAACGATCACGCGCCTCCTGGGCGACAACCGGCCGCGCACGCTGGCCGTGGCGACCGGACTGGGGGCGGCCAGTTCCTCGTGTTCCTACGCTGCCGTGGCGCTGGCCCGGTCGCTGTTCCGCAAAGGCGCCGACTTCACCGCAGCCATGGCCTTCGAGATCGCCTCCACCAACCTGGTGATCGAGCTCGGCATCATCCTGGCTCTGCTCATCGGGTGGCAGTTCACCCTCGCCGAGTTCGTCGGGGGGCCGCTCATGATCGTTCTGGTCGCCCTGGGGTTCCGGGTTGTTCTGCGTCAACGCCTCGTCGACGAGGCCAGGGTTCAGGCCGAGCGGGGACTGGCCGGGTCGATGGAGGGCCATGCAGCCATGGACATGACCGTCGGAAAGGAGGGGTCGCTGTGGGAGCGCGCCCGGTCTGCCGAGGGGATCACCGCCATCTCCCACATCTTCGTCATGGAATGGGCCGCGGTGCTGCGCGACATCGTCCTCGGCCTGCTCATTGCCGGCGCCGTAGGGGCCTGGGTGCCCGACAGCTTCTGGCGTCGCTTCTTCTTCACCGGCCACCCTCTGGCCGCCAAGGTCTGGGGTCCGATCATCGGGCCGCTCGTGGCCGTCGTGAGCTTCGTCTGCTCGATCGGCAACGTCCCCCTCGCGGGCGTGTTGTGGAACGGCGGGATCAGCTTCGGTGGGGTGGTCAGTTTCATCTTCGCCGACCTGATCATCCTGCCCATCATCGTCATCTACCGGAAGTACTACGGGACAAAGGTGGCGCTCATCGTCACCGCCACCTTCTACGCGGCCATGGTCGCGGCCTCCTACGTCATAGAGATCGCGTTCGGGCTGTTGCATCTCGTGCCCAGCGAGCGCCACGCCAAGGTTGTCGAGGCCGCCGTGACCTGGAACTACACGACGATCTTGAACATTGCCTTCCTGGCGCTGGCCGGGGTCCTGGTGGCCCGCTTCTTCACTTCCGGGGGTGCGCCGATGCTCAAGATGATGGGAGGCAACCCCGACGCCTCGTGACGCTCAACCCGTCACCCGAGCGGCGCTGTCCGTGTCTCCCCCGACGAGGGGTGCGGCCGTTGGCGGTGACGAATGGCCCGTGGCGCAGGGCAGCAGCACGCGGAACGTCGAGCCCTGGGCCGGGGTGGTCTCGACCTCGACTCGGCCCCCGTGGACCTTGGCCAGCTCGGCCACGATGGCCAGCCCGATGCCGCTGCCGGCCTTTCCGTGACCACTGCTGCCACGCCAGAAGCGCTCGAACAGATGCGGGACCTCGTCGCTCGGCACTCCCACTCCGGTATCGGTCACTTCGAGGAGGGCCAGATCCACCAGCGCCGCCACCCCGATCGTGACCGTGCCGCCCGCCGGCGTGTACTTCACGGCGTTCATGAGGAGATTGACAACCAGTTGGCGCAACCGGGCGGGGTCACCGTCCACGGCGACCGAACCCAGGTCGGTGACCAACGTCAGACCGGCCTCCCGGAAGCGGGGGCGCAGGGACTCGATGGCATCGGCGGCCACGACGTCGAGCGCGACGGTGCGACGGTCGAGGCGCAGGCCGGCTGCCTCCGCCGAGGCCAGCGTCTCGAGGTCGGCGACCACCGCACCCAGGCGCAGCACCTCGTCGTGGAGCGAGCTGAGCCGGTCCGGGCTGGGCATCGCCAACCCGTCGACCAGCTCCTCTGACGACGCCCGCAGGATGGTGAGCGGGGTCCTCAGCTCGTGGGCCACGTCGGCCACGAGGTTGCGGCGTAGCTCGTCGTGGCGATCGAGGGCGTCGGCCATCTGGTCGAAGGCGGTGGCCAGCTCCCCGACCTGACCCGGTGCGCCGGCCATTCCCGTTCGGACGCTGCGCTCGCCTGCCTCCAACCGGCGGGCGGCATCGGTCAGCGCCACCACCGGGCGGCTGAGGCGCCGGGACACGACGAGGCCGACGAGCAAGGCCACCACCGCAGCCATGACGGCCCCGGCGACAACGTTGCGCGACAGGGCGGCGGCCACCTGGCGCTCGGGCGCGTCCAACCCGGCGGCCGGAAAGCGCAGACGGGCGGCGCCGACCCGTCGTCCGCCGACCACGACCAGGGTATTGCGCGGTGGGCCGAGCGGGCCCGGGCCGTCGGCCATGACGCTGCGCATCTGCGCCATCATGTCGTCGGGAGCGGGCGGCGGAGTCGCCACGGGCTGCCCGTCGACGTCCAGGACCACCAGGTCGGCCCGGGCGGCGGCGGCGAGGGCGAAGGCGGCCGACAGGTCGGCGTCGGCGAAGCCGTTCGACGTGGCGTATGCAGCGGACAGCGCGGCGGTGATCTCAGTGGCGTCGCGATCGCGCTGGCGAGCAACCAGGCCTGCCACCTCACGGCGGGCGCTGACGAGGGCCAGCCCACCGAGCACGGCGATCGACGCGATGGCCACGGCCACGAAGGCCAGGGCCAGGCGGGCTGTGAGCGACCGGCGGAAGGTGACGAGCCTACGCATCGCGCCGGAGCCCCAGCCGGTAGCCGCCCCCCAGCACGGTCTGCACGATTCGGGGGTCGCGGGGATCGCGCTCGACCTTCCGGCGCAGGTTCTTCACGTGGGAGTCGATGGTGCGCTCGTAGCCGTCGAACTCGTAGCCGCGCACCCGGTTGACCAACTCGTAGCGGGAGAAGACCCGGCCCGGCACGCTGGCCAGCGCGGTGAGCAACCCCCATTCCGTCGGGGTGAGCTCCACCGGGTCGTGGCGCACGATGGCTTCCCGCCGGGGCGTGTCGATGATGAGCTCGGTCTCACCGAACGAGTGCCGGTCGTCGTCGTCGCCGTGGGCCCCGCCGGATCGTCGAAGGACGGCGTGAACCCGCAGCAACAGCTCCCTCGGGCTGAACGGCTTGGTCACGTAGTCGTCTGCGCCGATCTCGAGACCCCGGATGCGATCGTCCTCGCTCGACTTGGCGGTGAGCATGAGAATCGGCACAGGCCCCAGGCGGCGCAGCTCGCGTGCCACCTCCTCGCCGGGGATGTCGGGGAGGCCCAGGTCCAGCACCACGAGGTCGGGCATGAGCGCCTGCGACAGCGTGAGCGCCTCGGCGCCCGAGCCGGTGGTGGTGACGGCGAGACCGTCACGTTCGAGGTAGGACCGCAACAGCTCCCGGATCTTGGCCTCGTCCTCGACCACCAGCACGCTTGGCATCGCTGCATCCCTCTTCCTCTTCACGCTCCAGTCAACCCCTTCACGCCGGCATCTGGGTGCAGGAGGTGTGGAGGCGGTGTGGAGATCGAAACCCGCTGCACTCCCCGCCGTCTCCACACGACCTCCACAAGCGTGACCGAAGATGCCACCAACGCCACATCGGGCGTGGACACGAGGAGGATGGTTCATGAGGACACGCATGTGGGCGCTGGCCGGAGCGATAGGCGTCACCGCTGCAGCAGGGCTGGGGACGGGGCTGGCCGCTGCTCAGACGCAGCCCTCGAGCCCGGCAACCTCGTCGGCACCAACTGCCGACGCCACCGAGGCCATGAACAAGATGCACACGGCGATGCGGTCCCAGATGCCGGAGGCTCTTCGCGCCGAGGCCGACGCCATGCATGCCGAGATGGGCAAGGGATGTGCCGACATGGGCGCGGCCATGGGCTCGATGACGGCCCCCGAGGCTCCGCCGGCGTAGCAGACAGGGCAAACCAGGCGAGCCAGACATCGGGAGGTCTCATGTCAGGTTCCGAGCGCGGCGGCGTTGTCAAGGCAGTCCGTTGCCGTCTTCTCCACGGGGTTCCGCGCCATCGTCGGTGGATCCGGCCGTGGCAAGAGTGCCACCGCGTTGGCCGTACACGGCGAACGGCGATATCAGTCGGCGCGGGTGAGCGCCCGCCGCAGCTTGCGCTCTGACAGGCGCCCGTAGCTGAACGCTTCGCCGTCGAGCAAGACGCCGGGCGGGAAGACGATGCCCGCGCTCTCGACCAGGGCACGCCCTCGTTCGCCGCCCAGGTCCACCTCCTCCACGGCCAGGGCAAACTCGGTGCCGAGCCGGGCCAGCACCGCCTTTGCCTGCTGGCACAGATCGCAGTTCGCCGTGGTCAGCAGCGTCACCTGTCTCACGACGGCGCAGGCGCGCCGCCCGTGCCGGCCCGAAGGTCTTTGAGCAGCGCAGGTACCCTTACGTACATCGTGTAGTTGGGGCTGCCGCCGTAGTCGGCCCGCCAGCGGATCTTGCCGTCGGGGCCGACGAGGACGAACGAGTGCCCGTAGGCGCCGGTGCCCATCATCCCGAACTTGTTGGCCTCGTAGCTCTTGCCCAGGGTCAGGTCGGGGTCGGCCAGCACGGGCATGGTGAGCGACTCGTCGGCCACCTTCTGGCGGAGCTGGGCAACCGGGTTGCCGGCGATGGTCACGAACTCGTCCACCCCCAGGGCCTTGAACTGCGCCCAGTTCTTCTCGATGTCGCGCATCTGGTCCCAGCACGGCTGGCAGCCGACGCCTTCTTGGAAGTAGAGCAGGACGTTCTTGCCCCGCTCGGCGCCCAGGTCGAAGGCCCCGCCAGCGGTCGCCGGGAGCCGTATTGCAGGAGCGTCGGCGCCGGGCCCAGGACGGCCGACGGCGAAGGTCGGGCCCGATCCCGACCCGGAGCTGCCCCCACCGGTTCGGGCCAGGAAGAACAGCCCGACGACGGCCACGGCGGCGATCACCCCGACACTCGTGGCCAGGCGGCGGCCCTTGCGGCGCCGAGCCTGGACAACTTTCGCACCGCGGGCCGGCGGTGGTCCCGTCTTTCGCTCACGCTGTGACGGTGTGCTCATGGCTGCCCTCCTTGGTGGGCGGTCGTGTCACTACCGGTCGCTTGCAACAACGAGCCCGGCTTCGGGGTCTCGACGCTGTCTGCGACCGGCTCGTCGTCGTGGTCTCCGGCGGCCGGCGGCCACGTCTCCCATGCCGAACAGCTCGGCACCGGCCTGGTTGCTCCCTCGGGCACCAGTGCTGGCTGGTGGGCCGTCGCCGGGTCGGCAGCGCCATCGAGGTACTGGCGGACGGCAATGCGCACCAGCAGGCCCAGCACGGCGAACACGGCGATGGCACTCACCCAGCCCGGGAAGGCGTCGACACGGGATACCAACACCTTGCCCCAGTGCTGCAGGCGAGACGTCAACTCGACCTGCCAGCCCTTGCGGGCCATGTTCGGGCCGTTGAAGGCGAGGACGGCCGTGAGCACCCCCATGATCATGAGCAGCAGGCCGCCGGCGAGATTGGTGGAGTGCACCGATCGGGTCCGCCCGAGCAGCCGGAAGTTGAAGGTCCGGCCCCGCAGAAGCGCCCGCTCGCCCCAGTCGTAGCGGTCCCAGGCGGCGGCGATGAGGAAGAGCGGAACCACCATGCCGAACACGTAGGCCACCCCCACCACCGTGGCGGCCAGGAACGACCCCGCCGCTCCCGACAGGGCCACCACCCCGGCCAGCACGGGGGCGCAACAGGCGCTCGCCGTCCCCGAGAAGACCCCGAGGGCGTAGACCGAGCCCGCCCCCCGGTCGGATCGGGCACCCATGCCGGGCATGGGCAGCGGCAACTTCCAGCCGGTGAGCATGGCCAGACCCAGCCCCACCATGAGAACGGCGCCGACAAAGAACACGATGGTGTGGCGACCGATGATGAAGCGGGTCACCACTGACGCGCCGAGGGCGATGGGAAGGATCACGGTGGCCACGCCCAGAGCGAACACGAAGGTCATGGCCACCAGCGCACGGCGGCGGCGGAAGGTGGTGGCGAAGTAGGCCGGAAGCATCACCGAGATGCAACAGGGTGCGAACAGCGCCACCGCACCGCCGACGAAGGCGGCGATCACCGCCGAGCCGAAAAGGATGTCTTCCATAGACGGGACCTCCAGGCCCGGGCGAGGTGTAGACTACTACGAACCCTAGAGGATCGAGCCTCGCCGCACCCCTCAGATGGGCGGCCAACCCAATCGGGCGCGGCCGGGTCGACGGCGCTGTCGACGCACGGGAACAGCACGACAGGCAGGCTTCTTGAGCCCTGAACACCCCGGCACGAGTCGGCGCGACCCGCAGTGGGGCCGTCGTCGGCAAGCCACGCGGAGGGCCATGGACAGCGATGCGAAATGGTCCTCCCCCAGCTGCTAGGTGACCCCACCTGGTGGCGCGAAGCTTGGTGACGAACGCATCATTCGACCCTCCGTTGTACCCAGTGTCGAAGGCGCCAGGACTGGTCGGGAAGTCCAAGGAACCCGTCAGCCCCGTGACGAAGACGGTCTTCACCCCATCAAGAGCAATGCTGTAACCGGCGTCCGACTCGTCACCGCCCAGGAAGGTCGAGTAGTCGAGGACCGACCCGTCGGGACTGAGCTTGGCCACCAGGGCGTCTCCGCCGCCGTTGTACGTGCGGTCAAGGGCGCGAGGCGTGGTGGGGAAGTCGGCCGAGCGGGTCACGCCAGTGACGTAGGTCGCCCCGTCTGCGTCGACGGCGACGGCATCGCCTTCGTCACTCTTGGAGCCTCCGAGGAACGTGGAGAACCGAAGCGTCGAGCCGTCTGGGCTCAACTTGGAGACGAAGGCGTCTTGGCCGCCGTCGTAGCTGGTGTCGTAGACGCCGGGGGTCGTGGGGAAGTTCACGGAATCCGTAGAACCGGTGACGTGCGCCGCGCCCGAGGGCTCGACGCTCAAACCGAACAGACCATCGTCGCCCGACCCTCCCAGGAAGGTCGAGTAGGCCAGATGGGTACCGTCGGGCGTCAGCTTGGTCACGAACGCGTCGGTTCTGCCACCGCCGAACGTCGTCTGATAGGCACCGGGGGTGGTCGGATAGTCAGGCGACACGGTGAGACCGCCTACCGTGGCCCGCCCGCCGGCATCGACGGCGACCTCGAGGGCGACCTCCAGGGCGCTGCCCCCAAGGAAGGTGGAGTAGGCCAGGGCCGATCCGTCGGGGGTGAACTTGGTGGCGTAGGCGTCGTAGTCCCCTTGGCCGGGCTGGGGCGGGAAGGGGCCTCCCGTGCCGTGAAATGTCCGCTGGAACGCACCTGGGGTGGTTGGGGAGTCGGGTGAGCCGGTGATGCCTGCGACGTAGGCCGACCCCTGGGAGTCAACGGCAAGACCCGAGCCCGAGTCGAACCCGTGGCCACCCAGGAAGCTGGAGAACGCCAGGGAGGAGCCGTCAGCGCCGAGCTTGGCCACATAAGCGTCGACCCCGCCGTTGAATGTCGTGTCGAAGGCACCCCTCGTCACCGGGAAGTCCGGCGATCGGGTGATGCCCCGCACGTACACCGAGCCGGAGCCGTCTATGGCGATGGTGTCGGCGTCGTCCGTCGACGACCCTCCCAGGAAGGTGGAGAAGACAAGTTGTGACCCGTCCGGTGTGAGCTTGGAGATGAAGCCATCCTGGGCACCGTTGTACCTGGTGTCATAGGCACCTGGCGTTGTCGGGAAGGCGGCCGATTGAGTGGGACCGGCAACATAGGCGTAGCCCTGGCGATCAACCTGGATCGAGGAGCCGAACTCAGCGTTCCTTCCACCGAGGTAGGTCGAGTAGCCGACCACAGGGTCAACCACCAGCGGGCGGCTGTGGTCGTATTCCTTTCTCGGCCTGCCCCCGGTTCGGGACAAAACTGGCTCCCAAGCGACCGTAGGGCCCGGCTGGGGACAGGTGTGAGGGCCCCTTGCCGACAGACATGCCGCGCGCAACGCTTGTCAGGGGGCCGCGTGCAACGATACCTGAGCCGATCACTACGCTCATTACGCAACAGAAACGGAGCGCCTTCGATCTCATGTCCCGCCTTTCGACCAATTGCGACCGTGCGAATGGTAGTAGGCGACGCTGGGCGGTGAGATCGGCGGCCAGCAACTGCGACCGGGCGCCCGTGTCCATACCAGAAGCAGGGCAACCGGTAGGGCGGCGAGGAGTCGCGCAGGTGGATCTCGGCCGCCCCCGCCTCTCGCAACATGGCCACCATGGCCCGGGTGGTGGTGCCCCGCACGATGGAGTCGTCGAGCTAGGTCAGATCCACTCCTTGCGGTGGTAGTACCAGAGCTGACCGAGGGTGGTGACCACGATGAGGGCCCACGAGAACCCGTAACCCTGCGCCCAATGCAGCTCGGGGATGTGGCCGAAGTTCTGACCGTAGAGGCCGACGATGAAGGTCGGGACCAACAGCAGGGAGGCGACGACGGTCAAGCGCTTCATGACCTCGTTCTGGTCGTTCGCGACCTTGGCCTGGTGGTAGTCGCGCACGCCCGAGATGAGATCTCGGGCGACGTCGAGGCCCTCGGTCGCCCGGAGCAGCTTGTCGTAGGCGTCGCCGAAGTGCAGCTCGACATCGTGGGGGAACAGATCACCGCTGTCGAGCTCGATGCGGTTGTCGATCACCCGGCGGGTGGCGTCACGGGTCGGCGCCATGGTGCGGCGGATCTGGAGCAGGTCGTGGCGAAGGTCTGACAGCCGGCGGCGGACACGTTCGTTGGGCCAGTCCTCCACGTGGTCTTCGAGCTCGTCGATCTCGGCCTGGAGGTCGTCGACCAGGTCGAGGAACCCCTCGGCCACCTGTTCGACGATGTGGTAGACGAGCATCCCCGCCGACCGGTTCTCCCGCCGCGCCTCGTTGATGCCCGAGAGCTCCAGGGGCAGGCCATCGGTCGGTGTCTTGCGAACGGTGAGCACCAGGCCGGTGGTCAGCACCAGGTCGACCTCTTGGTAGTACACGCGGTCCTCGTCGGCGACCGCCCGGGGCACGAGCAGCACGCCCAGCACATAGGTGCCATGGTTCTCCAGCTTCGGTCGGGGCTCGTCGTCGTGCACCGTCGGTTCGAGGAGCTTGTCGACGGCTTGTGGGTGAAGGGGGTCGGTCCACGCCCGGCGGATCGTCTCCTCGTCGGGATCCAGCAGATCGACCCACTCACACTCGACGGTCGCCATGGCAGACCGGCGCTACGGCGCGGGGACGAGGCGCACCCGGCCGCCGTCGCCGTGGACCACCTCGCCGATGTCGACGCTTTCGATCCCCGTGGCCCGCAGGACGTCGTGGGCCTTGAAGACGTCGTCCGGGTGCACGATGGCGACCATACCGATGCCGAGGTTGAAGACCTTGGCCATCTCGTCGTCGGCCACCTGGCCCAGGCGCTGGATCTCGCCGAAGATCCTGGGGGTCTCCCACGAGCCCATCTCGACGACGGCGTCGCAGCCCCGAGGCAGCACCCGGGCCAGGTTGGCAGGAAGCCCGCCGCCGGTGATGTGGGCCCACGCCTGCACGGGCAGGGCACGACTCAGAGCCACGAGGGCGGGGGCGTAGACCACCGACGGTCGGAGGAGCTCATCGGCCAGGCTGTGGTGGGCCCCCTCCCACGCAGGGCCGTCGAGAGGCAGGGCAGCCAGGTCGAGCAGCACCCGGCGGGCCAACGAGTACCCGTTGCACCGCAGCCCCGGCGACGGCAGGCCGATCAGGCGATCGCCGGACCGGACCCCCTCACCGTTGATGAGGCGGTCGCGCTCGGCCACGCCCACGGCGAAGCCGGCCAGGTCGAACTGCCCTTCCGGGAAGAGGTCGGGGTTCTCGGCCATCTCCCCGCCGATCAGGGCGCATCCGGCCCGCTGACAGCCCTCGATCACCCCCTCCACGATGGCCTCGACCTGGTCGGGCACCAAGCGGCCGACGGAGATGGTGTCGAGCAGGAACAGCGGCTCGGCCCCGTGCACGGCGATGTCGTCGACCACCATGGCCACCAGGTCGACGCCGATGGTGCCGTAGCGGCCGGTACGGGCGGCGACGAGCGCCTTGGTGCCGACGGTGTCGGTCGACGAGACCAGCACGGGATGACGGTAGCGGCCCTGGTCGAGGGCGAACATGCCCCCGAACCCGCCGATGTCGCCCAGCACCTCAGGGCGGAAGGTGGCCCGCACCTTGGACTTGATGCGCTCGACGGTCTCCTCGCCGGCGGTGATGTCGACGCCCGCCCGGGCGTAGGTCTCAGCCACAGGGATGGACGGGGTCGACGGCGAGCTGCTCGGCGATGGGCAGGATCTCGGGCGCGGGCGGGCCGGGCGCCTTCATGCCGGGGATGGCCACCGGGTACGAGCCGGTGATGCAGGCGGTGCAGAAGCCCGAGCCGGCAGCGCCGGTGGCGGCGAGCAGGCGATCGAGGTCGAGGTAGGCCAGGGTGTCGCAGGCCAGGTACTCGCGGACCTGGGGAACAGTGAGGTCGGCGGCCAACAACTGCGAGCGGGTGCCCGTGTCCATGCCGTAGAAGCAGGGCCACCGGTAGGGCGGCGAGGAGATGCGCAGGTGGATCTCGGCCGCCCCCGCCTCTCGCAACATGGCCACCATGGCCCGGGTGGTGGTGCCCCGCACGATGGAGTCGTCGACCACCACCAGGCGCTTGCCGGCGATGTTGTCGCGGATGGGGTTGAGCTTCATGCGCACGCCCTGGCTGCGCTGGTCCTGGCTGGGGACGATGAAGGTGCGGCCGATGTAGCGGTTCTTCACCAGGCCGTGTCCGAACGGGATGCCGCTGCGCCGGGCGTAGCCCTCGGCCGCGGGGATGCCCGACTCGGGCACGGGCATGACCATGGCCTCGGCGTCGGCCGGCTGCGTCCCCGAGGGAGGCAGGGGCGACTGGTCGGCCAGGAGCTCGCCCATGCGTTGGCGGGCGCTGTGGACGGTCTGGCCGTAGAGCAGGCTGTCGGGCCGGGCGAAGTACACGAACTCGAACAGGCAGAGCTTGGGGTTGATGCGCTGGGGGGGGAAGGGGTGGATCGACCGCGTGCCGGTGGTGTCGATCACCACCATCTCGCCGGGCTCGAGCTCGCGCACGAAGTGGGCACCGACGATGTCGAGAGCCGGCGTCTCCGAGGCCAGGACCCAACCGCTGTCGAGGCGCCCGAGGCAGAGGGGACGGAACCCGTTGGGGTCACGCACCCCCACCACGTGGGCCTCGTCCATGAGCACGAACGAGAACGCCCCCTTCAGGCGGGGCAGCACGCTCATCAGCGCCCGCTCCAGGTCGCGGCCGTCGCTGCGGGCCCCGGGGCCGGCCGCCACGATGGCCTCCTGGATCAGCTCGGCCACCACCTCGCTGTCGCTCTGCAGCGTGCCCGGCAGGACCCCGAGGCCCTCGGCCAGCTCGACGGTGTTGGTGAGGTTCCCGTTGTGGCCCAGGGCGAACTCGGCGTCGCCCACCCCCCGGTAGATGGGCTGAGCGTTGTGCCAGACACTGGCCCCGGTGGTGGAGTACCGGGTGTGGCCGATGGCCAGGTGACCGGTGAGGGGAGCCAGGTTGCGCTCGTTGAACACGTTGGTGACCAAGCCCATGTCCTTGACCACGGTGATGCTGTCGCCGTCGCTGACGGCCATCCCCGCCGCCTCCTGGCCCCGGTGCTGCACTGCGTACAGGCCCCGGTAGGTGAGGTGGGCGACAGACTGGCCCGGGGCGTAGACGCCGAACACGCCGCACGCCTCTCGGGGCCGGTCGACGGCCACCCCGTCATCAGGCACCCCGTCATCAGGCACCCCGTCATCGGGCGCATGGTCGGCGGGCGACTCCGGTCCCAGCGGCTTCACGTGCTCCATCTTCTCACGGGCTCAACCGGGGGGTCTCAGTCGCCCATCGCTGTCGGGAGCACGCCGCGCCACCCGGTCACCGCGTCGGCCAGGCCCAGGTCGACGAGGCCGTCGACGACGAGACTGTGACCACCGGCCGTCCCGAGTTGCGTCACGGCCACTCCTGCCCGTCCCGCCCGCATGGTCACCTCGGCCATCTGCCCGGGCCCGACGCAGGCCACGACCCGCGACGGCGCCTCGGAGAACAGCCCGGCATGGCCGTCGACACCGCCGACGCGGAACCCCACGCCGGAGCGCACGGCCATCTCCGCCAGCGCCAGGCCCAGTCCCCCGTCGGCCACGTCGTGGATGCCGGCCAGCAGCCCGTCGGCCACCAGGTCGCGGACGAGGGCGCACACGGCCAGGTGACCGGCAACATCGAGGGCGGGGAGGGCCCCACCGGTGTGACCGTGGGCTTCGAACGCCCACCGGGACCCGGCCAGGTCGACCGCCGAACCACCGCCGGGCGGGCTCAGTAGCACGATGCCGGCCTCCTCGGCCAGGCCCACGCCGGGCGGGCGGCGGTCGAGGCGCTCGATGATCCCGAGCAGGCCGACCACCGGGGTGGGCTCGATGTCGCCGGTCGCCGACGCGTTGTACAGGCTCACGTTGCCGCCGACCACGGGCACCCCGAGGGCCAGGCAGGCCTCGCTCATGCCGTCGATGGCCTCGACCAGCTGCCACATCACCTCGGCATGCTCGGGGTCGCCGAAGTTGAGGCAGTTCACCACGGCCAGCGGACGGGCGCCCACACAGGCCTGGTTGAGCACGGCCTCGGCCACGACCAGCGACGTGCCGGCACGGGGGTCGAGGCCGCACCAGCGGCTGTTGCTGTCGGTGCTGACGGCCAGCGCCTTGCCCGTGCCGGCGATGCCGGGGGCCTTGAGGTGCAGCACGGCGGCGTCGCCCCCCGGGCCCTCGACGGTGTTCAGGAACAGCTGGTGGTCGTACTGCGACGACACCCAGGTGGTGTCGACGAGCATGGCTGCCAGGGCGGGGCCGCAGTCGGCCGGCGCCGGCAACCGGGCGGGGTCGTCGGCGCGGCGGGCGCCCAGGTCGGCCGGCGGGTGCCGGGGCCGGTCGTAGAGGGGGCCGTCGTCGTGGAGTGAGGCGGCGGGAACGTCGGCCAGCACCGGGCCGCCGGGGCGGTCGAGAATGCGCAACCGCCGGCCCTCGGTGACCGTGCCCACCACGTTGGCCTGCACCTCCCACCGCTGGCAGAGGTCGAGCACGGCGTCGAGGTCGTCGGGGGCGACGATGGCCAGCATGCGCTCCTGGGACTCGCTGGTCATGATCTCGGGCGGGGTCATCCCGGCCATGCGCAGGGGCACGGCCGACAGGTCGACGTCCATCCCCACGCCGCCCCGCGACGCCGTCTCACTGGTGGCACAGGTGAGGCCGGCACCTCCGAGGTCCTGGATGCCCGAGACGAGGCCGGCATCGTAGAGGACGAGGCAGGCCTCGATCAGGCGCTTCTCCTCGAAGGGGTCGCCCACCTGGACGCTCGGTCGCTTGACCTCGTCGCCGGTGTCGAAGGCGGCCGAGGCCAGCACGCTCACACCGCCGATGCCGTCGCGCCCGGTGGACGACCCGAGAAGGACGGCCAGGTTGCCGATCCCCGAGGCCTGGGCCAGGACGAGGTGGTCGTGGGCCATCACGCCCACGCACATCACGTTCACGAGGGGGTTGCCGGCGAAGCAGGGATGAAAGCCCAGTTCCCCGCCCACCGTGGGCACCCCCACCGAGTTGCCGTAGCCGGAGATCCCGCTGACCACCCCCTCGAGGACCCACCGGCTGCGGGCGTCGTCGAGCGGGCCCATGTGCAGCGAGTCGAGCAGCGCCACCGGCCGGGCGCCCATGGTGAAGATGTCGCGGAGGATGCCACCGGCACCGGTGGCTGCACCCTGGTAGGGCTCGATGGCCGAGGGGTGGTTGTGGCTCTCGATGCGCACGGCCACGGCCAGGCCGTCGCCCACGTCGACCACGCCGGCGTTCTCACCTGGGCCCACCAGCACCCAGGGGGCCACGGTGGGCAGCCGGCCCAGGTGGGCGCGCGACGACTTGTAGGAGCAGTGCTCGGACCACATCACCGCGTACATGGCCAGTTCCAGCCCGTTGGGGGCACGTCCGAGGATGCGCTCGACCGACGCCGCTTCGTCATCGGTGAGACCCAGGGCGCGGTGCACTTCGGGCCCGAGCGACCCCTCGGGCGGGTTGTCCACAGCAACGTCGGACAGCGGTGCGGATCCGGCGGGGGGCACCGGCCCACCGTACCGGACGACCCGATGCCCCGGGCAGATGCGGGCGGGACACGACCATGAAGTATGGAAAGCGACGACGATCAGCGATTGTGATTTGAAATCTTTCGTGTCTGGTTGCAGAATTGGAAAATGCCTCCCAAGACGAAGCGATCGAGAACCCCCATGTCGGATAGCCACAAGGCCGCATTGGCCGAGGGCAGAGAACAGGGAAGGGCGGTTCGCCGCTACCTGGAAGCGTTGGAACTGCACCGCCCCAAGCGGGGACGCAAGCGCACCCAGGAGTCGGTCGAGAAGCGCCTGGCGGCCATCGAGGACGCCCTTCTCACGGCCGATCCGCTCAGCCGGGTGCAGCTCGTACAGGAACGAATGGATCTGAGTGCCAGCCTGGCTGCCACCGACAATGCCGTCGACATGTCCGCCCTCGAGGACGGTTTTGTCGCCGCCGCCGGCCCCTATGGCCTGCGCAAGGGAATCACCTACGCGGCCTGGCGTGAAGCCGGCGTCGACGCCGGCCTCCTCCGCCGGGCCGGCATCCGCCGCGGCGAGTGACCCAGGAAGGACCCGGGGCCCGTCGCCAGGGCCAGGGCCCCGTTGCCCCCTCCTGCGACCTAGACGGGGGCCGCCGCGGCCGCGGCCAGGAGCGACGACAAGAGAACGGTGCCGTCCTGGGAGTGACCCAGGGGGTCGACGGCCCGCTCGGGGTGGGGCATGAGCCCCACCACATTGCGAGCCGACGAGCAGACCCCGGCGATGTCGTCCGTGGAGCCGTTGGGGTTGTCGACATACCGCAACACGACCCGGTCGTCGGCGCGCAACTCGGCCAGGGTAGCGGCGTCGCAGGTGTAATTCCCTTCGAAGTGGTTGATCGGTAGCTGAAGGAGGCTGCCGGCCGTGACGCTATTCGTCAACGGCGATTGCATCGTCTCCACCCGCACTCCAACCGTCGAGCAGAGGAAGCGCAGGCCCCGGTTCTTCTGGAGAGCACCGGGAAGGTGCCCGGCTTCGGCGAGGATCTGGAACCCGTTGCAAATTCCCACTACCGGGCCGCCGGCGGCGATGAACCTGGACAAATCTGCCATTACCGGGCTGAAGCGGGCGATGGCGCCGGGCCGCAGGTAGTCGCCGTGGGCGAACCCGCCGGGCAGCACGACCGCATCCACGCCGCCGATGCGATCGTCGCCGTGCCAGATGAGCCGGCCTTCGCCTCCGAGGGCAGACACCGCCTCGATGACGTCGTGCTCACAGTTCGATCCCGGGAACACCACCACGCCGACGGTGATCACCCGATGGTCACCTCGACGTCCTCGATCACCGGGTTGGTGAGAAAGGTCCGGCAGAGCTCGTCGACCGAGGCGCGGGCGGCGACCTGGTCAGGGGCCTCGATGGTGAAGCGGATGGCCTTGCCGACCCGGACGCCGGCCACCCCGCCGAAACCCAGGGCCGGCAACGACCGCTCGATGGTGGCCCCCTGGGGGTCGGCCACGTCGGGACGCAACGTCACCTCGACCAGCACCGGAAATCTCTGCAGATCCTGGGAGCTGCGCGCCCCCGCACCGCTCCGGTGCTCGGTCATGCCTCGCCTGCCCATTCCGAGAACGGCGTCCCGGTGATGCGCTCGTAGGCGGCGACGTAGCGGTCGTGGGTCTCACGCACCACGTCGTAGGGCAGGAACGGCGGAGGCGGGGTCTTGTCCCAACCGCTCGTCTCCAACCAGTCCCGGAGGGGTTGCTTGTCGAACGACGGCGGGGAGGTGCCCGGCGCCCAGGTCTCGGCGTCCCAGAACCGGGACGAGTCGGGGGTGAGGACCTCGTCGCACATGGTCAGGACTCCGTCGACGAACCCCAGCTCGAACTTGGTGTCGGCCGCGATGAGGCCGCGGGCGGCGGCGGCTTCAGCGGCCCGGGCGTAGACGGCGAGGGACACCTCCTCGGCCTGGCGGTAGATGTCGGCTCCCACCAGCTCGGCCGCCTGGGCGGGCGAGATGTTCTCGTCGTGACCGGACTCGGCCTTGGTCGACGGCGTGAACAGGGGCTCGGGCAGGCGATCGGACTGGCGAAGCCCCTCGGGGAGGGGGATGCCACACACCGTGCTCGACTCCGTGTACTCCTTCCACCCCGACCCGGCCAGGTAGCCGCGCACGATGCACTCGATCGGCAGCATCTGGGCCCGGCGCACGAGCATCGTGCGTCCGGCCAGGTGATCGAGGGCCGAGCGCCCGGGGACGGCTCGAAGGTCGGAACGTCCGAGGGAGGGATCGATCTCGGCCGCCTCCGGGGGGAAGTCGACCACGTCGGTGGACACCAGGTGGCTGGCCACCAGGTCGGCCGTCTCGGCCAGCCAGTAGGCCGTCACGCCGGTGAGGACTTTGCCCTTGTCCACGATGGGCTCGGTCATCACCACGTCGAAGGCGGAGATGCGGTCGGAGGCGATCATGAGCAGCAGCCCGTCACCGGCGTCGTAGATGTCACGGACCTTGCCCGAGTGGAGCTTGACGAGACTCATGCGCTGCAATCCTCCGCTCTTCGGTCCTCGCTGGTGCTCATATCGCCACCGCGTCGAGGGCATCGAGGACGGCGCCGGCGTTGCTCAGCGACCGGGCCAGGCTGAAGGCGTCGTCGAACTGCTCGGGCGTGAGGGGCACCTGATCGTCGTCCTCGAGGACGGAGCGAAACGATCGTCGTTGGGACCAGGCCGTCGTCGCCGCCTGCTGCACGACGCGATAGGCGGCGTCACGGGTGAGCCCCGCTCCCACCAGGGCCAGGAGCACGGGCTGGCTGAAGACCAGGCCGAACGAGCGGTCGAGGTTCTCGAGCATCCGGTCGGGGTGCACGACCATGCCCTCCACCACCCTGCGCATCCTGACCAGCACGTAGTGGGCCAGGAGCGACGAGTCGGGCAGGATCACCCGCTCCACCGACGAGTGGGAGATGTCGCGCTCGTGCCACAGGGCCACGTCCTCCAGGCCCGCGCCCAGATTGGCCCGCAGCACCCGGGCCAGGCCGGCCAAGCGCTCGCAGGTGATGGGGTTGCGCTTGTGGGGCATGGCCGAGCTGCCCTTCTGGCCGGCCCCGAAAGGCTCTTCCACCTCGCCCACCTCGGTGCGTTGCAGGTGGCGGATCTCGGTGGCGAACGCCTCGATCGAGGCCCCCACCGAGGCACACGCCCACAGGTACTGGGCGTGGCGGTCACGGGCGATCACCTGGGTGGCGGGAACCGGGCGCAGGCCGAGGGCGGCGCACACGCTGGCCTCCACCGCCGGGTCGATGTTGGACCAGGTGCCCACCGCACCGGAGAGCTTGCCCACGGCGATGGTCTCTCGAGCCGCCTCCAGGCGGGCCCGGTCGCGATCGGCCTGCAGGCACCAGTGGGCCAGCTTGACCCCGAACGTCGTCGGCTCGGCGTGCATGCCGTGGGTACGCCCGACCATGGCCACGTCCCGGAGCTCCAGGGCCCGCTCCTTCAGGACGCCCACCAGGGCCCGGCTGGCCACGATCAGCACGTCGGCCGAGCGGGCCAGGGTGGCGCACAGGGCGGTGTCGACCACGTCACTGGAGGTGAGCCCGTAGTGGACCCAGTTGCCGGCGGGAGGGCCGATCGCCTGCTGGACGACGTCGACGAAGGCGGCCACGTCGTGGTCGGTGACGGCTTCGCGCTCGGCCACCTCGGCCACGAACGCGGGCGTGACCTCGGGGGCCCGTTCCCGTACCGCCTTGGCGTCGTCCTGGCTCACCGTGCCCACTGCGGCCCAGGCCTCGGTGGCCAGGATCTCCACCTCCAGCCAGGTCCCCAGGCGGGCCTCGTCGGTCCACAGCTCGGCCATCTCCGGCAGCGAGTAGCGGGGGATCATCGCCGTGTCTCGTGCCGGCGGTCGTCGAGCTTAGAGGCCAGGGCGGCGTCGGTGATGGCCAGCATCTGCACCACAAGGATGGCGGCGTTGACCGCGCCGTCGACGGCGACCGTCGCCACCGGCACTCCCCGGGGCATCTGCACCGTGGCGTACAGGGCGTCGAGGCCGTTCAGGGCACTGCCCGAAAGGGGGACGCCGACCACGGGCAGGGTGGTGTTGGCGGCCACCGCCCCGGCAAGGTGGGCGGCCATCCCCGCCCCGCAGATGACGGCCGCATAGCCGTCGGCGCGCGCGCCCTTGGCGAACGCAGCCACGTCGTCGGGCGTGCGGTGGGCCGACATGACCCGCTCGTCGGCCTCCAGGCCGAACTCGGCGAGTGTGGCTGTGGCCGGGGCCATCTTCTGTTGGTCACTGGGCGAACCCATGAGCACGGCGACCTTCACATGTCCTCCTCGTCGGCGGCGGTCCTGGCGATGTCGGTCCGATATTGCATCCCCGGCCAGCTCACGTGCGAGACGGCGCCATAGGCCCTGGCCCGGGCCTCGGCCAGATCGGTCCCCATGGCGGTCACCTGCAGCACCCGGCCCCCGGCAGTCATGAGGCTACCGGCATGACCGGCCTGCACTCCGGCGCAGTGCACGGTGACGCCCGGGACGGCGGTGGCCGCCTCCAGCCCGCCGATGGCGTCACCGGTGCGGGCCGCGGTCGGGTACCCCTCGGCGGCCAGCACCACGGTGACGGCGGCGTCGGGCCGGGTGGCCGGCTCGGTCCGCAGGCGGCCGGCCGCCGCCTCGGCCAGGAGGGCGGCCAGGTCACCGGCGAAACGGGGCAACACCACCTGGGCCTCGGGGTCACCGAAGCGCACGTTGAACTCGAGCACCTTGGGGCCGTCGGGGGTGAGGATCAGCCCGGCGTAGAGGACCCCCCGGTAGTCGATCCCCCTCGCCCGCAGGGCGGCGAGGGTGGGCTCGACGGCGCTGTCGACCACGGCGTCGACCACCTGCGGGCCGGCGAGGGGCACCGGCGAATAGGCACCCATGCCGCCGGTGTTGGGGCCGGAGTCGCCGTCGCTCAGGCGCTTGGAGTCCTGGGCGGGGGCGAGGGGGACGACGCGGGTGCCGTCGCACACGCACAGCATCGACAGCTCGGGCCCGGTGAGGCCCTCCTCGATCACCACCCGGCGACCGGCGTCGCCGAAGGAGCGGCCGGCCAGCTTGGCCGCCACGTCCTCGACGGCCTCGGCCAGCGATTCGGTCACCAGCACGCCCTTGCCCGCGGCCAGCCCGTCGGTCTTCACCACGTAGGGCGGGGCAAGGGTGCGCAGGTGGGCGACGGCCGGTTCGATCTCGGTGAAGGTGGCATGACCGGCGGTCGGCACCCCGGCGTCACCCAGTACGTCTTTCATCCACGCCTTCGAGGCTTCCAGCCTGGCGCCGTCGGCCCCCGGGCCGAACACCAGGGCGCCCCGCGCCCGCAGGCGGTCGGCCAGGCCGTCGACGAGGGGCATCTCGGGGCCGATGACGAACAGGTCGGCCTCCACCTCCTCGGGAGGAGCTACGACCGAACCGGGGATGCCGGCGTTGCCGGGGGTGACCACCACCTCGGCCGTGGCCGCCAGGGCGTTGCGCAGGGCGTGCTCCCGTCCCCCCCCGCCGACGACGCAGACCCTCACTGGCAGATCCAGCTTCTCATGGGGATCATAGAACGAGGGTGCCGGGGCCGATGTCCTCGTCGTCCTCCCACCATCTGTCCTCGTCGTCGTCGTCATCGTCGTCGGGGGGAGGCCCGAAGTCGACGAACTGCTCCCGGCCCGGGCCCACACCGACGAGGCGGATGGGCACGCCGATCTGTTCGGCCAGGAAACCGATGTAGTTGCGGGCGGCGGTGGGCAGATCGGACAGCGACGTGATCCCCGAGAGGTCGTCACCCCACCCCGGAACCTCCTCGTACACCGGCTTCACCTTGTGCAACACCGACTGGTGGTAGGGCACGTGCCGGTACCGGACACCATCGGCTTCATAGGCGACGCACACCTTCAGGCTGGCGAAGCCGTCGAGCACGTCGAGCTTGGTCAGGGCCACCTCGGTGAGCGAGTTGAGGCGCACGGCCTGACGCAGCATCACGGCGTCGAACCACCCCGTGCGCCGGCGGCGACCGGTGTTGGTGCCGAACTCGCGGCCCCGGTCCACCAGGGTGTCGCCCACTTCGTCGTGCAACTCGGTGGGGAAGGGGCCCGACCCCACCCGGGTGACGTAGGCCTTGGCAATGCCGATGATGCGACCGATGTGGCCGGGCCCGACCCCCGCGCCCGTACACGCCCCCCCGGCCACCGGGTTGGACGAGGTGACGAAGGGATAGGTGCCCTGGTCGAGGTCGAGGAAGGTGGCCTGGGCCCCTTCGAACAGCACGTTGTGGTCAGCCTCGAGGGCGTCGTGGACCAGGCCCACGGTGTCGGTGATGAGGGGTTCGAGGCGGGACGCCAGCTCACCGAGGTAGAAGTCGGCGATGTCGTCGCCGGAGAGGGCCAGGCGGTTGTACACCTTGGCCAACAGCAGGTTCTTCTCCTTGAGGACGACGTCGAGCTTCTCCCGGAAGATCTTCGGGTCCTGCAGGTCCTGGACCCGCAGGCCCACCCGGGTGGCCTTGTCGGCGTAGGCCGGACCGATGCCCCGCTTGGTCGTGCCCAGGCTGTTCTTGCCCAGGTAGCGCTCGGTGAGGCGGTCGAGCTCGTGGTGGTACGGCATGATCAGATGGGCGTTGCCCGAGACCCTCAGGCGGCTGCAGTCGACCCCCCGGGCCTCGAGGCCGTCGAGCTCGTCGACCAGCACCGCCGGGTCGACCACCACACCGTTGCCGATGACCGGCGTCACCCACGGGTACATGACACCGCTGGGGACGAGCTGGAGGGCAAAGGACTCACCACCCACGACCAGGGTGTGACCGGCGTTGTGACCGCCCTGGTAACGGACGACCACCTGCATCTCCTTGGCCAGGAGATCGGTGAGCTTGCCTTTCCCCTCATCGCCCCACTGGGTCCCCACGACCACAGTCCCGGGCACGCGCGCTCTCCTCGGTAAATCCTCTAGCGGTCCGGCCATCATAGGCTGACCCCGTGGCAACCCGTGTCCTGCTCCTGCGCCACGGCCAATCGACGTGGAACGCACAGGGCCGCTGGCAGGGATGGTCGGATCCACCCCTGTCCGAGCTCGGACGGGCGCAGGCGGCCGAGGCCGCCGGGCACCTCGCCCGGTTCGGGCTGACGAGCCTGACGGCGTCCGATCTCGACCGGGCCCGCACCACGGCATCGATCGTGGCCGACCCCCTCGGGCTGGCCCCCGTGGCCATCGATGCCGACCTGCGGGAGTACCACGTCGGGGACTGGGAGGGTCTCACCCGGCCCGAGATCGAGCTGCGGTGGCCCGACCACCTCGATGCCTGGCGGAACGGGCGGCTGGCCGCCACCCCCGGTGGGGAGACGCGCGTGGCGTTCCTGGTCCGGGTCACGGCCGGACTGGCCAGGATTGGCGCGTCCGACGACGCCGGCCAGTGTGCGCTCGTCATCACCCACGGCGGGGTGATCAGGGCCGTCGAGCAGTTGGCCGGGGGCGAGAGGTCGGCGGTGATCGACAACCTGGCCGGGCGGTGGTTCACCCTCGACGGCGGAGACGAGCTGCGCGCCGGCGAGGTGGTGAAGGGGCTCGATCCTGAGCTGCGGACGGCGTCGCCGTCGCTGTAGGCGACGACTGGTCCGGCCCTCAGCGGCGGGGCCGCCCCCAACCGGATCGAAGTCCCCATCGGCCCGGCCCCGCCTCGGGAAGCTTCGGGTAGGTCGGCTCGGCCGGGCCCTCGTCCTTCGTGTCTTCGCCGTCCGCCCCGATGGCCTCGACGGCATCGGCGCCGACACCCGTCGGCCCGTCGCTCGCCCGGGTGGTGACGGCGACCCCCTCGGCCGCATCGGTGACGGAGTCGGCCTTGACACTGTCGTCATCGGTACGGTCGATGTCGGGGTCGCCGGTGAGACCGGTGTCGGTGTCGGCGTCGGTGTGGTCGGCGTCGGCGTCGTCGGCCCTCTCGGTGCCGGCCTCGCCGGTGCCGGCCTCGCCGGTGCCGGCGGGGCACGAGGATGCGGCCGCCCCATCCTCGTGCCGTTTGCCGGCCATCGGGGCCTCCCGGGCCACCAGGAGTTCGGGAGGCGGGGGGGCGACGGGCTCGGCCAGCGGGGCCTTCGACTGGTCGACAGCCGGCGGCTCGGCATCGGTGAAGTCCAGGTCCTCGGCCAGCAGGTCGCGCAATGACAGCTCGTCGGCGCCGCTGGCCGACTCGGGGATCGGCAGGTCCTCGGCCAGGAGATCGCTGATCGACAGCTCTCGGGCCAGGGCGTCGGCCAACTCCGGATCCTGGTGAGGATCGGGCACGGGACCGTCGAAATCGGCCACTGTCCATGCCGGGGCCGGGGGCAGGTCACCGGGGTCGACGTTGGTGACCAGATCGGCCAACCCGGCCTCGACTGCCTGGCGTTCGTCGTCGGGGATGGTGGGCACGACCGGCGGAGGAGGTGGGATCGCCGCGCTGGCCTCCTCGGCCACCGGAGCTTCCCAGTCGAGCTCGGTACCGTCCGGCAGTGAGCCGGCTGCCGTCGCGGCATCGACCAGATACGCCTCGGCGTGGTCGATCGCGGGCCTGGTCGGCTCCGATGAAACCGGGGGCGGGGAAGGGCTTCGCTCCCGGGTGGACGGCGGGCGGCGGTCCCGCCCGTCGGCCGCGGCCCGCCGTCGCGGCCGACAGCCACCCCCCCCCCCCCCCCCACAAGCAACAAAAAAAAGCTCGCCCCCAACACCCCCCCATCCCACCCAGGAAAGCAACCCCCCCACCAAA
>JBPCNP010000118.1:0-10698 GCA_051001215.1 Acidimicrobiales bacterium
GCTCAAGCTGGCAAGGTCAGGCGTGTCCCGGAGATCTGGCTTGTCCGGCGATGCGCGCCGAGGCGGCCGGTCGCTGGGAGGCGTCGCAATGGGGGGTCAAGCGCCGCGCCCAAGCCTCCGGACTCGCCCCGAAGCGACCCTCTGCGCCCCTCTCATCGCCGCTCACGAGCACAGGTTGACACGAGGTGTTGTGGATAAGTGATGACAACTCGCGGACAAATGGCCCTCGGAGGAGGCGCTGCACCCCCTCTCACCTGCAGTTCTGTCGTGTCGGAGAGGGGACTTGAACCCCTACGCCCTATGAGGGCACCAGGCCCTCAACCTGGCGCGTCTGCCAATTCCGCCACTCCGACGGGGTGGTCCGACGAGTCTACGCCTAGTCCGACAGGCGCACCTGCGAGGCGTCGAAGGTGCCCAGCGTGGTGACGATCAGGTTCTGAACCCGGGGGGCGGTGACCCAGTGAGTCCGGAACTGGGCGATGGGCACCACCGGCACCTGAGCCAGGATCTGCCTCTCCGCCTCCTCGTAGGAGGCCAGGCGCTTGGCTTCGTCGGGGTCGGAGCGGCCCTGGTTGAGGAGGGCGTCGACCGGTGGCGACGAGAACCCGGTGATGTTGTCGGAGCTACCCGTCTTGTACAGCGGGGTGAGGAAGGCGTCCGGCGAGGGGTACTGGCCCACCATGCCCAGGCGGAAGAGCTCGGGGCCGCCGCTCTGGGCGAAGCTCAAGTAGTCGCCGTAGACATGAGCTCGGGGGGTGGCCTTGATGCCCACGGCCTTGAGGTTGGACTGGATGGCCTCGGCCACCGCCTCCTGTGTGGGGTTGTCGTCGTAGTCGATCTGCACCTCGGGAGGAGCATTCTCGCCGAACGCCTGCTTCAACAGGTCCTTGGCCTTGCCCGGATCGAAGCGGCACACGTCTCCGCACGGATCGCTCTGGGCCCCGGGAATGCCATCGGCAACCAACGCGCCCCGGGAGATCACCGTGTTGCCGTACACCACCCGGCCGATGGCGTCACGGTCGACGGCATGCACGATCGCCTCCCGGAATCGCTGGTCGGCGAACTTCGGGTTCTTCAGGTTGAAGGCGTAATAGAACTCGCCCGTATAGGGGGCGACGCCGTCTTTGCCCTTGGCCGCGGGGACGGGTTCGACCTGGTCGGGTGGCACCTCAGTCCAGTCGACCCCGCCCTGCAGGAAATCGGCGTAGGCACTGCCGGCATCTCTGGCCAGGAAGACGTCGAGGGCCTTCACCGACACCTTGGCATCGGGTGAGGGCACCAGGTGCAGGACCGTATCGGTGCGCGACAAGAACATGAACGGCCCACTGCCGACGGGCTGGGACGCGAAGACCGGGCTGGGCGCCTCCACCGCCTCCTTCGGCACGATGCCGAAGGAGGGGTTGCCGACCATGGCCGGCAGCACCGCCAGCGGGGTGTCGAGGTCGAAGTGCACGACCTCGGGGTCGGGTGTAGTGATGCCCGACAGGCTGTCGGACTTGCCGGTGACGTTGACCGGCTTGAACCCGGAGATGAGGCTGAGCTGGGAGACGGCGGGCGAGGTCGAACCCTTGCGGGCGATGCGATCGAAGCTGTACTTCACGTCGGTCGAGGTGATCTGGCGTCCGTTGGCGAACTTGGCGTCGGGGCGAAGTGTGAAGTCCCAGTGGGCGAAGTCGGCGCTCGGCTTCCACTCGGAGGCGAGGGCGGGCTTGACGGCCAGGGTCGTCGAATCGTAGGTGGTGAGACCGTCGAAGAGCTGCTCGGCCAGAAGGAACTCCGACGGCGACCGGGCCTGGGCCGGGTCGAGCGATCCGGGGCTCTCGGCGCCCAGGCGCAGCACCCCGGGAGGGGGCTTGACGGCCGCCTGCGCGAGGCCGCGCCCCGAGGACTGGCATGCCGCCGCGACCAGGCACAACACCACCCCGACCACCGACGCAGCCAGCCGCCTTCCGCTCATGTCCCCCGCTGGGATCGGCGACGGGACCCGAGCACTGGAGACCAGCGCGACGACGGGGAGGAGCTCATGGTCAACGGGAGTCTAGGGAGCACGGAGCGCCGACCTTGACGCGGGTAGACGAAGACGATCGGCCGCCCTCGTCAGGACTCATCAGGACAGGCTGATATCGGCAAGGGTCGGGTTCTCGAACAGGTCCATCGAGACATTGGTGAACCGGTTCGACACGACCCGGTACTGGGTGCGGTACCACAGCGGGATCAGCGCCACGTCGTCGCCCACGGCCTTCTTCTCGGCCTGCTTGGTCAACGCCACCTTCTTGGCGGCGTCGGTGGCCATGAGCGCCCGGTCGAGCAGTGAGTCGAGCTCGCGGTTCTGGTACCGACCCCGATTGTTCCCGGGCGGGAACGACGCAGACGACAACAGGGGTCGCAGGAAGTCGTCGGCACTCGGGTAGTCGGCTCCCCACGACGCCCGGTAGAGACCCGTGGCGTCGGGCGCCACTTCCTTCTGCAGCAGTTCGGCGAAGGACACACCTTGCAGGTCGATGTCGAGGCCGAGAGTGTCACGGAGCTGCTGAGCCACGGCCTGGACCCAGCCCTCGTGACCACCACCGGTGTTGAAGGAGAACCTCAGCTTGGTGCCGGGCGGGATGCCCCCCTCCCTCGCCAGCTGCCGGGCGCGAGCCCGGTCGGGTTTGGCGCAGACGGTGCACACACCAGGTTGGTAGTAGCGGGCCAACGGGGGCGGTACCAGCGAGGTCGCTCTTGTCTGAAAGCCCTTGAACACCCCGTCGATCACTGCGTCCCGGTCGATGGCCAGCGACACCGCCCGCCGGGCCTTGGCGTTGTTCAGGGGAGGGTTGGCCACATTGACGAGCAGGTAGTTGATGCCGAACCGGGGCGCGGCGAGGAACTCCTTGCGGGGCTGGTAGGTGGCTCTGGCCTCTGGGAGCAGGGAGGGCGGGATCCGGGCCCAGTCGGCGTGGCCGTCCTGGAAGTTCTTGTACTCCAGCTCGGTGGCCGCCTCGGAAGGCAGGATGGCGAAGTCGACCTCGTCGAGATGGGCCTTGGTGGCGTAGTACTGGTCGTTGCGCACCAGGATGATGCTCCCGTTGTGGTTCCACGGGCCGCTCATCTTGAACGGCCCGTTGCCCACCGGCATGGCGTAGTAGGCCGAGGCCGGGTCGGCCCTGCCCGCCTCGCTGGGCACGGGGCTGAACACCGGTTGCAGCGTCAACTTGTCGAACTCGCAGTCGGGCCTGGCCAGGGTGACGACCAGGGTCGTGTCGTCGGGTGCCGAGAGGCCGGACAATTTCGTTGCCGTCGGCGGAGCACCGTCGGCGGTGCCGTGGACGGCGTCGTACCCGACAATGCCGTCCATGAAATGGGCCGTGTCAGAGGCGGCATCCTTGGTGGCGGCGCGCGTCATACCGTCGATGAACGACCGGGCAGTGACGACCTCACCGTTCGAGAACTTCGTGCCGGAGCGGAGCCGGAACGTCCACTGGGAGCAGGCGGGATTGTGGGCCCGCGACTCGGCCACCCCGGGCTCGAGCTCGGACGTCTTGGCGTCGAGGGTGACCAGGCCCTCGAACAGGGCCTTGGTGACGTTCTGGCCGTCGAACCTGGTGACGTTCTCACCCTCGGACTCCTGGGAGTTGTAGGGGTCGATGGCCGTAGGCTCGGCGATGCCGAGGTGGAACACGCCCCCCCGCTTGCCTGGTGACTTGGAGGCACGCTTGCTGCCGCCGACCCCGCCGCAGGCGGAGCTCACCAGGGCCAGGCTGACGAGGGTCACCGCCGCCCGGGCAGGATGTCGCAACCGGCTACTTGAGTCGGATTTCCAGAATGATGGACGTGAAGGCGAACACGACGCACACGGCCACGGTGATGCGGTCGAGGTTGCGCTCGACGACGGTGGATCCTGCCGCAGCACTGCCCATACCGCCACCGAACATGTCGGAGAGGCCGCCACCCCGGCCGCTGTGGAGCAGGATGAGCAGGATGAGCGTGAACGACACGCCCACGTGGATGACCATCACGAGGGCGGTCAGCACGCCGTGCAGCCCCTCTTCGAGCCGCCATTGTTCAGCAATCGGTCCACGGCCGACGAGGCTAGCAGCCCCACTTTCGGGCCTTCGGCCAACTAGGCCCTCAAGGTGCGGTGAGGCGGTACTGCACGATCTTGGCGAACTCGTCGGGATCGAGGCTCGCTCCTCCCACCAGGGCCCCGTCGATGTCGGGCTGGGCCATGATGTCGGCGATGTTGGAGGACTTCACCGATCCTCCGTACTGGATGCGAACCGACGCGGCCACGGTGTCGCCGTGGAGGTCGGCGATGACGCTGCGGATGAGCCCGCAGGTGGCCTGGGCGTCGTCGGGCGTGGCCGTCTTCCCGGTGCCGATGGCCCAGATGGGCTCGTAGGCCACGACCATGGCCGAGACCCGCTCGGGGTTGGGGCCGTTGAGCACGGCCCGCACCTGGCCGGACACCTTGGTGTCGGTATGCCCCGCTTCCCGCTCGTCGAGCGTTTCGCCCACACACAGAATGGGCTTCATGCCTGCGGCCCACACCGCCTCCAGCTTGCGGCTGACCGTCTCGTCGGTCTCGCCCAACAGCTCCCGCCGCTCGGAGTGGCCGACGATGCACCAGGCCACATTGAGCTTGGCCAGCATGGGCGCGCTGATCTCGCCGGTGAAGGCGCCTGACTCCTCCCAGTGGCAGTTCTGGGCGCCGAGGGCGACCGGCACCTTGTCGGCGTCGAGAATGGTCTGGATGGAGCGCAGGCAGGTGAAGGGCGGGTGCACCGACACGTCGGTGGCCTCGTAGTCGGCGACGTCGAGCCGGAAGGCCAGCTTCTGCACGACCTGGATGGCTTCCAGGTGGTTGTGGTTCATCTTCCAGTTGCCACTGATGAACGGCTTGCGCCTGTCAGCCATGGTCACCCGAGCTGTCCCGCAAGGCCTTCAGGCCGGGCAGGTCGCCCTGTTCGATGAACTCTAGCGAGGCACCCCCGCCGGTGGAGATGTGGTCGACGCCGTCGGCGAAGCCGAACTGGGCCACGGCGGCGGCGCTGTCGCCCCCTCCGACGACGGTGAAACCGTCGGCGCCGGCTACCGCCTCGGCCACCGTCTTGGTGCCGGCGGCGAAACGCTCGTCTTCGAACATGCCCATGGGGCCGTTCCAGAGGACCGTTCCGGCGCCGGCGACGGCCTCGGCGAAGGCGGCCGAGCTGTCGGGCCCGATGTCGAGGCCCTTCCACCCGCCGGAGATGTCCACCCCCGAGGTGGTGATCTCGTCGTCGGGGCCCATGGCCACCACGTCGGTGGGCAACAGGATCTCCTTGTCCGACTCGAGCAGCTCGCGACAGGCGTCGACCTGGTCCTCCTGGAGCAGGGAGTCGCCCACCCCGTGGCCCTGGGCGGCGAGAAAGGTGAAGCACATGCCTCCGCCGATGACGAGCACGTCGACCTTGTCGAGCAGGGCCTTGATCACGCCCAGCTTGTCGCTCACCTTGGCTCCCCCGAGCACGGCCACGAACGGCCGGCCCGGCTCGGTGAGGAGCTTGCTCAGCACCTCGACCTCGCGAGCCAGCAGCCGGCCGGCAGCGCTGGGCAGGTGCTTGGGCGGGCCCACGACCGACGCATGGGACCGGTGGCAGGCGCCGAAGGCGTCGTTCACGTACAGATCGCGACCCTCGACCAGGCGGGCCACGAACTCGTCGTCGTTGGCCTCCTCGCCCGGGTCGAAGCGGAGGTTCTCCATGAGCTCGACATCGGGAGCCAGCTCGGCCAGGCGCTCACGGACGGGGTCGAGGCTGTATTTGTCGTCGGGCTTTCCCTTGGGGCGGCCCAGATGGGCACAGGCTTCGACCCTGACGCCGTGCTCGACCAGCCACTCGATGGTGGGGAGGGCGGCGCGGATGCGCATGTCGTCGTCGATGCTGCCGTCGGAGATAGGGACGTTGAAGTCGACCCTCAGGAGGACCCGCTTGCCTTTGGGGTCAGGCAGGTCCTCGAGGGTGGGCAGCTTCACTTGCCGGCCGAGCCGACCAGTTCCACCAGATCCACGAGACGGTTCGAGTAGCCCCACTCGTTGTCGTACCAGCCACAGACCTTGACCATGCTGCCCATGGCCATGGTGAGGTCGGAGTCGAAGGTGACCGACATCGGCGAGCCGACGATGTCGGTGGAGACGAGGGGGTCGGTGGAGTACTCGATGATCTTGGACATGGGCCCCTCGGAGGCGGCCTTGCGGAAGGCCTCGTTGACCTCGTCGACGGTGACCTCGCGGCCGAGGATGGCGGTGAAGTCGGTGATCGAACCGACGGCCACCGGAACGCGCAGGGCGGTGCCGTCGAGCTTGCCCTTCATGGCCTCGAGGACGAGGCTCGTGGCCCGGGCCGCACCGGTGGAGGAAGGCACGATGTTGATCGGCGCGGACCGGCCCCGGCGCAGGTCCTTGTGCTGGAGGTCGAGCAGGTTCTGGTCGTTGGTCATGGCGTGCACCGTGGTCATGAGGCCCTTCTCCACACCGAAGGCGTCATCGAGGACCTTGACCATGGGCACGAAGCAGTTGGTCGTGCACGAGGCGTTGGAGACGACCGTGTGCTTCTCGGGATCGAAGGTGTCGTCGTTGACCCCGACCACGAAGGTGGCGTCGGCTCCGCTCGCCGGTGCCGACACGACCACCCTGGGGGCGCCTGCGTCGATGTGCTGAGCCGCCTTGTCCCGGTCGGTGAACAAGCCGGTGGACTCGACGACCACGTCGACGCTCAGGTCGCCCCACGGCAGGGCCTTGGGGTCGCGCTCGGCGATGACCTTGAAGGTCTGCTTGCCGACTTGGATGCCGTCGTCGGTGGTGGAGACGTCCTCGTCGAGACGGCCGAGCACCGAGTCGAACTTCATGAGGTGCGCCAGGGTCTCCGGAGAGGTGAGGTCGTTCACGGCCACGATCTCGATGTCGGAGCCCCGATGCAGCACCGCTCGGGTGAAGTTGCGCCCGATCCGCCCGAACCCGTTGATGCCCACCCTGACTGTCATGTGTCCTCCCTTGTTTCGTCTCTGTTTACCCGACCTGACCCACCAGATCCACTAGCGCCGCCGCCAGCAGCTCCGGGTCGTGTGCCGTGTTGCCCTGACGGGCGACGGGCCGCTCGACGCACATGACTCCCGGTCTGCCGACGGGTAGGGCGCCCGGGTGGTACAGGACGACGTCCACGTCGAGCCCGTGGGCGGCCAGGGCCTCGATGTGGGCGGCCACGTCGTAGCCCGTGGTCTCGGGCTTCTGCTCGCGGAGGTTGCAGACATAGACCTTGCGCCCGGGGGTGCACGCCAGGGCAGCTCGCAGGGCGGGGACGGCGACGACAGCCAGCACGCTCGTGAACAGCGACCCCGGCCCGATGACCACCTGGTCGGCTCGGGCCAGAGCCTCGAGGGCCGCCTCCGGTGGTTCGGGGTCGGTGGGCACGAGGGAGACCCCGACGATGCGCCCGGCGTTGGCCACCGCCACCTGGCCCTGCACCAACCCTTCGCCGCCGTAGCCATCGGTGCCCACCACGGCCTTGAGCACGACGGGCTCGCGGGTGGCGGGCACGACCCGGCCCACCGCCCCCAGGAGGCGGCCGGCCTCGGCCAGGGCCACCGAGAAGTCGCCGGTGGCGTCGGCCAGCCCGGCGATCACCAGGTTCCCGAAGGCGTGGCCCTCCAGCTCACCGGTGGCGAAGCGGTGCTCGAAGGCCCGGGTCCACAGCGCCTCGGGTTCGGCCAGGGCCACCAGGCACTTGCGCAGGTCGCCTGGCGGGGGGATACCGAAATCGGCCCGCAGGCGGCCGCTCGACCCCCCGTCGTCGGCCACCGAGACGATGGCGCAGACGTCGTCGGCGTAGCGGCGCACGGCCCGCAGGCTCGATGCCAGGCCGTGGCCACCGCCCAGAGCCACGACTCTCGTCACGTCAGGCCCCCGAACGCCCGGCCCACTCGGACCGGTGCTTGTGGATGTCGCGATGCGACACGGTAGGGTCGAAGCCCCGTTCGCGCAGCAGCCGGCCCAGCTCCTCGGCGATCACGACCGATCGGTGGGTGCCGCCGGTGCACCCCACGCCCACCGACAGGTACGACTTGCCTTCCTTCACATACGCAGGCAGGAGGAGCTTGAGCAGGCCGTCGAGGCGGTCGAGGAACAACGGGGTGTCGGGCTGGTCGCACACGTACTGGCGGACGGGAGCGTCGAGGCCGGTGAGGGGACGTAGGTCGGGCACCCAGTGGGGGTTGGGCAGGAAGCGGCAGTCGAAGACCAGATCGACGTCGAGGGGGAGACCGTGCTTGTATCCGAACGACACGACGCTTGTCTGCAGGCCGCTCTCGGCGTCGCCTGCGAACAGGTCGAGGAGGCGGTCGCGGAGCTGGTGCACGTTGAGATCGCTGGTGTCGACGACCACGTCGGCCTGGGACTTCACCGGGTCGAGAAGGTGGCGCTCGCGCTCGATGCCGTCGGAGACCCGGTCGCTCTCGGCCATGGGGTGGCGGCGCCGGGTGTTCTCGTAGCGACGGACCAGCACCTCGGTGGTGGCTTCGAGGAAGAGGACCCGGACGCGGTTGGCCGTCTTGGCCAACTGGTCGAGGGCGGGCGAGAGCTCGTCGAGATAGGCCGTGGTGCCCACCACCAGCGCGACCCGCTCGATGGTGGACCCGGGCGCCTGCACCAGCTCGGTGACCTTGGAGAGAAGGGCGGGCGGCATGTTGTCGATGACGAACCAGCCCAGGTCCTCGAAGCAGTCGGCCGCCTGGGACCGCCCCGCCCCCGACAGCCCGGTGATGATGAGGAACTCGCTCACGCCAACCTGGCGGCGGCCAGCACCAGGCCCGCCACGCCGATCATCGAAGCGATGTTCGCAGCGTACAGACGTGGGAGCTGCGCTTTGATCTCGCCGCGCAGCTCGCCCATCTCGCCGCGCAGCTCGCTTCGCAGCTCGGCCATCTCGCCGCGCAGCTCGCTTCGTAACCCGACCATCTCGCCGCAGAGCTCGCTTCGCAGCTCGGCCATCTCGCCGCGGAGGTGGATGCCCAAGGATTCGACATCAGACGCCCTGGCCACGTCGGCCCAGCCCACGGGCGGCAGCAGCTGCATCAAGGTGTCGGTCGGTCCCTGGCCCAACTGGTGCTCCAGGGCGACGTACAAGTCGTGACGATTGCTATCGGAGACCATCGCGGCTCCCCTTCGGTCGGTACCGATCGGTGGGGGAAGAGCACTGTGCCAGGATACGCCGCTCGCCCGGCGCCGGTCGCTTCGGGCTGAGTTCGGTCACGCCTGCTTCTCGGTCACGCCTGCTTCTCGGCCACGAGGAGAAGGAGGCGGGGGATGGTGGCGGCGTCGCGGTACTCGGTGGCCCTGGCCATGAAGCCCGGTGGGGGTGGGGGTTCCTCCATGCGGCGGATCACCAGGTCGGCGGCGGCCATGGCGTTCACGTAGCGCGACAGCGGGCGGTGGACGAAAGGCACGAACACGCCCTTCTCCACCTCCTCCAGCGACGAGTCCTCATGCAAGTACGGCCCGATGCGCCAATACTGCTCGTCGAGGATGTGGTCGTCGATCCAGCCCGACCCGGGGGCCTGGAGCAGGGGGTGGTTGAGGAAGAAGAGGAAGCGGCCGCCCGGGCGCAGGACCCGGCCCACCTCGGCCAGGGCGCCGTCGGTGTCGGTGATGTGCTCGAACACGAGGCAGGCGATGACGGCGTCGAAGGCCGCCGCCGGGAAGGGCAGTGCTCCGGCCTCGCCCCGGCCGTAGAGCACTCCCCCACCCCGGTTGCGGCCCACCGACACCTGGGCCGCCACCGGGTCGACGCCCACGACCCGCCGGGCGCCGGCCGCCGCCGCGACCCTGGCCACCTGGCCCTCGCCCGCTCCGATGTCGAGCACGTCGACGGCCCCGGCCAGATGCGTGGCGGCCAGGGGCAGGATCTGCTCGTCGTACTCGGCGTCGGCCCCGTCGGTGAAGTTCTCCTGCCACCACCCGGCGTGCGCCTCCCACAGCGCCGCCGGCGACTCCGGCGCCGGGTCAGCCACGTCCGTTCCCGTTCGACGAGCCAGTGGGGGAATGAACAGCGGTATACGTGGCCTGGGCCACGGCGTCGGGAAGCCACGGGAGGGCCGTCAGCTCCTCGAGGGACGCCGACTTGACGGCACGGATGCCTCCCAGCTCGGCCAGCAGCCGGCGCTTGCGGGTGGGCCCCAGCCCGACGACGTCGTCGAGGGCGCTGCGGGTCATCCGCTTGCCCCGCAACTGGCGGTGGTAGGAGACGGCGAAGCGGTGAGCCTCGTCGCGCACCCGCTGGAGGAGGTAGAGGGCCTCGGACTGCCGGGGGATACGCACGGGATCGGCCAGGCCGGGGACGTAGACCTCCTCGAAGCGCTTGGCCAGGGCGGCCACCGAGATCTCGTCCTCCAGGCCCAGCTCGGTGACCACGTCGATGGCCACGCCGAGCTGGCCCTTGCCACCGTCGACCAAGAGGAGGTTGGGCTGGTAGGCGAAGCGGCGCCGGCCCCGTTCGGCGGGCGGGCGGTCGCGCTCGGCGAGCATGGCCGTCAACCTGCGGGTGAGTACCTCGCGCATGGCGCCGAAGTCGTCGTTGCCGGGCACCTCGCGGATGCGGAACCGGCGGTAGTCGCTCTTCTTGGGCAGGCCGTCCTCCACCACCACCATGGAGCCCACGTAGTCGCTGCCCTGGATGTGGCTCATGTCGT
>JBPCNP010000119.1:0-4018 GCA_051001215.1 Acidimicrobiales bacterium
CTGGTGAGCTTCTCGGCCACCCATCCGCTGGTCTGCTTGAGGCTGCTCTTGTCCACCCCCAGTTGCTCCATGAGGTGTTCGAGAGTGGCCTTGTCGGCCCCGATGTCGGCGACCAGCTCGCCCATGGACTGGCCGAGAGGGGTCCCGGCATTCTCTGCCTCGATCTGTTCAGCCAGGTTGAGTCCGGTCACCGAGCCCCCCAAGTGGTCGTTGAGGTAGTGCCCGAGCAGTTCGTTTGAAGCCATGTGAGAACCTCCAGGCTGATCGCGTCGGGTCCGACGGTAGACGCAGTACCGCGCCGGAGACGCTACAGGGATACCTGCGGCGTGGGCGACGCGAGAACAGCCCGCCCTCGGAAGGCGGGCTGCGTCGTCGCCCCGTCAGGCTGGGCTGGCGGGTGAGGCCGGGCTCAGCCGGTGATGAGCGAAGGCTGCGGATCGGCCGGGGCGAAGTCAACATTGGCGAGGCCGTTGGCGCTCTTCGTCGGACCGCTGCCCACCGGGTAGAGCCCAAGCACGTAGCGCAGGATGGCCTGGTGCTGGGAACCGACCACGTTGATCTGGGCCGCGAGCTTGATGGCGTCGGGGCTCTTCAGCGTCGGGATGACCTTCTGGTAGGTCTGCGACGCGTAGTCCTCCAGCCGCAGGGCCAGGGTCGCCGCCCCGGCCACGTCGGTGACCTTGGCGAAGGCGGCGGTGACCGTCGGTGCCAGTGCCGCGCTGGGGGAGCTCACCGCCGGCTGGCCGGCGGTGGTGAGGAGCTTGTTCCAGTTTTCCAGTGCCGCTTGGTGCTGGACGGCGGCAGTGGTCACGAAGGCGGTGACGGCCGGAGGCACTGTGCCCAGCTTCCCCGCGACGGCCGCCTGTCCAGCCGAGGAATACGTGTCGAAGGCCAGCTTCTCGAGGCCGGCGGCGACCGTCGCCGTTTCGAGGTCGGTGTTGGCCCCGGCTGCGGTGGTGGGAGTGCCAGCGGCCGTGGTGGCCGTCTGGCCCGCGGTGGTCTTCTTGTCGCTGCCACAGGCTACGGCGAAGACGGCGAGGCCGCCGGCGACGGTCGAGCCGGCCAGGAACCGACGCCGGTTAACTGCGCGTGACGTCAGGGTGGTGATGTCGAGCTCGGGGTCCATGTCTTGGGTGGTCTCCTCGATCACTTGACGGCGCCGGTCGTGGGGTCGGCGATCAGGTCGGGCATGATCTGCTCCAAGGGGTCGGGGAAGGCCACACTGCCGGCCGCTGCGGGCAGCTGGGCGATGCTGGCCGACGGGAACGGCACGGCGATGAGCTCGGGAGCGCCTCCGGCCAGCAGGGCGGCGACGGCCCGGAGGGTGGCCAGGTGCTGGCACTCGATGGCCATCACGCTGGCCATCAAACCCTTGGACTTCTGGTCCTGGAGCAAGCTCAGGTTGACCAGATAGGTGTCGGTTGCCACCTTCTCGAGGGTGGCGGCGAGGTCGACCACCTTGGCCGGCGTGGTCAGGCCGGGGCCGGCCGCCGTCACCGTGGGGAGGAACTTGGGGTTGGGTGAGTCCTGGACCTTGCCGCCCAGCGTGGTCGTCTGTGCTTGGAAGGCCTTCTTGTGTTCGGTGTGCTGGCGCCGGGTCTCAGTGGCAAAGGCGCCGATCGTTGCCTTGGCGCTTGCGGTGGTGATCCCCGCCACGGCCATAGCTGCGGGAGCGGTGGCCTTGTCCGGCCCCTCGCCCAGGGCGATGCTGTAGGTGGCGATGGCCAACGCCTCGAGCGAGGAGGCCGTCTGGAGGATCTGGACGTCGAGGGCGGTGTCAGCTCGGGCCGGGGTGGCGAGC
Organism: Acidimicrobiales bacterium; assembly: GCA_051001215.1. GTDB lineage: Bacteria > Actinomycetota > Acidimicrobiia > Acidimicrobiales > AC-14 > DATAQC01. The sequence goes on from JBPCNP010000119.1 coordinate 1,802, forward strand.
AGGCCGGCGAAGAGGCCTCCGAAGCCGCCAGCGAGCAGGGCCCGGGTGGCCATGCCACCGGCGCCGAGGCCCATCTTGGCCAGCATCGCGCGGCGAGCGTCGTTGAAGTGTTCGATCTCGTCGGTGTTGACCTCTCCCTTGCGCTCCTCGTGGATCTGGGCCAACTCGGGCAGGGAATCCGCGGCGATCCTCATGGCGTCGACGTGGAGGTCTTCGGACTCCTCCATCAGCCCCGCCAATGTCGTCGTGTCGATGTTGAATCCGTCTTGGATCCTCACCCGATCGGCTCTCCTTCTCGTGGGCAGCACAGAGGTGGCGTCCACCCCAGCGTCAAGACCGTTCTTCGTCCTCGCTTCCGCTGCGGGCGCTCCGTCTTGACCCCAGGGCCCCGTCGCCTGCTCATCGGCTAGCGGGAGTTTCCGGGCTACTGCCTGGTGGTGCGGTGTTCCCGCAGGTGGGAGGCGGTTTTCCGGGGCTCACCGCGTATTACCTAGGTGACGGCGATGCTGAGTCGATCGATGGAGTTGAACGGGCTGGAGGCGTTGTAGTTGTCGGCGGTTTCCCAAACGGCGGCCGGGTCGGCCGGGGTGGCGTCGCAGATGTCGTCGACGAAGAGGTTCCGCCACCCCTGGCGGGGTCCGGGGGGTGGCACCCCGGCGTGGGTCGCTGCGGCGCTCTGGTAGGCGAGGAGCATGGCCTTGTCGTTCTTCCAACCGAGGGCGTGGGGGCACACGGTGCGCTGGCGGCCGTGGTAGGTGAGTCGGACCGGGCGTCGTTGGCGCAACGCCTGTTCGAGGGTGTCCCAGGCGGCCGGCCCGGCGGTGATGGTGGTCATCGTGTCGGGGCGTAGGCGTCGAGGCCGAAGATGTCGTGGAGGCGTTGCTGGGTGGGGTCGGTCTCGGTGAGCATGCGCCGGGCCCGGGGGCGTCCCCGTTCGCCCTGGTAGAGCAGCACGGTCTCGCCGATGCCGGCGAGAGTGTCGAGCAGCTCGCGCACGCTCATGTGCAGCCCGTGGCGGTTGGCCTCGCGAACCATCAAGCGGGCGACCATGAGCGCGAGCACGCAGTAGAAGGCGTGGACGCGGATCTTCTGTTCGGTCCAGTGGAACATCGGGGAGAACGAGACGACCTTGGGGTCTTTCATCTGGCGGAAGTCGGCCTCGACGTCGGACTGGGAGCGGTAGTCGGCCACGATCACCGCGATCGGGGCCGCGTCGGCGGTCTTGTCGGTGAACAGGATCCGTTTGCCGAACAGCTCTGCTTCCAGGGCGGCGCGGGCGGTGGCGTCGATGATCGAGCTGAGGCGCAGCTCGGCCGGCGCGTCGCCGACGAGGGTGGTGGTGATGACCCGGGAGAGCCATCTGGGTTTGATGATGGCGGCGATCTCGGCCTCGACTTTGTCCCGGGGCCTGCGGGTCTTGCCCCGGGTAAGGCGGGCGCTCAGCTCGGCGAGGCCGCGGTGGGCTTTGGCCAGCGTCTGGTCGAACCCCTGGGACTGCTTGTCGTGCAGGTTCTGCGAATGGGTGACGACGATGCGGCGCTCGACACCGAACACCACCTTCTTCGTCTCGAAGGCCCTCAGCCCGGCGAAGCGGGTGCCGTCGACGGCCCGGTAGCGGCTCTTGGGGACGGCGAGCAGGTCTGGGTGGTCAGAGGGCGGGAGCGAGCCGACGAAGTGCAGCGGCGAGGCGGCCATCAGCTCCAGGTTGTCCGCCGAGTTCTGGCCGGCGTCGAAGACCAGGGTGAGCTCGCCGGAGTCGGCGTCCAGCGCCTCGAAGCGGGCGACGAGCTCGGCGACCAGGCCGGGGAACTGGGTCACGTCGGGTTTGTTGCCGGCATAGGCGTGGGAGACGAGGGGGATGCCGCCGTCGGTGGACACCACCAGGCCCAGCCCGACGATGCGCAGATCGGTCCGCTTCTGCTTGGCGTGGCCCCGCTGGGCAATCGGGGCCCGGTCGTTGGCCGAGTCGATGTAGGTGGCGAAGTTGGTCATGTCCAGCACCAGCCCCGACAGGTCCACGTCGAACGCTTCGGCCATGCGGGCCACGATGCGCCGCTCGATCTCGTTGAGCTGTTCGTCGCTGATGGTGTCCATGGCGTCCCAGAACCTGCGGTGATCGAACGCAGAGGCGGGTAGGCGCACCCACCGGTCGCCGGCCGTGGTCTTCCACCAGTCGGAGAACTTTCGCTTCGAGCAGGGGTCGACCACCCGGTTGGC